>JBJMIP010000001.1:0-8168 GCA_045806825.1 Marmoricola sp.
CAAACAATACCAACACCACCCACTTCACAACTACATCGACTGGGGTGGCTGCTCGAGCTGGTACCGCGACGAGGGCGGCCGTGTCACCACGAACTGGCCCGGGACCGTGGTCGAGTACAAGGCCCGGACCGAGCACCTGGACCTGGCCGACTTCGAGGTCGCCGAGCCCGCCTGACGCCTGCCTAGAGTGGGCGGCATGAGCGAGCGCACAGCCCGGCAGAAGATGATCGCCGGCGAGCCCTACTTCGCGGACGACCCGGAACTGGTGGTCGCGGCCCGACGGGCCCGCGGACTGATGGAGGAGTACAACTCGGCGCGCGAGCTGGTGCGTCCCGGCATCCTGCGCGAGCTGCTCGGCTCGGTCGGTGAGGACGTCGCGATCCGACCTCCCCTGTACGTCGACTACGGCAGCCAGCTGAGCGTCGGCGACCGGGTGTTCGTGAACTTCGGCCTGACCGCGCTCGACTGCGCGCCGATCACCATCGGCGACGACACCCAGATCGGGCCGCAGGTCCAGCTGCTCACCCCGACCCATCCCGTGGACGCCGACGAGCGCCGCAGCAAGATCGAGGCCGCGGGCCCGATCACGATCGGCCGCAACGTCTGGATCGGCGGCGGTGCCATCGTCCTGGCCGGGGTCAGCATCGGCGACGACGCGGTCATCGGCGCCGGCGCGGTGGTCACCCGGGACGTCCCCGCGGGAGCCGTGGCCGTGGGAAACCCCGCACGGGTGATCCGTCAGGGGTGATCTGCGACGCATTACACACGCTCCCGGGCGGCCGCCGAGGGGGTTCTTAGGCGCTCCGGGCGATACGGTGGACGCTGGCCCCTGCCGCCGATGATCTAAGGAAACCGATGGACCTCACTGACGTTGTCGTCTGCTCGTTCTACACGGCGGACGACTACTACCGTGACCACGCCGAACGGCTGCGGAAGAACCTCGCCGACATCGGCGTGGGCTCCGAGCTCCAGGAGATCGTCAAGCAGCCCGGTGAGGACTGGGCCGACATCTGCCGGAAGAAGATCGGCTTCCTCGGCAGCGTCTGCGACAAGTACCCGGACAAGAAGGTCTTCTGGATCGACGTCGACTGCATGCTGCTCGACCTCCCCGAGTACGTGCACAACGCGACCGCCGACCTGATCGGCTTCCAGCGCGGCTTCGGCAACCCGACCACGATCGGCTACGCCAACCGCACCCGCTTCTGGGAGCCCTGCTTCTTCGGCATCAACACCACGCCCGCGGCGCGCAAGTTCATCGCCGACGCGGTGCGGCTGGAGTCGACGCTGGAGATCAAGGCGACCGACGACTACTTCTTCGAGGAGTCCTGGCGCAGCAACGCCGCGGCGATGACCTTCCAGGTGATCCCGTCGGCCGCCGTCGTCGGACGCAGCGGGCACGGCGTACCGGCCTTCTTCTCCTTCGGCTCCAGCGGCAACGTCGCGGAGTTCAAGGGCAAGGTCACCCAGCACGGCGAGATGGAGGGCGTGGCCCGCAAGGCCGGCTCCCTGCGCAAGCGCGCGCTGAAGTGGGCCAAGTCCTTCGAGCGCCGGCTCTCCAAGGTCTCCGGGCCCCTGGCCGGCCGCATCCGTGCCGCGGCCGACCGGATGGGCATCACCCACGTCCTGACCCAGGGCGCTCACGACCCGTCGGGCACCTCGCGTCACCGCCAGAGCCTGATCAACGCCATGGTCGCGGCCGGTCAGCGTGGCGAGCTCGAGAACGTCCGCGAGATCGCCGCCCGGCTGAACTCCGGCAGCATCCCGACCGCCAACGAGGCCGGCGCGCAGCGCGCCGCGGAGTCGTTCGCGCACTACGCCCTGGACGGCACCGAGGACGTCCCGCTGACGCTGGCCTGGTGGCCGCGCCCGTTCCCCGGCAACTTCGGTGACTGG
Organism: Marmoricola sp.; assembly: GCA_045806825.1. Lineage (GTDB taxonomy): Bacteria > Actinomycetota > Actinomycetes > Propionibacteriales > Nocardioidaceae > Marmoricola. The sequence continues at coordinate 1,894 of JBJMIP010000001.1, forward strand.
CTGGCCCCGATGACGCTCCAGGCCCTGTCCAGCCACCCGGTCAACTACGTGGCGCCGACCGCTCCGACCAAGCAGCCGCACCTGATCACCATCGGCTCGATCGGCCGGTTCATCAACAAGAGCTCGATCGTGGTCGGCACCGGCATCTCCTCCGACGAGATCGAGCTCGAGACGCAGGCCAAGTACTTCTCGGTCCGCGGCCCCGTCACGGCTGCCGTGCTCAAGCGCGACGGCGGCCCGGTGGTGGAGAGCTTCGGCGACCCCGGCGCGCTGCTGTCCCGGATCCTGCCGGTCGAGCGGGCCACCACGAACGGCCGGATCGCCCTGGTGCGGCACTTCACCCACGCGGCCCTGCCGGTCACGCTCCCCGAGAACGTCGACGAGCTCTCGGTCCTGATGTCCCACCCGGACGACATCCGGACGTTCGTCTACAAGCTCGCCGAGTACGACGCGGTCATCACCAGCGCGATGCACGTGATGATCACCTGCCACAGCTACGGCATCCCCTGCGCCCTGATCGGCTTCAGCGGCTTCGAGGACGCGGTGCACGGCAACGGCATCAAGTACGGCGACTACTCCCAGGGTGTCGGTCTCTCCGAGGTGTGGGAGCCGGTCGCGGTCGACCTGAACCTGCGCCGCACCAACTGGGACGACCTGATCCGCACCGAGCAGATCAGCGCGGCGAAGCTGGACGAGATCGAGGACGCCATCGGCGCGGGGATCGACGAATACCTGAGCACGACGGCCTGAGGTGTTCAGCGACTTCCGGAAGGCCTTCGGCGAGCTCTTCTCGACGACCCGTGGCCGTTCCGAGGTCTCGGGGATGCTCCTGCTGATGGCCCTGCTCCCGGTCTCGGAGCTCGTGGTCACCCGGATGTTCTCGCACCTGATCCTGCGCGACCACCCGCAGGAGATGTACGCGCGGGAGCCGCACGCGTTCCTCCGCTCGGCAGGCATCTTCTTCCTCGCCTTCGCCCTGAGCCGGGGCTTGCACCACCTGGTCCGCCTCAACCGCGTGCGGATCTTCAGGCGGGCCTTCGACGCCTCGGCCGAGCAGCGTCCGGCGAGCAAGGAAGCCTGGAGCTGGGCAGGCGCCTTCGAGCTGTCCACGGCGATGGTGGGCCTGATCCAGGTCGCCGCCTTCTGCGGTCTGTTCTTCTGGGTGAGCCCCATCTTCGGCATCGCGAACCTGGTCATCGTCACCGGCGTGATGTCGACGATCGCGTTCATCTACCGCCACCAGCTCACCGCGCAGATGACCTGGCTCGGGTCGGGCAAGCCGCCGGGCCAGGGCGAGGTCGGCATGCGCGTCGGCCGACGGATCCGCGACGCCGAGCTCGGCGCCGTCGTGGCGAGCTTCGCGATGGCCTGCTCGCTCGGCGCCGTGCTGTTCACCGCCGCGAAGGGCAAGGTCGGTGGCGCGGACGCGTTCGTGCTCTTCATCGGCCTGCGGATGCTCTACAGCCAGGTCGGCAACGTCTCGGCGAGCGCGATGCGCTTCGCCCGCGTGAAGGCCCGCCTGGCCAATGCTGCCGTCAAGGGCGGGCTGATGGTCCCCGACCCGGACGACGAGTTCGACATGGACGACATCATCGAGGACGGGGAGGAGGCCGAGGACCCCGGTGCACTCCGGCCGGCCGAGCCGACGCCGCACCGGACCCGGCTGGTCGCCCAGATGATGGCCGCCGGCCAGCGCGGTGACCTGGAGCTCGTCGGTACCTTCGGCGAGCGGCTCTCCCGCAACGTGGTCCCGATGGACTCGGAGACCCAGGCCATGGGCGCTGCCGAGGCGTTCGCCCACTACGCGGGCGCCGCCGACGACCGGCAGCCGCTGGCGCTGATGTGGTGGGCGCGCCCCTTCCCCGGCGCCGTCGGCAACTGGCTGAGCCCGCTGGTGCTGCGCGGCGTCGCCGACCGGGCGCTGTTCTTCCAGCGCCCCGGTGCCGAGACCCCGGACACGCACCTGGTGATGATCGGCTCGATCGCCAGCTCGATCCAGAAGACCTCGATCGTGGCGGGCACCGGGGCCCTGAACGCCGAGGTGGAGATCGAGCCCAAGGCCGAGTACGTCTCGGTCCGCGGCCCGCTCACCGCCGAGGCACTGTTCAGCGGTGGCGGCCCCAAGGTGACCTCGTTCGGCGACCCGACTCTGCTGACCTCCCGCTTCATCCCCCTGGACAACGTCCAGCCGAACGGCAGGCTCGCCTTCGTCCGGCACATCAGCCACGCGGATCTCGAGCTGCACCTCGACCACGCGATGGACGAGTTCAGCCCGCTGGCCTCCAGCCCGCCGGCGATCAAGCAGCTGGTCCGCACGCTCGCCGCCTACGACGGCGTGGTGACCAGCGACTTCAGCACCATGGCCGTCTGCCACAGCTACGGGATCCCGGTCGCGCCGATCACCTTCGACGGCCGCGACGACCTGCGCTTCGTGTTCAAGGACTACTCGCGCGGCGCCGGCTTCGAGACCGATGTGGAACCGCGCGTGGTCGGCCAGGACCTGCGCAAGCAGACCTGGGCGGACCAGCTGGTCGCCCGCACCGTCGAGGTGGCGAAGCTCGACGAGATCCAGGCGTCGGTCTCGCACGCGGTCTCGCTCTTCCTCGACCAGGTCGCCGGGGTCTGACTCAGCGGGCGCGGAGCAGGAAGCCGCTGCCCCAGGCCAGGTGCAGGACCGCGAACGCGATCGGCACCCGCCACCGTGCCCGCCACGGCAACTGCCGACCCTCGCGCAGCCCGAGCAGCGTGACTGCCCCCAGGTAGCCGAGCGGGGCCACCAGGCCGAGCAGCAACCAGCCGCCCAGGACCGGCGCGAGCGCACCGGCGAGAAGCCCGAGCAGCACGCCGAGCACGGCCACCGGCGGGGCCAGGTAGCGCACGCTGGCGGTGCTCCGGTGGGTCTCGATGACGCGGCGTCGCCACCCTCCGGTGCGGAACTGCTGACGGGCGAACGCACGCCACGACGACCGGGGCCGGTAGCTGACGGCCAGCGCCGGGTCGAACCAGACCACGAAGCCGGCCTCGCGCAGCCGGTGGTTGAGCTCCCAGTCCTGGGCGCGCAGGAAGTGCTCGTCGTAGCCGCCCACGGCCTCGACAGCGGCGCGGCGGAAGGAACCCAGGTACACCGTCGGCTGCGGACCCGGCGTACCGCCGACGTGGAACGCTCCCCCGCCGATCCCGTACGGCGAGCTCATCGCGACGGCGACCGCGTCGGAGACAGGCCCGTCACCCTCGGGCACCATCCGACCGCCCACGTTGTCCGCGCCGCTGCTCTCCAGGAGTGCCACGACCGTGGCCAGGTAGCCCTGGGGCAGGAAGGCGTGGCCGTCGACGCGGACCAGGATGTCGTGGTGCGCCGCCGCGATCGCGGCGTTGAGCCCGTGCGGGGTGAAGCCGGTGGCGTTCGCCACGACCGTGAGCCGGGGCTCCGCCTCGGCGAGCCGCGTCGCCACGCCCCAGGTGTCGTCCTTCGAGGGTCCGACGGCGAGCACGAGCTCGAACTCCCCGGCGTAGTCCTGCGCGAAGACGCGGTGGACGGCGTCGGCGAGCTCGGCCTCCTCGTTGAGGACGGTCATGAACACCGAGACCGGCGGCGGCGTGGTCGTCATCGCAGGTCCTCAGATCACCGGGGGCCGGCCGTGGCGGGTCATCAGCCAGACGGTCGACCACTTCAGCGGCTTGCGGCCGCCGGGGTTCACCCGCCAGCCCTCCCACCAGCCGGAGAACCAGGGCTTGAGGGTGGCGCGACCGGCGGAGGTGCGGACCGAGCGGAGCACCTGGACCAGCGTCCAGCTCGCGACGTAGGCCCAGCTGAACGGCCAGCGCAGGTTGCGACGCGCGATCCAGACCCGGTGGCGCGCGTTGAAGCGGTAGTAGACCAGGTGGCGCGCGGGATCGATCGGCGGGTGCAGCACTGCCATGTCCCCGACGTACCAGACCTTCCAGCCGGCGTCCCACATCCGCCAGGTGAACTCGATGCCCTCGTGCGCGTAGCGGTAGATCTCCGGCCAGCCGCCGACCTCGTCGATCGCAGCCCGGCGGATCACGTCCGCGCCCTCCCAGAGCACGAACGCGGCCGAGGAACGCGTCGGGTCACCCTTGCGGATCCGCGGGATCCAGCGCTTCGGCGGTGCGCCCTCGGTGGCGTCGACGCGGGGGTGGATCACGCCCAGGCGCGGGTCCTGGTCGAACTCCTCGACGGCGCGGGCCAGGTAGTCCTCACTGGCCGGCCTGGCGTCGTCGTCGAGGTACAGGATGATGTCGCCGGCCACGTGCGGCGTACCGGCGTTGCGCCCGGCGGGGATGCCGAGGTTCTCCGGCAGCGCGACTCCGCGGACACCCTCGGGAAGGCCGGTCGGCTCCCAGCCGTTGCCGACCACGACGACGTCGACGTTCACGCCCCGCTGCGCCTGCACCGCGGCAAGTCCGGCGGCCAGGTCGTCCGGCCGCGTGCCCTGGGTCAGGACCACCACACCCACCGTGGGCAGGTCGCGGTTGAGTTCGGCCATGGTGGGTCAGAGACTACCGCGGGCCGTGGCCAGCTTCCGGGTGCGGGCGATCAGGAACAGCGGCAGCGCCACGCTGATCGCCACGGTGAAGACCAGCACGACGTAGACCCACAGCCACGGCAGCGCGATCCGGCGCCCCTCGACCACCATGAAGATCGTCGCCGTGACGGCGACGGCGAGCAGGTCGATCGTGGTGAACGTGGCCACCGGCCCGTCGAACAGGTCGCCGAGGTCGGTGCCGGAGGAGAGCGCGTCGACCAGCGCCCACTGGGTTCCGACCAGGGCCGCTACCGCGATCAAGCCGTAGATCCAGCAGCGGACGGTCTCGGAGCGAGTCATGCGCCGGAGCGTAGTGGAGCGATGATGTCCTCGGCGAAGCGTCGGATGCCGTCGACCTTCTGCTCCGCCGTGCAGTCGAGGCCGTGGTAGTACGCCCACGGCATCGTCCAGATGTCGGTGACGCCGCCGGCCTCGGCCGCCGCGAAGTGCTCGGGAAGGAAGGCGTCGTTGAGCGCGGTGATGAAGCGGAAGTCCTCGTGCTCGCGGCCGAGCTCGACCCGGATCTCGTGCAGGCGCTTCGCGTGGGTGGCGGCCTCCTCGATCGAGTAGAGGTCACCGATCCAGCCGTCGTGCCGAGCCGCGCGACGCATGCCGACCTCGGAGAGGCCGCCGACGTAGATCGGGATCCTCGCGGTCGGCGTCGGCTCCATGACCAGTCGCGGGGTCGGGTAGAACTCGCCCTCGTGCTCGTTCCAGCCCGGGCTCCAGAGCTCGGCGAGCAGCTCGAGCGCCTCGTCGGTCCGTTTGCCACGAGTGCTGAAGTCCTGGTCCATCAGCTCGAACTCCTCGCGGCACCAGCCGACCCCGACCCCGAGGGCGACCCGGTTGCCGGACAGCACGGCAGCGGTGCCGACGGACTTGGCGACCTGGTACGGGCTGCGCAGCGCAGCGACGTAGACCGAGGTGTAGAAGTTCAGGTTGGTCGTGACGGCCGAGAGCGCGCCGACCAGCACCCAGGGGTCGGGCCAGGGCGCATCGTGCTCCCAGCGCCTCGCGCCGTCAGGGGTGTACGGGTACGGCGTGTCCAGGCTCTCGAGGTCGACGACGTGGTCCGGGATGGACAGCGCGTCGTAGCCGCACTCGTCGGCCGCCTTGGCGATGGCCACCAAGTGGTCGACGGGTTGGAACGCGACGCTGATCGAGATCCGCATGTACCGAGACTAGAACACGTTCTAGGTCCGTGTCTGCAGACTGTCGCCAGAGCCGGGCCGCCGGTCGGGGTGGGGTTCCGGAAGTGCCATACCTCGAACCTAGGCGTCCCCACCGACAATTTCGGTGGTCGAGGTGGGGCCTCAGCCGCCGATGGAAGCGAGCGCCGGGTAGTCGGTGTACCCCACGGCGTCCCCGCCGTAGAACGTGGCCAGGTCGGGCTCGTTGAGCTGGGCGCCGGTCCGCAGCCGCTCGGGCAGGTCCGGGTTGGCGAGGAAGGCCCGACCGAACGCCGCAGCGTCGATGAAACCGGCCTCCAGAAGACGCTCGGCCTTCTCCGGGGTGTAGTTGCCGGCCCCGATGATCACGCCCGAGTACGCCGCCCGCAGCTGCGCACGGAAGTCGTCGCCGAGCACCGGTCCGCCGGCCCAGTCGGGCTCGGAGAGGTGCAGGAAGCCGACGCCGCGCTTCTCGAGCTCGGCTGCCAGCGCGAGAACCTCGGCGACCTCGTTGGCCTCCAGGCCGTTGAACGACCCGAGCGGTGAGAGCCGGATCCCC
>JBJMIP010000002.1:0-4230 GCA_045806825.1 Marmoricola sp.
ACCTGGCTCCGCTCCACGGCCTCGTCCGAGACCCTGATGGTCCTCGACTTCGCCGCTCGCGGCGCCGCTCTTCCCGCCGCCCGGCTGGTCGGTTCGGTCCTCGACGCGCCGCTGGCTCGCTACCCCGGGTCGTGGCCGCAGCGAGCGCTGTTCGCCGAGGAACCCGCGCTGGTGGCGGGAAGCGCTCCCCTGCCGGCGGGAGCGACGCTCGGCAGCGGGATCGAGACCTTGTCCACGACCTGGGGCGTCAACCCCTGGACCGCACGCATCCCGCTGGTCGTCGAGGACGCCGTCTGCACGACGACGACGGTCACGGACCCGGAAGGGACGACGCTCCCGCTGCTGGGCGACGGCGTTGATCCGTGGCTCCTCGCCGCGGTCACCGGCGCCCGTCCGACGCGGGTGTTCGGCGAGCTCGAGGCGTCCGGGTTCCGGGTGCTCACCACCGCTGCCGACGTCGTCGGGATGTCCGATGCTTGATGCCGACGAGGTCGACCAGTGGTGGCAGAACATCAGCGCCACCGCCGTCGTGGGGACGGCACGACGACCGGTTCCACCGGGGCCGGGCTGGCCGGTGCGGGCCCGTGAGGACGCGTCGGCCGAGGTGGCGTTCCTGGACGCGATCGCGCTCGGCACCGCGTTCCGCCGAGCAGGTTCGAGGCCCGCGATCACCGACGCTCTTCCAGCATCCGCACCCGAGGACGCCCGCCCGGTCGCACCCGAGCGGGCTCGCCAGCTGCTCGACCTGCTGCTGACCCAGTCACCGGTCGGCGCCGCGCTCTCCGCGCTGGCTCTGCGGGCCTGGCTCGCGGCGGCGGCCGACGCAGAGTTCCGGGCCCCGCACCGACGACTGCCGGAGCTGCTCGACCGTGCCACCGGTAACCCGGGCCTACGCCTGGGCGCCGCTGCGGTCCTGGACCGGCGTGGCCGCTGGCTCGCCGAGCAGAATCCCGCCTGGTCCTGGCTGCTGGGCACCGAGGGTGCCGAGGACGACCTCGACGTGGACGACCCAGCCGGCTGGGCCCTGCTGCCGACCGACCAGCGAGCAGCTCAGGTCCGTACGATCCGCTCCCAGGACCCGGCCCGCGGCCGGGACCTGGTCACCTCGACCTGGGCGAGCGACCCGGCTGCGGCCCGTGCGACGCTGCTGGCGGCGCTCGAGCCCGGGCTCGGGCCCGACGACGAGACGTTCCTCGAGACCGCCCTCGACGACCGGGCCGGCGGCGTGCGGGAGACGGCGTACCGGTTGCTCGACGCGCTCCCGGGGTCCGCCCGGGCCCGGCGTCTCGGCGCTGCTCTCGGCCCCCTGATCAGCAGCAGCGGCCTGGTGCGCAAGAAGGTCACCGTCGAGCTGCCGGCAGCGGCCGAACCCGAAGCCGTGCGCGACGGTCTCGGCAAGGCGCCGAAGGGAAGGTCCCAGCGCGGGCTGTGGCTGGAGCGGCTCAGCGCAGGCGCCCCGTTCGAGATCTGGACCGCCGCGACCGGGCTGGAACCACGGGCGATCCTCGGCGCCCTCGAGGATGCCGACGCGCTGCGGGGACTCCGCACCGCGGTCCTCGTTCGCCGGGACCCCGTCTGGGCCGCCGCGATGCTGGACCGGGCCTGGGACTGGCAGCTGCTGGAGGTCCTGCCCGTCCCGGCCCGGGCCGAGCGCGCGCGGGAGCGCATCCGGGGAGCGAAGACCCCCGGTGACGTGCTCGCCGCGGCGCGGCTGGTCCCGGCACCGTGGCCGGATGACCTGGCCGCCGACGTGCTCGCCGGGCTGGGCCGGCTGGAGTCCTCGGCGTACCTGGTCAACGAGTACCTCGTCGTGCTGGCGGCCGGGCTGCCGGCGAGCTCGGCACCCGCGGTCGTGAAGCTCGCGGCCAAGGCCGAGGGTCGCACCGCGGACGCGTTCCACCATCTTGCCCAGCACCTCAGCCTGCTACCGACGATCAGGGAGTCCTTCCGATGACCGAACCCACCCAGATCCTGCGCGCGCATGCCGAGGACGAGTACGCGGCCGAGCTGGCGGCGCTGGTCGCCAACGACGACCGTCCACGTCCTCCGCAGTGGCGGCTGTCGCCCTGGGCGGTGACCACCTACCTCCTCGGCGGCACCTTGGCCGACGGGACCGAGGTGAGCGCGAAGTACGTCGGTCCGCGCCGGCTGGTCGAGGTCGCCGTCGCGTCGCTCGCCACCGACCGCGCCCTGCTGCTGCTCGGCGTGCCCGGCACGGCCAAGACCTGGGTCGGGGAGCACCTCGCCGCCGCGATCAGCGGCACCTCGACGCTGGTGGTCCAGGGAACCGCGGGCACCACCGAGGAGTCGCTCCGGTACGGCTGGAACTACGCCCGTCTGCTGGCCGAGGGACCAACACGCGAGGCGATCGTACCGAGCCCGGTGATGCGTGCGATGGAGTCCGGCAGCCTGGTCCGGCTCGAAGAGCTCACCCGGATGCCGGCCGACGTCCAGGACGCACTGATCTCGATCCTCTCGGAGAAGACGCTGCCGGTCCCCGAGCTCGACTCCGAGATCCAGGCCAAGCAGGGGTTCAACGTGATCGCGACGGCGAACAACCGCGACAAGGGGGTCAACGACCTCTCCTCCGCCCTGAAGCGCCGGTTCAACACCCTGGTGCTCCCGCTCCCCGACTCCTTGGAGCAGGAGGTCGAGATCGTGCGGTCCCGGGTGGCGGCGATCGGCCGCGGTCTCGAGCTCCCCGCCGACCTGGAGTCGCTCTCCGAGATCACCCGGGTGGTCCAGATCTTCCGCGAGCTGCGCTCGGGGATGACCTCGGACCAACGGACCACGATCAAGTCGCCGTCGGCCACGTTGTCGACCGCCGAGGCGATCTCGGTGATGACCAACGGGGCGGCACTGGCGGCGCACTTCGGCGACGGCGTGATCCGTGCCGACGACGTGGCGGCGAGCATCACCGGCGCCGTGGTCAAGGACCCGGTCCAGGACCGGATCGTCTGGCAGGAGTACCTCGAGACCGTCGTGAAGGACCGCCCGCAGTGGTCCGACCTGTACCGCGCCTGCCGTGAGCTCGCCTGAGGTCACCGCGCCCACCCTCGAGGTCCTGGGCGTACGTCACCACGGACCGGGCTCCGCCCGGTCCGTCCTCGGCGCGCTCGAGGAGCTGCAACCGGACCTGGTCGTCATCGAGGGCCCTCCCGAGCTCGACGACCTGCTGACCGGGGCCGACGATCCGGAGCTGGTGCCCCCCGTCGCTGCGCTGGTCTACGTCGCCGACACTCCTCGGCGATCGTCGTTCTACCCGCTGGCGGTCTTCTCCCCGGAGTGGGTGGCGATGCGCTGGGCCCTGGGCCGGGGCGTGCCGGTCCGGTTCGCGGACCTCCCCGCCACCCATGCCCTGGCCGCGGAGCGCGAGGACCCGGTCGTCCACCGCGACGTGATCGGCACCCTCGCCGCCGCCGCCGGGTACGACGACCCGGAGCGCTGGTGGGAGGACGCCGTCGAGCACCGGCCCGGGTCCTCCGTGGCCGCGTTCGTCGCTCTGCGCGAGGCGATGACCGAGGTTCGCGCGACCGAGGAGCCCGCCGACCCCGAGAACGAGCGCAGGGAGGCCGCCATGCGCCGGGTCCTGCGCGGCGCGGTCAAGGACGGGCACACCCGGATCGCCGTGGTCTGCGGCGCCTACCACGCGCCGGCGCTGGACCCCGCGGCCTGGCCGCCGGCAGCGCACGACAACCGGCTCCTGGCCGGACTGCCGAAGGCCAAGGTTGCCGCGACCTGGGCCCCGTGGACCTCGGCGAGGCTGGCGCTGGCCAGCGGCTACGGTGCCGGGGTCCGCTCGCCCGGCTGGTACCAGCACCTGTTCGTGACGGCCGACCGGCCCGACGAGATCGTCGCCGGCTGGCTCACCCGGGTCGCCCGCGAGCTGCGGCAGGACGGCCTCGACGCGGCGCCCGCGACCGTCGTCGAAGCGGTTCGGATGGCGGGTGCACTGGCCACGATCCGTTCGCGGCCGTCGGTCGGGCTCAGCGAGCTCACCGATGCCACCCGGACGGTCCTCTGCGGCGGGTCCGACCTGCCGCTGAAGCTGATCGAGGACCGCCTGGTCATCGGCGAGGAGCTCGGCCGGGTGCCCGACTCGGTGCCGCTGACCCCGCTGGCCCAGGACCTCGCGCGTTGGCAGCGGACCTTGCGGCTCAAGCCGAGTGCAGTCAGCGCCACCATCACCCTCGACCTGCGTCAGGACTCGCAGCGGGACCGGTCCGTGCT
>JBJMIP010000003.1:0-5635 GCA_045806825.1 Marmoricola sp.
CCGTGCCTGAGGCGCGGCTGAACTCGCGGAACAGCTGTGCCTGGAACTCCTCGGGCACGCCGACGCCGTCGTCCTCGACGTCGATGCACAGCTGCTCGGGGTGGCCGTCGCAGGTGCGGGTGCGCACCACGATCGGCGGGCGGCCGTACTTGTGCGCGTTGCTGAGCAGGTTGCCGATCATCTGCTCGAGCCGGAGCGGGTCGGCGAGGACCTGGCGGTGGTCGTCGACCTCGACGGTGACGCTGCCCGGGTAGCGGTCCTGGATCAGGGTCTCGATCACGGCCACGGGGTCGAGCGGGTGGGGCTCGACGCGCAAGGTGCCGCGCTGGATCTGGGCCGCGGTGAGCAGGTCGGCAGTGATGCTGTCGAGCATCCGGGACTGGCGCGCGATGGAGGCCATCAAGCGGGCCTCCTGGGCTGCGTCGAGCTCGCCCTCCTCGGCATCCGCGAGCGTCTCGGCGACGGCGCAGAGCACCGCGACCGGGCCCCGGATCTCGTGCGCGGTGGTGGCGATGGCGCTGCGCAGCTTGCCCACCTCGTCGGTGATCGCCCGCAGGTAGACGAGCAGCGATCCCCCGCTGTGCCGCAGGGTCACCTGGATCGGTTCGGTGCGCGAGGTGGCTTCGAACTCGATGTCGCCGCGCAGCCGGTTCTCGGCGATCGTGGTGGCCAGCGCCGGCGCCACGTCGGCGAGAGGTGCACCGGCGTACAGCGGGTGCGGCTCGACCAGCTCGCGGGCGGCGGCGTTGAGCCGGACGATCCGGTACGGCGGCTCGGCGCCGACCTCGATGATCCCGAACGGTGCCAGCTCGAGGGCGTCCCAGCGCTCGGTCTGCGGCAACGGGTCGCGTTGGTCCGGGATCTGGCTGATCGCGCCGAAGCCGGTCGGAGCGGGGTCCCAGGCGCCGTCGGCCTCGGAGCCGTTCGGACCAGAGCTGATCGACCGGCCGGCCACGATGTCGCGCACGTGGTCGAGGATCCGGCCGAGGGACGCCCCCTTCTGCAGGTAGCCGTCGGCGCCGAACTCGAGGGCGCGCTCCGCCATCTGCGTCGCGCCGAAGCCGGAGAGCACGATGATCCGGGCGGCGGGCGCCAGCGCCCGGATGTGTGGTAGCGCCTCCAGGCCGTCCATCACCGGCATCGACAGGTCGAGCAGCACCACGTCCGGGCGTCCCACGCGGACGGCCTCGATGCCGGCCAGTCCGTCACCGGCCTCGCCGACGACGCGCATGCCGCCCCGGACCAGCGCGAGCCGGAGCAGCTCGCGAAGGTCGGCCGTGTCGTCGACGATGACGACCCGGAGCGGCTTGGCCTCGGGAGAGCTGCTCACGTGACCCCGTGCTGGTCGCCCTGGTTCTCGGGCTGGGTCGGGGGCTGGGGCTGGATCTCGGGGGCCTTCACGTCGGCGGGCACGCTGCGCACCAGCCCGATGCCGTCCTGGCTGCTGCGCCCGAGCAGATCGGTGATGATCCGGCTTGCCGCTGAGATCGAGGAGGTCAGCGCCTCCTGCGAACGGTCCGGCTGGTTGAGGTCGAGGGCCATCTTGGCCACCACCAGGCCCTGGAGGACGGTGTCGTTGAGCTCGAGCGCCTGCTGCTCGCGGGCGCGCAGGTCCTCGAACAGCTGGGCTCCGTGCATCAGTGAAGAATAGTTGCGTCGCAGGGTCCAGTAGTAGACCGCGCACAGGGCGCCCACGACGTCCCAGCTGGCCAGCGGCCAGCCCCACGCCTCGCGCATGGCCAGTCCCTGGGCGTCGTCGAACCCGAGCGAGGGCAGCAGCATGTGCAGGGCGTGCGAGCCGTGGTGCACCGAGCAGGTGAAGAAGATCGCGCCGGTCGCAGCTCCGAGAGGATTGCTGCGCAGCTGGTGGCTCTTCGCCAGCGGCACCACGATCGCCAGGGTGATCAACAGGTACGCGACCATGATCACCGAGTTGCCGATCAGGCCGACTTGCCAGGACTCCATCGTGGGTCCACCTCAGATTCCTTCATGCACCGGCCCCAGTCAGGGTCAGCGTCAGCAGTACCAGTACGGAGCCGATCGCCCAGATGCGGGCCAGGGGATCCCAGTCGGCCCAGCCCGGAAGGCGGGGCTCGACGTCGGAGCGGAGCACCCGGCTGGCGCTGATCACGACGATCAGCTCCCAGGCTCCGCAGCAGAGGTCCCAGGGGCCGACGGCCTCCGGGGTGGGGAGCAGGCCCGGCAGGCCCACGGTGCGCGTGATCAGCCACAGGAGCAGGACCGCAGCGTTCCCGACCACGGCGGCGACCAGGAGGGCACGGGAGGGCCGGACCGCCATCAGCAGGGACCACCCGACCTGGGCCAGCGCGGCGCCGGCGAAGAAGATCCCGAAGAGCACCTCCTCGCGGAAGTGCTCCGGGCCCACGGCTGCATGGACACCCGCGGCCGCGGTCGAGCTGATCACGGCCAGCGGCAGGTAGCGGGTGCGTGCCGGGTCGCTGGTGCGCTCACGCGGGACCAGGGCGGGTGCCGCCGGGGTCGTCGAGACCCCGAGACCGCCGGCTGCGATCTGCTCAGCCAGCGCGCGGACGCGCAGCGAGTGCTCGTCGCGGGCCGAGCCGGCGCGACGACCTCCGACCAGCTGGGGCCCGAGCAGGGCGAGCAGACCCACCAGACCGACCCCGAGAACGGCGTAGTGGATCCCGTGCGCGACGGACGTCGCGCCAATCGTCCAGGCGATCACCGCTTGACCCTCTCCCCCCGCCACGTCCCCCGACGTGGCGGCCTGAAAAGGAGCGTAGACCTATTTGGGGCGAAAAGATCAGATCGCTACAAAGATCATCCATCCGGACAACACGGACCCTTCGAACGGGTCAGGCAGCGTTAGGATCCGAATTGTGTAGATATTTCGGTTTTGGGACTCTTTCTACGGAAATGACGATCGCCACGGCCGCGACGATGACAGCGCCCCCCACGAGGACCGCCCCCGTGATCGGCTCGTCCAGGATCAGGGCGCCCAGGATGACCGCGACCACCGGGTTCACGTAGGCGTAGGTCGCCACCAGCGAGATCGGCGCGTTCCCGAGCAGCCACACGTACGCCGTGAAGGCCACCATCGAGCCGAACACGACCAGGTAGCCCCAGGCCAGCCAGACGTGGGCCGAGTAGTCGAGCGGGTGCGGGCGCTCGCCGCGGACGAGCCCGGCCACGAGCAGCAGGGCCCCGCCGGTCCACATCTCGTGGACGGTCATCACGAAGGCGTCCCGCGGCAGCGGCAGCCGGGGTTGCACCCACGAGCCGAACGCCCAGAAGGTGCTCGCCAGCAGGACGATCAGCGCGGCGCCGATCGGCACGTGCTCGTCGTGCGTGCCCGAACGCCCGGCCAGCACCAGGTAGGCGAGCCCGGCGAGGCCGAGCAGCACCCCGAGCACCGTCAGCGGGCGTGGCCGGTCGCCCGAGGCGAACCGGAACACCGTGATCATCAGCGGGGCGATCGCGATCAGCAGCGCAGTCACCCCGGACGGCGCGCCCCGGTCCTCGCCGACCGAGACCAGGCCGTTGCCGAGCACGGGGAGGAACAGCCCGACGCACGCGCAGCCGAGCAGCTCCCGACGGGTCACCCGCAACCGGCGCAGGTCCATCCCCGGGCCCCCGCGGAAGCTGAGCAGCAGGCCGAGCAGGAGCGCCGCGACGACGTACCGGGCACCGGAGGCGGTCAGCGGCGGGGCCTCCTTCACGACCACCCGGATGCCGAGGTAGGTGGATCCCCACACCAGGTACACGACCACCAGCGCGAGGGCGGTGCGCGGACTCGCGCTGCGGAGGGTCACGGCACGGAACGTTACTGATGGGTTGGTTCGCTTTGCGACCACCCGGCTGGGTACGGTGGTGCGGACGAGTGGCCCGCGTCACATCCGCACACCCTGCGGACTGCGTGGGCCGCGATCGACCAAGTACGGGGGCGGCGACCCCGACCACCCGTACCTGATGGATCTGGAGATACCCGTATGACCGAATACCTGGTCCCGAGCGCAGAGGGCGACGTCGAGTACGTCCAGCTGCTCACCCCCGAGGGGGACCGCGTCGCGCACCCGGACTTCGCCTTCGACGGCGGTCCTGACGAGGCGGCCACCATCCGCGGCTTCTACCGCGACATGGTGCTGACCCGCCGCATCGACACCGAGTCGACGGCCTTGCAGCGCCACGGCGAGCTCGGCATCTGGGCGCAGCTGCTGGGCCAGGAGGCGGCGCAGATCGGGTCCGGTCGCGCGCTGCGTCCGCAGGACTACGTCTTCCCGACGTACCGCGAGCACGGGGTGGCCTACTGCCGTGGCCTGGACCCGCTCCGGTTGCTCGGCCTGTTCCGCGGTGTCGACCAGGGTGCCTGGGACCCGAGCGTGAACAACTTCGCCAACTACACCATCGTGATCGGCGCGCAGACCCTGCACGCCACCGGCTACGCGATGGGCGTGCAGCGCGACGGCGCCGTCGGCACCGGCGACCCGGACCGCGACACTGCGGTAGTGGCCTACTTCGGCGACGGCGCCTCCTCGCAGGGCGACGTCAACGAGGCCTTCATCTTCGCCGCGTCGTACAACGCACCCGTGGTGTTCTTCTGCCAGAACAACCAGTGGGCCATCTCCGAGCCGATCGAGCGGCAGAGCCGGATCCCGCTCTACCGGCGCGCCAGCGGCTTCGGTTTCCCGGGCATCCGCGTCGACGGCAACGACGTGCTCGCCGTGCACGCGGTCACCACCGCCGCGCTGCAGCACGCGCGCGAGGGCAACGGCCCGTTCCTGGTCGAGGCGTACACCTACCGGATGGGCGCCCACACCACGACCGACGACCCGACCCGCTACCGGGTCAGCGACGAGCTCGAGTACTGGAAGCTGCGCGACCCGATCGCCCGGATCAAGGCGTACCTGACCCGCAACGGCCTGGCCGACCAGGCGTTCTTCGACGAGGTCGAGGTGGAGGCCGACGCGCTCGGCGCCCGCCTGCGCGACGGCTGCAAGGCGCTGGTGGACCCGAGTCCGCTGAGCATCTTCGACCAGGTCTACGCCGAGCAGACGCCCGAGCTGGAGACCCAGCGCGAGGAGTACGCCGCGTACCTGGCTTCGTTCGAGGGGGCGCACTGATGACCAAGGTGACTCTGGCCAAGGCGTTGAACGCCGGCCTGCGCAAGGCGATGGAGGACGACCCCAAGGTCCTGATCATGGGGGAGGACGTCGGCAAGCTCGGCGGCGTCTTCCGGATCACCGACGGACTGCAGAAGGACTTCGGCGAGGACCGGGTGATCGACTCCCCGCTCGCCGAGTCCGGCATCCTGGGCACCGCGGTGGGCCTGGCGATGCGCGGCTTCCGGCCGGTCTGCGAGATCCAGTTCGACGGCTTCGTCTACCCGGCGTACGACCAGATCGTCAGCCAGGTCGCCAAGCTGCACTTCCGCACCCACGGGGCGGTGAAGATGCCGATGGTCATCCGGATCCCGTTCGGCGGCGGCATCGGTGCCGTCGAGCACCACTCGGAGTCCCCGGAGGCGCAGTTCGCGCACACCCCGGGCCTGAAGGTGGTCACCTGCTCGAACCCGGTCGACGGCTACTGGATGATCCAGCAGGCCATCGCGCACGACGACCCGGTCGTCTTCCTCGAGCCCAAGCGGCAGTACCACGCG
>JBJMIP010000004.1:0-5567 GCA_045806825.1 Marmoricola sp.
ACGCATCCAGTTGCGGTTGCCCATCACGGTGTTGATCTCACCGTTGTGGGCGATGAACCGGTACGGGTGGCTCAGCGGCCAGCTCGGGAAGGTGTTCGTGGAGAACCGCGAGTGCACCACGGCGACCGCGGACGCGACCCGCTCGTCGACCAGGTCCGGGAAGACGTGGTCGAGCTGGTCGGTGGTGAGCATGCCCTTGTAGGCGATGGTCCGGCTGGACAGCGACGGGAAGTACGCGTCGGTCTCGTGCTCGGCCCGCTTGCGCAGGCAGAACGCCAGCCGCTCCAGGCCCATGCCGAGGATCCGGCTGCCGGTGGCGGAGACGAAGATCTGCGCGAACGACGGCATCGTGGACAGGGCGGTGGCGCCCAGCGACGACGGGTCGGTGGGCACGTCGCGCCAACCGAGGACGGTCAGGCCCTCCTCGGCGGCGATCTCCTCGATGCGCTGGCGGGTCTTGGTGTTCTGCTCGTCGTCGCCGGGCAGGAACGCCGTGCCGACGGCGTACGAGTGGGCGGCCGGCAGGTCGATGCCGAGCTCGGCGGTGACCTCGCGGAAGAACGTGTCCGGGACCTGGAGCAGGATGCCGGCGCCGTCGCCCGAGTTGGGCTCGGCACCCGCGGCACCGCGGTGCTCGAGGTTGCGCAGCGCGGTCAGCGCCTTGCTCACGATGTCGTGGCTGGGGACGCCGGTGAGCGTCGCGACGAAGGCGACGCCGCAGGCGTCGTGCTCGTGCTCGCCGGTGTAGAGCCCTTGTGGGAGCGGGCGGTTGTACAGGCCTGTGCGCGGCTGGTGGACCAACCGTTCGGTCTGCCGTGAACCCTCCGGGCTGTGCCGGGGGTGCGGCGGCGGGAATGCGTGCATCTGCATTCTCCCGTCGTCGTCGTGCGCACGCGGGACGATCCCTGGTTCAGGGCCCGACTCGGTGCGGCGGTGGAAGCATGCCAACACAGGACTTCGCTGGCCCATGCGGAGGAATCAGCCTACAGGAGCCAAGCGGGGAACGCTTACTCGGTTTCGGGTGCTGGAAGGGTGACGGAGGCCTCGTCCGCAGCGGGGGCCGGCGCCTCAGCGGTCACTCCAGCCTCGCTCGTACCAGCCTCTGCGCCAGCCTCTGGGGCCGGCCCGAACCCGGGCAGGAACACCGACGTCTCGCGGGTGTCCGGAGCCGGGTGCCGGCGTCCGGCGAGGACGAAGTAGATCAGCGCGCCGGTGAACAGCACGATCGAGGTCCAGACGTTCAGCCGCAGGCCGAGGACGTCGTTGTACTCGACGTCGTCGATGCGCAGGTACTCGATCCAGCCACGACCGAGGCAGTACGCCATCACGTACAGCGCGAAGCACCGTCCGAACCCGAGCCGGAGCTTGCGGTCGAGGTAGATCACCACGCCCATCGCGCCCAGGTTCCAGATGCACTCGTAGAGGAACGTCGGGTGGAACGTGTACGGCGGACCGTCCGGGAAGTGCTTGGTCAGGTCGTAGTTCGAGGGGACCTTGTCCTCGGCGATCTTCAGCCCCCAGGGCAGGGTCGTCTTCTTGCCGAAGAGCTCGGAGTTGAAGTAGTTGCCCCAGCGGCCGATGGCCTGCGCGAGCAGCAGCGCCGGCGCGAGCGCGTCCAGCATCGGGCGCAGCTTGATGCCCGCGCGCCGGGCGCCGATCCAGCCACCGAGCACACCACCGGCGATCGCGCCCCAGATGCCGAGCCCGCCGTGCCAGACCTCGAGCGCTCCGATCGCGTCCTTACCGGCCCCGAAGTAGAGGTCGTGGTCGGTGATCACGTGGTAGAGCCGGGCACCGACGAGTCCGAACGGGACGCCCCACAGCGCGACGTCACCGACCTGGCCCTCGACCCCGCCGCGCGCGACCCAGCGCTTCTCCCCCAGCCACACCGCGGCGACGACGCCGAGGATGATGCACAGCGCGTAGGCCCGGACCGGGACCGGCCCGAGGTGCCAGACACCCTGGGACGGACTCGGCAGGTACTGGGCCACCACCTGGGCGACGAGCTCGGGGGTCACGCGGTCTCCTTCTGCTTCAGCAGCTTGATGATGTCAGCGCGCATCTCGGCCGGCGAGGTGGCCTGGTTCCAGATCACCTGGGTGCGGTTGCCCACCGCGCCGTACACGTACGTCGAGTGGTCGACCTCGTACCCGCCGCTGGCCAGCTTCTGGCCCTTCTCCACGAAGACGTGCAGCGGCTTCCCGGCCTCGCTGATCCGGGCCAACGGTCCGGTCAGTCCGACGAAGGTCGAGTTGAAACGGTCCAGGTAGGCCCGCAGGACCGACCTGGTGTCGCGCGCGGGATCGGTGGTCACGAAGGTCACCTGGACGGCGGCGCGCTGGGCGGCGTCCAGCCGGATCAGCGCGCTGGCGATGGTGCTCATCACCACCTGGCAGATGTCCGGGCAGTGCGAGTACCCGAAGAACACCAGCTTGACCGGGGCCGACGAGGACGCCAGCGAGACGGACCTGCCCGCGGTGTCGGTCAGCTCGGTCGTCGACATCGGGTACGCCGCGCTACCGAGGTAGGTGCCGTGGAAGCCGTGGTTGTCGGGCGTGCTGATGCCGGAGACCGGTCCACCACCGCCGGATCCTCCGCAGCCGGTCAGCAGCACTGCGGCAGCGATCGCGCCGATCAGCCCGGGACGTAGCCGGCGATCAACCACGGCGGACACCGCCGGCCAGGTCCTCGGTGAGGGCGCGCAGGGCCGCCAGCCCGGCGGCACGGTCCGTGCCCGCGTCGAGCAGCGTGCGGACGAACGCCGACCCGACGATCACGGCGTCGGCGTACCCGGCGAGCTCGGCCGCCTGGTCCCCGTTGGAGACACCCAGCCCGACGCCGATGGGCAGGTCGGTGGTCGCCTTGGCGCGCGCGACCAGTGGGCCGGCCAGGTCGGAGGTGCTCGTCCTGGCGCCGGTCACCCCCATCACCGCGGTGGCGTAGACGAAGCCGCGCGAGGCGGCCGTGGTCATCGCGATCCGCTCGTCCGTCGAGGACGGCGCGACCAGGAAGACCTTGTCCAGGTCGCGCGCATCGGCAGCGGCGATCCACTCGGCGGCGGAATCGGGCGTCAGGTCGGGCGTGATCAGCCCGGCTCCCCCGGCGTCGAGGAGGCCCTGGGCGAACCGCTCGGTCCCGAACCTCTCGACCGGGTTCCAGTAGGTCATGACCAGCGTCGGGGTACCGGTCGCCGCCACCGCCTCGACGGTGCGGAGCACGTCGGAGGTCCGGATGCCGCCCTCGAGCGCCTGCTGGGCGGCGGCCTGGATGGTCGGGCCGTCCATCACCGGGTCGCTGTAGGGCAGACCGATCTCGATGATGTCGCAGCCCGCGTCGACCATCACCTTCAAGGCGTCGATCGCACCGGGTACGTCGGGGTAGCCGGCCGGCAGGTAACCGACCAGGGCGGCCCGGCCTTCTGCACGGGTCCGCGCGAACGCGGTGGCGGTGCTGTTCACACTCATTCGGTGCGCCCCAGACCGAACCACTCGATGGCGGTGCCCATGTCCTTGTCGCCGCGTCCCGACAGGTTCACCAGGATCGCCGCCCCGGGGTTCTCCGCGGCCAAGCGCAGCGAGCCCGCCAGCGCGTGCGCGGACTCGATCGCGCAGATGATGCCCTCGGTGCGCGCCAGCAGGGCGAGCGCGTCCATCGCCTCGGCGTCGGTCACCGGCTGGTACTCGGCGCGACCGGAGTGCGCCAGGAAGGCGTGCTGCGGACCGACGCCCGGGTAGTCCAGGCCCGCCGAGATCGAGTGCGACTCGGTGGTCTGCCCGTCCTCGTCCTGGAGGACGTAGGTGCGGGCGCCGTGCAGCACGCCGACCTCGCCGGCGTGGATGGTGGCCGCGTGCCGATCGGTCTCGACGCCGTCGCCGCCGGCCTCGAAGCCGACGATGCGGACGTCGTCGTCGAGGAACGCGGTGAACAGGCCGATGGCGTTCGACCCGCCGCCGACGCACGCGGTGATGATGTCGGGCAGGCGACCGTCCAGCTCGAGCACCTGGGCGCGGGCCTCGTCGCCGATGCCGCGGCAGAAGTCGCGCACCATCGCCGGGAACGGGTGCGGGCCGGCCGCGGTGCCGAAGCAGTACGCCGTGTGCTCGACGGTGGCGACCCAGTCGCGGATCGCCTCGTTGATCGCGTCCTTGAGGGTCTGGCTGCCGGAGTCGACGGCCACGACCTCGGCGCCGAGCAGGTTCATCCGCGCGACGTTGAGCGCCTGGCGCTCGGTGTCGACCTTGCCCATGTAGACGACGCACTCGAGCCCGAGGTAGGCCGCCGCGGTGGCTGTCGCGACCCCGTGCTGCCCGGCGCCGGTCTCGGCGATCATCCGGGTCTTGCCCATCCGCTTGGCGAGCAGCGCCTGCCCGAGCACGTTGCGGATCTTGTGCGCACCGGTGTGGTTGAGGTCCTCGCGCTTCAGCAGGATGCGCGCACCTGCCTGGGCCGAGAGCCGGGTGGCGTCGTACAGGGGGCTCGGGACGTTCGCGTACTCGACCAGCATCCGCTGGAACTCGGCGGTGAACGCCGGGTCGACCATGGCCGCGGTCCACACCCGGGTGAGCTCGTCGAGCTCGGCGATCAGCGCTTCGGGCATGTAGCGACCGCCCCAGCCGATGTCGCCGCTGACGAACAGCCCCCGCTCGTCGGGTCCGTGGCTCATCGCACGACTCCTTCGCGTCCGATCGAGCGCAGCGCCGCGACGGCTGCACTCGGGTCACCGTCCTTGACCAGTGCCTCGCCGACGAGCACCACGTCGGCACCCTCGGCCGCGTAACGGCTCGCATCCGCCGGTCCGCCGATGCCGGACTCGGCGACCTTGACGACGTCAGCGGGCAGGCCAGCAGCGATGGGACCGAAGACGTCGGGGTGCACCTCGAGGGTCTTGAGGTTGCGGGCGTTGACCCCGATCAGGTCGGCACCGATCGCGACCGCGCGTTCCGCCTCGGCCTCGTCGTGCACCTCGACCAGGACGGTGAGGCCGAGCCCGCGCGCCGTCGTGTGCAGGTCGCGCAGGAGGGCGTCCTCGAGCGCGGCCACGATCAGCAGGACCAGGTCGGCCCCGGCGGCACGCGCCTCGAGCAGCTGGTACTCGGTGACGATGAAGTCCTTGCGCAGCAGCGGCGTCGCCACCGCGGCCCGGACGGCGCGCAGGTCCGCCAGGCTGCCGTCGAAGCGACGCTCCTCGGTGAGCACGCTGATCGCGTCGGCGCCACCGGCGGTGTACGCCGCCGCCAGCGCGGCCGGATCGGCGATCTCGGCGAGGTGGCCCTTGCTCGGCGAGCGGCGCTTCACCTCGGCGATGACCGACAGACCCGGCTGGCGCAAGGCCGGCATCGGGTCCAGGGCCGACGGCACCTGGTTGATCAGGTCGTGCAGCTCGCCCGCGGAGACGTCGGCCTGACGCACCGCCAGGTCGGCGCGCACGCCGGCCACGATCTCGTCGAGCACAGACATGGACGTCCTCAGTGATTCCGCGAGTGGGGGTAGCGGCGCCGTTGCCAGAAACAGGTTCTCACGCCGGGACAACCCGAAATCCGGCGCCCAGGGCGCGGTCCGGCGCCGAG
>JBJMIP010000005.1:0-4231 GCA_045806825.1 Marmoricola sp.
CTGTTCTTCCTGCTCGCCACCAGTCACGGCCTGCTGAGCATCGCTGCCGTGATCACCTCTCTCTACCCGGCGTTTACCGTGCTGTTCGCGATCACCTTGCTGCGCGAGCACGTCCACCGGGCGCAGTCGGTCGGATTGGCCTTCTGCGCCGCGGCGGTCGTGCTGGTCTCGCTGGCCTGAGGGTTGCGGCCCGAACCGTCAGGGGCTCGAGACGGTCGTCCCGTTCGTGATGGTCAGGGCCGACACTTCCTGGCAGCTCGAACCGATGTCACGCTGGGCCGGATTCGTGCTGTCGAATGAGACCTTCCACGAGTAGGTCCCGGTTGCGCTGACCGCGGTCGTGTTCGCCGTGCCCACGGTCTGCGGCGATGCCCCGGAGACCGACTGCGAGGTCGAGTACACGGTGGTCGACCCGTTGCAGGTGCCGTTGGCGTAGAGGTCGAAGTAAACGGTGCCGACCATGGTGCCGCCCGCCGGAGCGGTCACGGTGACCGAGTCGTTGGGCACCCAGCGCTGAGCACTGGAGAGCGACGACGCAACGGTCGTGATGGTGACGTCCTCCGCCGTCTGGTCGCAGCCGGAGTTGTGGCTCGTCCCGGTGGTGTTCGGCGAGGAACCGCTGTAGCTGGCCTTCCAGTGGTACGCCCCGGGTGCCGCCGGCACGAACTGCGGACTCGGGGTGCCGTACGGCCCGTCACCAGACACCGTCACGCCAGCGGAGGTGTAGACGAGGGCACCGCAGGCCGAGCTGCTCGGACCGTAGAGCGTGAACGTGATCGTCCCACCGGCGGCCGGACCTGCTGTCCCGGTCAGGTTGATCACCGGATCTGCCGGCTGGGTCGCCGTACCGCCGAGGGTGGCGCTGTCCGTCACCGAGCTGCCGATGAGTCCGCCTGCACCCGCTGTGGTCGAGAGCGTGGCGGTCACAGGATTGACGGTGAAGCACTCCCCGACACTGTTCTCGCTCGACCCCGGGATGCCACTGGCACTGTCCCCGGAGAATGCGCTGCGCCAGCAGTAGCGCCCGGCTGAGGTGACGTACGCCGTGGGCGAGAGCAGCGTCGAGGGGTAGGTGGTTCCCCCGAGGTCCGTCGAACCGACGTCGGTGCCGCCGGTGCACGTGTCCGGAAGGTCCACCTTGCACAGGTAGAAGTGGACGGACCCGGTCGGCGTGCCGGTACCGCCGTTCAGACCCACGACAGCTTCGTCCTTCACCCCGACCACCCCGGTGCCGATCGAGAGTCCGCCCTGCGGGATCGCGGAACCGTCCGCCTGCTTGGGCGTGGTGGACGTCGTGGACGTGCAGTTGGTGATCGGCGGCGCTTGCCGAAGGATCGTGTCCTTGTAGTCGGCCGAGTCGGAGTTTCCGGTCACCGTGCTCGGGACCGTGTTCGCGAACGTCCGGCACGCGGTGCTGCCGTTGAAGACGGTCGCCGTCAGGTCGACCGCAGCCTCACCACGGAAGCCGTCGGAGCTGTACGCGGCCTGCGACACCGTGGCATCCAGTGGCACCCCGGCGCTCAGCGTCAGGTTCGGCGCCACGCCGCTCCAGGTGCGTTTGATCAGCGTGGTGCTGCTACCGCTCTGGTCCCACAGGATCATGAAGTCGCCGGCCTTGCGGTTCTTCCACGGATTGCAGCTCGCGGTGAGCTGGGCGTCGGTGGAGCTCGCATAGCTGCAGGCCGCCGGAGCCGGGTTCTGCATGAACTCGTAGGCGATGAACCCGCTGCCGCTGTTGGAGTCGCGTTCCCAGGCGAAGTACAGCCAGTCGTGGTGGGTGCCGGAGTCGCGCGCGGTCGTCAACCAGGCACGTCGGAGATCGACCTGGGCGTTCGGGTTGGTCACGTCCAGCATCGGCGTCGCGGCATTGTGGATGACGCCGATCTTGGTCGTGCTCGCATTCTTCGGGCCAAGCTCCTTCGTGCTGCCGAAAGCATCGGCGAGCTCGGTGGCCCCGGCGTCGGGGACCGTGCCGTTGATGTCGAACGGACCGTCCGCGGCGTGGGCGGAGAACACCGGGATCAGGGCACCGGAGACGCCGAGGAGAGCGGCGGTGAGGATGCCGGCGTACCGGCGCCGGCGCGAGGTGCGCGCGCTCCGACTGGGTCGAGTGGTTGCGTTCATGGCGGTCGTTCCCCTTCGTCCGCCGGGCGCGGGCGCGTCCGGGTTCGAACACCGCGCGACACCCCGAGACGATCACCCCGAAAGAGCGGTAGGCAGGCTTCCCCACGACCGTTCGGCCGCTCCTACTACCGAGGTCAGGACACGGCACGCCTACCCGAGCGGGCAATGGCACTATCGGGCCTGCCCCGAATGGCCATCGCCGTGGCCTGTTCGGGCTGCCCCGAACGGTCCATGGCGAAACGGGCGAAGCCATCCGGTTCCGGGATCAAGCAGACGTAGTTGGACAGGTGTCCAGTTCGCGGACCGGCCTCCTGCCCAACAACTGAAACGTGTTCTACCCTCACTCCATGAGCCTCCTCATCCACGACGAGAACCGGGTCCGCACCCTCACGCTGGACCGACCGGACGCGCTGAACGCCTTCAACGAGGCCCTGTACGACGCGACCGCGGAGGCCCTGCTCGACGCCGCAGCCGACCCGAGCGTCGCCGTCGTGCTGCTCACCGGCAACGGCCGGGCGTTCAGCGCCGGCACCGATCTGCTGGAGATGCACCAGCTGGCGACCAACCCCGACTTCGAGCGCGGCAAGCACGGCTTCCTGGGACTGCTCGATGCCCTGGTCGCGTTCCCGAAGCCGCTCATCTGCGCGGTCAACGGACTCGGCCTCGGGATCGGCGCGACGATCCTCGGTTTTGCGGACCTCGCGTTCATGTCGACCACCGCCAAGCTGAAGTGCCCGTTCACGAGCCTGGGCGTGGCGCCCGAGGCCGCCTCGAGCTACCTGTTCCCGCAGCTGCTCGGTCGCCAGAACGCTGCCTGGATGCTGCTCTCCGCCGAGTGGGTCAGCGCGGCCGAGGCGCTCGAGATGGGCCTGGTCTGGAAAGTCTGCGAACCCGACGACCTGCTCCCCGAGGCCCGCAAGCACGCCGAGCTGCTGGCCGCCCGGCCGATCTCCAGCCTGGTCGCGGTCAAGCGGACGATGGTCGAGCCGGTGCGCGCCGAGATCGCCGCCGCCCGCGAGCGCGAGAACGCCGCCTTCGCCGAGCTGATGGGTGGACCGGCCAACCTCGAGGCGCTGACCGCGTTCGCCGAAGGCCGCCAGCCGGACTTCACCCACCTCCCCGAAGGCTGGTGAACGGCATGACCGAGTTCAACCTGTCGCGCGTCTTCGCCACCGTCGCCGCGGCGGTCCCCGACCAGGAGGCGCTGATCTGGCGCGACCGGCGGCTGACCTACGCCCAGATGGACGCCCGGATCGACGGCGTGGCCCACTACCTGGCCGGCCTCGGTCTCGGGCGTACCACCGAGCGCGGAGAGCTCGCCGGCCACGAGATCGGCCAGGACACCGTCGGCCTCTACCTGCGCAACGGCAACGAGTACCCCGAGGCGATGATCAGCGCATACCGGGCCGGCGCGGCGTCGTTCAACATCAATTACATGTACGTCGAGGAGGAGCTCGTCTACCTCCTCAACGACGCCGGCGCGAAGGCAGTCGTCTACCACGCCGAGTTCGCTCCGCGGCTGGCCGCGGTCCTGGACCAGGTACCGACCCTGACCCACCTGATCCAGGTGGCCGACGAGACCGGGAACGACCTGCTGCCGGGCGCGGTCGACTACGAGGTCGTGGTGGAGACTCCCCCGCACCCGCTGCCCGAGGCACTCGGCGAGGACGCCTTCCTGCTCTACACGGGCGGCACCACGGGGATGCCGAAGGGCGTCATCTGGCGCCAGCACGACGTGTACGTCGCCGCGATGGGCGGTCGGCCGTTCGGGTCGGCCGACCCGTTCACCTCCTACGAGCAGATCGCCGAGGCGGCCCGAAACGGCAACGGCGGCATCTGCCTGCTGATGACCGCGCCCTTCATGCACGGCGCCGCGCAGTGGTCGACGTTCCACATGTTCACCGGCGGTGGGCGGGTCGTGCTGCCCGAGAACGTGCGGAGCATGGACGCCGCCGACTGGCTGCGCACCACCGAGCGCGAGGGGGTGATGAGCATCCCGGTCGTGGGTGACGCGATGGCGCGGCCGCTGATCGACGAGATCGAGCGCGGCGACTACGACCTGTCCGGACTCGCCGCCATCAACAACGGCGGGGCACCGATCACCCCC
>JBJMIP010000006.1:0-3577 GCA_045806825.1 Marmoricola sp.
GCCTCCAGCAGACCGGAGCCGATCCGCTTGCGGGTCATCTGCACCAGGCCGAGCGAGGTGACCTCGGCGACCTGGTGGCGGGTGCGGTCGCGGCCCAGGCACTCGACGAGGCGCCGCAGCACGAGGTCGCGGTTCGACTCGAGAACCATGTCGATGAAGTCGATGACGATGATGCCGCCGATGTCGCGCAGCCGGAGCTGGCGGACGACTTCCTCGGCGGACTCGAGGTTGTTCTTGGTGACCGTCTCCTCGAGGTTGCCGCCGGAGCCGGTGAACTTGCCCGTGTTGACGTCGACGACCGTCATGGCCTCGGTGCGGTCGATGACGAGCGAGCCACCGGAGGGCAGCCAGACCTTGCGGTCCAGGCCCTTGGAGATCTGCTCGTCGATCCGGTACGACGCGAACACGTCGCGCCCGTCGGCGGACTGGTACTGCTCCAGCCGGTCGGCCAGGTCGGGGGCGACGTCCTTGACGTAGCCGTCAACGAGCTTCCAGGCCTCGTCACCCTGGACCACGAGCTTGCCGAAGTCCTCGGTGAACAGGTCGCGGACGACCTTCAGGGTCAGGTCGGGCTCGCCGTAGAGCAGCTCGGGCGACTTGCCGGCCTTGACCTTCTTCTCGATCTCGGCCCAGCGGGTCGTCAGGCGCTCGACGTCCTGGGTCAGCTCTTCCTCGCTGGCGCCCTCGGCCGCGGTGCGCACGATCACGCCGGCGGTGTCGGGGACGATCTCCTTGAGGAGGTTCTTGAGGCGGTTGCGCTCGGTGTCGGGAAGCTTGCGCGAGATGCCGCTGGTGTTGCCGTCCGGCACGTAGACCAGGAAGCGGCCCGGCAGGCTGATCTGGCCGGTCAGGCGGGCGCCCTTGTGGCCAACCGGGTCCTTGGTGACCTGCACCAGGATGGTCTGGCCGGACTTGAGCACCGACTCGACCTTGCGGGGCTGGCCGTCGACGTGGCCCAGCGCGGACCAGTTCACCTCACCGGCGTACAGGACCGCGTTGCGGCCCTTGCCGATGTCGATGAACGCGGCCTCCATCGACGGGAGCACGTTCTGCACCCGGCCGAGGTAGATGTTGCCGATGAGCGAGGTCTGCGACTCCCGCGCGACGTAGTGCTCGACCAGGACCTTGTCCTCGAGCACGGCGATCTGGGTGAGGTCTTCCTTCTGCCGGATCACCATCACCCGGTCGACGGCCTCGCGGCGGGCCAGGAACTCGGCCTCGCTGACTATCGGGGCGCGTCGGCGGCCGGCCTCGCGGCCCTCGCGCCGGCGCTGCTTCTTGGCCTCCAGGCGGGTCGAGCCACCGATGCTGGTGATCTCGTCCTCGGGGTTGCGCGGCTGGCGGACCCGGGTACGGCGGCGGCGCGAACCGGCGTCGCCGTCCTCGCCGTCACCCTCGGAGCCGTCGTCCTCGGCCTCGGCGTTCTCTGCGCCGTCCTCGCCACCACCGGGACGACGACGGCGGCGACCACCACGGCGACGACGGCGACGGGCGTTGCCCTCGCCACCCTCGGAGTCGTCCTCGGCACCGTCAGCGTCCTCGGACTCCGCGTCCTCGGGCTCGGCGTCGGCGGTCTTCTTGGCCGTCTTCTTCGCCGGACCCTTCTTGGCAGCAGTCTTCTTGGCCGCGGTCTTCTTCACCGGCTTCGCGTCGCCCTCGGCGTCGCCGTCCCCGGCGGGTGCGGCCGGAGCGCCAGCGCCCTCGGCGCCCGCGTCCGCGGCGGCGGTCTTCTTCGCGGCCCGCTTGCGAGCAGGGGCTGCCTTCTTCTCCGGAGCCTGGAACAGCACCATCGGAGCACCGGGACCCTGCGCGTCGGACTGCTCGCCTTCGGCAGCAGCCGGGGCCGCCTCGGCAGACTTCGTGGACTTCTTGGCCGCGGTCTTCTTGGCGGCCTTCTTCCTCGGGGCCGCGCCCGCGCCAACGGTGGCATCCGCGTCCGCGCCCGGTGCGTCGCCGTCGGCCGCAGCGGCCGCCTTCTTCGCCGGGGCCTTCTTGGCCGACTTGCGCGCGGTCTTCTTCGCGGCGGGGGCAACGCCGGCCTCGAGGCCGGAACCGGCGCTCTCAGCGGCGGTGTTGCTGGTGGTGTCGGTGTTGTCCGAGGTGGGGTTGTCTGCGTCGAGCATGGATTGCTCTCCTTAGCACGCGCCCGGTGCAGCCGGTGCGATCGTGCGGGTCACGCCCCACGGCGCCACGCGCCCCGGGGCAAAAGCCTTCGGTCGGCGACGACATCCTCCGCAAGCGTCAGATCAAGGACTCGTCATCACCGACCGCGGTCGCGAGGCTGATTGGCCGAGAAAGCTGTCACCCTTCTCAGCCGGCCGCGTCGCGGTCCGGTGCCAACGGGTCCCCCACCGTGCCGGTCTGCGGATCTAGCGGACCCTGTGCCAGTCGCTGTGAAAGGGCAGCGGGCTGATCACCTGATCCCGAGATCTCACGGAGCGCGGCGAGAACGTCGTCGGGTCTCACGGACGGGGTTCCGTGCCGTAGGACCACTTGCAGTATCGCACACGATTCGGGATCGGAGGCCGACTCGCCGCTCGCGCGCACCTCCAGCGACACGATCGCCGCTCGTGCGTCGAAGGTCCGCAGGCCCTTCTTGGTCATCCGCTCGACGAGCACCTCAGGGGTCGCAAGGAGCTGCTCCACGGCGGGGCGCAGGGTCTCGGCATCGGTGCCGGCGAGGGTGATCTCCCAGTGCGAGCCCTCGAGCCGGTCGGAGAGGGATCCGCCGCTGGAGACGACGATGTCGAGGATGTCCAGGCCCTCGGGCAGGGATGCGTCCAGGTCCCGGGCCACCGCGGCCGGGTCGAGGACCTGCGCGAGGCCGATCTCCACGTACTCGGCCTCGCTGGCAGCGCCCGTCGGGCTGGCGCCGGCGTACGAGATCCGCGGGTGCGGGTTGAAGCCCGAGGAGTACGCCATCGGCACCCGGGCGCGCGCGATCGCACGCTCGAACGCGCGGCTGAAGTCGCGGTGGCTCGTGAACCGCAACCGCCCGCGCTTGGCGTACCGGATCCGGAGCCGCTGGACCGGCGGGGCTTGCTGCTGGGGCTGTTCACGCACGAGCGGATCCTATGCGGCGCCGACCTCGAGCTCGCTGGCACCGTCGGCGGGCAGCCGGACCGTGACCGTGGTACCGACATCGGGCTTGGAGACGATCGAGACGCTGCCACCGTGCGCCTCGACGATCCGCTTGACGATCACCAGCCCCAGTCCGGTTCCCTGGATCGCGAGCCTGGTAGCCACCGAGGACCGGAAGAACCGGGTGAACAACCGGACCTGCTCCTCCTCGGGGATCCCGACCCCGGTGTCCGTGACCCGGAACTCGACGTCGGCTCCGACGCGGCTCACCTTGAGGGCCGCCCTGCCTCCGGCCGGGGTGAACTTCACGGCGTTGTTCAGCAGGTTCTGGAGGGCTCGGTCGAGCTGCACCGGGTCGGCGACGATGACGCCGTCCTGGTTGCCGTAGTCGAGCTCGAGCGTCACCGACTTCGCCTCGGCCGCCGACGCCAGCCGGGACCCCACGGCCTTGACCAGAGTGGCCACCGCGGTCGGTCTCGGGTGCAGCACCAGCGCA
>JBJMIP010000007.1:0-5107 GCA_045806825.1 Marmoricola sp.
CCGTGGCCGAGCCGGATCCCCGGGACCCGGGGCGACACCCGCACCCCGTTCGACTGCGCCCTGTACGGCGCCCTGCTGGTGGCCCTCGTCGTCGCACTGCTCAGCGACCCCACCCACCTCGGCGTGCTGCCGTCCTGGGAGGTCTGGACGATCCTCGGGATCCTGGCCGTCGTCAGCCTGCGCGACAAGGTGATCTTCCTGGCCGCGCGCGGCGAGGTCTACGCCTCGCTGACGGTCGCCTTCCTGTTTGTCAGCCAGTCGCCGGTCGACACGATCCTCGGCCTCAAGCTGGTCTGCCTGACCATCTGGATGGGGGCGGCGACCTCCAAGCTCACCCGGCACTTCCCGTTCGTCATCTCCACGATGATGAGCAACAACCCGGTACTGCGTCCGCGCTCGATCAAGCGCAAGTTCTTCCGCGCGTTCCCCGACGACCTGCGCCCGGGGACCCCGTCGAAGCTGCTCGCGCACACCTCGACGGCCATCGAGGGCCTGGTGCCGATCGTGCTGTTCTTCAGCCACGGCGGCACCGCGACCACCGTCGCCGCGATCGTGATGCTGGCCTTCCACTTCGGCATCCTCTCCGCGATCCCGATGGGGGTGCCGCTGGAGTGGAACGTCTTCATGATGTTCAGCGTGCTGGCGCTGTTCGTCGGGCACTCCGAGGTCGGACTGGGCGACATGACCAGCCCGCTGCCGGTCCTGCTCTGGGCCGTGGTCGCCGGCACCGTGGTGCTCGGCAACCTGTTCCCGCGCAAGATCTCGTTCCTGCCCGGGATGCGGTACTACGCCGGCAACTGGGACACCGGGCTCTGGTGCGTGAAGCCGTCCGCCTCGGCGAAGATCGAGGCGAACGTGGTCTCGATCGCGAGCATGCCCCAGGCCCAGATGGAGCGGTACTACGGCAGCCCCGAGAACGCGATGATGATGCTCTACATGGGCTACGCGTTCCGCTGCTTCAACACCCACGGCCGCGCGATGTTCACGCTGGCCCACCGGGCGATGGCCGGCACCGACGAGGCGGAGTACCTCCTGCTCGACGGCGAGCGGATCTGCAGCACGGCGATCGGCTGGAACTTCGGCGACGGTCACATGCACAACGAGCAGCTGATCGCGGCCCTGCAGAAGCGCTGCAACTTCGAGCCGGGCGAGGTCCGCATCGTGCTGATCGACGCCCAGCCGATCCACCGCCAGACCCAGCAGTACCGCTTGGTCGACGCGGCCACCGGCGAGTTCGAGCGCGGCTACGTCAACGTCTCCGACATGGTCAGCCGCCAGCCGTGGGACGACACCCTGCCGGTGCACGTCGAGGGCTGAGGACGCTCAGCCCAGCCTGTCGACGTACGCGACGACGCGGTTGAACAAGGCGGTCACCCCGGTCGGCGTGGTCGCCCGCGGCGTCGGGGCGGCGGCGAGCTCGTAGAGCAGCGGCTGCGCGACCAGCACCCCGGCCGACGCGGCGACGTTCGCCGCGACCCGGGCGGCGTCGCGGACCGCGACCGGGTCCACGGTCCAGATGGCCTCGAAGAGCCGCTCCCGGTCGGCGACCCCGGCCTGGCCGGGCAGCTCCCAGGCCGAGAGGCAGGCGGTGGCGTCGAAGGCGTCGCAGACCACGGCCCACTCGCGTCGCATCGGCGCGTCCTCGGCGAGGCTCGCCCGGATCGGGCCGTCCGCGTCGTCAGCGCTGCCGCCCCAGTGGTCGGCGAAGACGATCGCGGAGCGGGCCACCCGGGAGAGCTCGCCCCACCGCGCAGCGGAGGGCTCGTAGAAGTCTCCGCGCTGGAAGGCCCCGAAGAGCACCGGGCTCTCGGCCACTGCGCAGCACTCGTCCTCGATAGCCCAGGACAGTGCGATCAGCGTCGACTTGCGCAACCGGTGGGCGGCCAACGTCGGGTGCTTGCGCCGGAGCTCGGCGAAGATCGAGGGTGCCGCCGGCGCCTGGGTGGCCGCGGCCTCGGCGATCGCGACCTCGAGCCGGATCCCCGCGTCCTTGCGCCGCAGCACCTGCCGGACGAGCTCGACATCGGCCTCGGCGTACCGGCGGTGGCCCGAGGGCATCCTGCGCGGTTCGGGGAAGCCGTGCCGGGTCTCCCACATCCGCAGCACGGACGGGCTGAGCCCGGTGCGCTCGGCGAGGTCGCCGATGGTGAGCTCCGCGGGGACTTGCGCGAGCTGCTCGTCCTGGTCCATGATCACACCATAACCTAAACAAGTTGTTTAGGTCTTGTGTTGAGGTTTTGGAGGTCGCGATGAGCAACATGAGCAAGATCGACGACGGCGTCATCGACTGGTCGGACCTCGGCCGCGAGATGTGGTCCTTCCTGACCGGTCGCCAGGCCGAGATCAACTACCGGTTCGAGGACCTGACCGTCGAGATCCCCCGCGACACCGGACCGGACGCCCCGCGGGCCGTGTGGAAGGTCGACGGCACCATCCGGGTCACCACCAGCGACAACGCTTCCGGGAGCTGACCACCGTGCCCGCCGCAGCCCGCCCGGTCTCGATCTCGGCGGACCTCTCCTTCAGCGTCGCCCTCGGCGACCACGCTCCGGTGTCCGGCACCGTGACCGGTTCCGGGAACCGCTTGGAGGTCCGGCTGAGCGATCCCGCCTACTTCGCCGGTGGGCGCGATGCCGGTCACCTTCGTCAGTTCGCGGCCGGTCTCGCAGCACGCGGGATCACCGTGGTCGTCATCGCCGGCGACGTCGTGCTGCTGGAGGTGGGGGCCACCCGGGTGGCGTGGTGGCAACGTGCGATCACCCGTTCGCGTCACCTCCGGGTGGTGAGCGTCCACGGTGCGCTGACCGGAGCAATCGGGCGAATCCGGGGGTCGGCGACCGAGGCCGTGCTGCCGGGAGCCGAGCTGCTGCCGCCGACGACCCTGTTCCCGTTGGCTCCCACGTTCGGTCGCTCGGAGCGCGCGGTGACAACGACCCACGACCCGCGCCGGGGTGGCAACCCGCGACTGGTGCTCACCACCGGCAACGCGCGGATGCCCGCCGACCGCCGCGTGGTCTTCCCGCTGCGCGGGGACGCGACCACGATCGGCAGCGACGCCGGCTGCGACATCCGGCTGGACGGCCTCGCGCCCGTCCAGGCGGTGGTCCTGCACGACGCCGACGACGAGCTGGTGCTGCACGATCGCTCCCCCGACCGCACGACGCTGGTCAACGGTGCCGCGATCGGCGCCGAAGGACGGGTGTTGCGCACCGGTTCCCGGGTCACGGTCGGCGGATGGATCCTCGGCTTCCGCCGGGCCGAGTACGCCGACCACGGTCGGCCCTTCGGTGGCCGTGCCGGTGGCGAGATCGGCCACCAACGCACCCAGTCCGACCCCCGACCGCGGCACCGCTCCTCGACGTCCCAGGAGACCGCCCCGGAGACCACCCCGTGACGACCATCGACGACGCCGACCTCGGTCGCCTGCTCGCCCGCGCCGCGCGCGGTGACACCGGGGCCTTCATGCGGTTCTACGACGCCACCAGCCGCTGTGCGTTCGGCCTCGCGCTGGCCAAGGCCCGGGCACGCGGGCTTCGTGGCGGCCAGGCAGAACGGGAGGCGATGGTCGAGTCGGAGGTCTGGTACGTGCGAGCGTGGGCCCGCAGCCACGAGCACGCTACCTCCGGCCTCTCCCCGCTGGCCTGGCTGCTCTCCCTGCCAGCTCTGACCGATGAGGCCGCCTGTGCGTGAGCAACGGGTCATCGTCGTCGGCGCGGGCCTGGCCGGGCTCGCCTGCGCCCGGGAGCTCTCCGCGGCGGGCGTGCCGGTCACCGTGCTGGAGTCCGAGGACCGGATCGGCGGACGGGTGCGGACCGACGTGGTGGACGGGTTCACCATCGACCGCGGTTTCCAGGTGCTCAACACGGCCTACCCCGCGCTCGGCGACTTCGTCGACCTCGGCAACCTCGACCTGCGATCGTTCCCGCGCGGCGTCCGGGTGCGGCGGGACGGCGTCGTGCACGAGGTCCCGCACCCGCTCTCCTCCCCCACGGCCGCGGCGCGGGCGGCCCTCTCGGGAGCGGCCGGCCTGAGGGGCAAGCTCGCGTTGGCCCGCTACGCGACCGGCTTGCTGGCCAGCAGCCCGGACTCGATCAGGGGCCGTGCCGACCTCGCTGCGGACGACGCCTGGTCCGGCCAGCTTCCCGAGCAGGTGGTCCGCGACCTCCTCGTCCCCTTCATGTCCGGCGTCGTGCTGGACCCCGAGGTGCGGACCTCCCGGATCTTCACCGACCTGATGATGCGACTCTTCGCCCGCGGCACCAGCGCCGTCCCGGCCGCGGGCATGCAGCGACTCCCCGAGGCGATCGCCGCCCGGCTGCCGTCCGGAGTCATCCGGATCTCCTCCCCGGTGCTGGAGGTGGGGCCGGGTGCCGTGCGGACGGTTGACGGCCGCGAGCTCGGCGCCGCAGCCGTCGTGGTCGCGACCGATCCGTGGACCGCACAGCTCCTGGTCCCCGACCTCGGCCAGCTGCCGCCGAGCCGGGGCGTCACGACGTACTACTTCGCGACCACGCCGTGGGACCGGCAGCGCGCCACGCTCACCGTCGACGCCGACCGGTCCGGGGTCGCCAACAGCGTCGTCCTGACGGCTACCGCGCCGGAGTACAGCCGCGACGGCCGCGCGCTGGTCGCCACCTCGGTGTTCCACCGCGGCGGCTCCCCGGTCCTGACTGCCGAGGAGACCGAGTCGGTCGCCCGGGAGCTGCACCAGGCTCCGGACGCAGCCTGGGAGCTGGTGGCCACCCGCACGGTCCCGCACGCCCTCCCGTCGATGCCCGCACCGCTCGAGCTGCGCAAGCCCACCTGGTTCCCCGGAACCGGCGTCTGGGTGGCGGGCGACCACCGTGACACCAGCTCGATCCAGGGAGCCCTGGTCTCCGGCGGTCGGGTCGGCCGGGCGGTGGCGCGGCGGCTCGCGCTCGAGGAGGCCTCATGAGCACCGGACGCGTGGTCGTCGCCGGAGGAACCGGCTTCGTCGGCCGCCGGCTCGTCGCCGCCCTCGACGAGGCCGGGCGCGAGGTCCGCGTGCTGACCCGTCGGCCCGAGAAGCACCGAGGCCCCGGTACGCCGGTCCGCGGGGACGTCACCGACCCCGGCTCGCTCGCCG
>JBJMIP010000008.1:0-5307 GCA_045806825.1 Marmoricola sp.
CGACCCGGCGGAGACCGGCTGCGGTCGCGGCCGTCGCCGTGGCGTCGGCCAGGTGCAGCAGCGGGACACCGATCGCCTCCTCGATGGCATCGGCGACCCGGTGCATCGTGTTGGTGCACAGCACCACCACCTCGGCGCCGGCAGCCTCCAAGGCGCACGCCTCGGCCGCGAGCAGCGCACCGGCCTCGTCCCACCGGCCGGAGACCTGGAGCTCCTCGACCTCGGCGAAGTCCACCGAGCGCAGAACGCAGTCGGCCGAGTGCAGCCCGCCGAGGCGCTCGCGGACCAGCTCGTTCGCCAATCGGTAGTACTCGGCACTGCTCTCCCAGCTCATCCCGCCCAGCAGTCCGATCCGCTTCATGACGTCACCTTCCCGAACTCGGTGCCGATTCAGCCTGAAGTTCCGGGCGAAGCTGCCGATCTTGCAACGGACAACCAGGAGGAAGCTGCACGGTGACGGCTCTGTCCGAAAGCCCGCGGGCTCAGGTCCTCGCGCTCGGCAACGCTGCCCAGCGCGATGCCGGCGTACGCCGAGCCGCGAACGTGGCCCTCGGGCTCGGGCTGCTGCTGACCACCGTCTGGTGGGTCCAGGGCGGCGGGGTCTCCGACCTGAGGCACCTGGAATCGGGGCTGACCTCCGCGGGGCGCATCTCCGGCCTGGTTGCCTCGGTGCTCCTGCTCGCCCAGGTCGTCCTGATGGCGCGGGTGCCGCTGCTCGAGCGCGCCTACGGTCAGGACGCGCTCGCCCGCACCCACCGACTGCTCGGGTTCACCTCCTTCAACCTGATGCTGCTGCACGTCGTCACGATCACGCTGGGCTACGCGGCGGGACGGCTGGGCGCCACCCCCAGCACGTTCTGGGACCTCACCGTGCACTACCCGGGCATGCTGCTCGCCGTCGCCGGGTCCGCCTGCCTCGTGATGGTCGTGGTCACCAGCCTCCGGGCGGCCCGACGCAGACTCCGCTACGAGTCCTGGCACCTGATGCACCTCTACGCCTACCTCGGCGTCGGGCTGGCGATCCCGCACCAGCTGTGGACCGGCCAGGAGCTGACCGGCTCGCCGGCCAAGGCCGTCTTCTGGTGGGGGGCGTGGGGGGCGACCTCAGCCTGCGTGCTGGTCTGGCGCGTCGGCGTACCGGTCCTGGTCAACGCGCGGCACCGCCTCCGCGTCGAGGAGGTCACAGGAGAGGCACCGGGCATCTGGTCGGTGACCCTGGCCGGGCGCAACCTGCACCGGCTGGCCGTCGGGTCCGGACAGTTCTTCACCTGGCGCTTCCTCGACGGACCGGGCTGGACCCGTGCGAACCCGTACTCGCTCTCGGCCGCACCCGACCGCGACCGCCTGCGCATCACCGTCGCGGACGCCGGTGACGGCAGCCGCCGTGTCGCCGGGCTGAAACCGGGGACACGGGTCCTCGTCGAGGGCCCGTACGGGAGGCTGACCTCGCGCGCCCGCACCCGTCACCGCGTCGCCTTCATCGGCGCCGGCGTCGGCATCACCCCCTTGCGCTCTCTCGCCGAGGGCCTCGTCTACGCCCCCGGCGACGCCGTGTACGTCGAGAGATTCACCCAGGCCCCGCTCTTCACCGAGGAGATCACCGCCCTCGAGTCGACGCGCGGCCTGAGGGTGCTCCGCGTCGGCGGTCCCCGACGCGCGCAGCGGTCCTGGCTCGGCGCGAGCGTTCCCGAGGACCTGGACGACCTCGGCGCCCTGCTGCGCTGGATCCCGGACGTCGCCGAACGCGATGTCTACCTGTGCGGCCCCGAGCCGTGGACCGACCTGGTCCGCGCGAGCCTGCGCCGGGCCGGCCTGCCCGAGCACCAGCTGCACCTCGAGAGCTTTGTGTGGTGACGCGATGAGTCGGATCACCCTTTGGGCCCTGAGCACGATCTCCGTCCTCGTGCTGCTCTTCGGGTACCACACGTCGACGGCCGGCCCGCTGCAGGCAACGGGCGGTACGTCGGTCCACCGGGCGATCAGCGGGTCCGTCCAGGACGCCACCGCGCAGCCGACCCCCACGACGTCTGCGCGGCCGTCCGCGACGTCGTCGCACCGACCGACCCGTACGCACGCAGCCACGAAGACCCCGGCCACCACGACCCCGGCCACCAAGACTCCGACCGCGAAGCCGACCAAGGCTGGGCCCAGCGGTACCCCGACGCGCTCGCCCAGCGCCCCGAGCGCGCCACGAACCAGCCAGGCCGCCCCGAAGCCCACGCCGAAGCCGAGCCCGACGTCGAAACCCACCCCCAAGCCCACCCCGAAGCCCACGCCCAAGCCCACCCCGACGCCGAGCCCCTCGAGCCGGGTCATCACCGGCCGAGCAGTCTCGACGCGGTTCGGCCCGGTCCAGGTCCAGATCAAGGTCACCGGCACGACCATCACCAACGTGACCGTGCTGCAGTACCCGGACGCCAGTGCCCGCGACCTGCAGATCAACAACCGCGCGCTGCCGATCCTGATCAACGAGACGTTGCAGGCGCAGAGCGCGAAGGTCGACATGGTCTCGGGAGCGACCTACACCAGCAACGGCTACGTCGGGTCGCTGCAGAGCGCGCTCGACCAGCTCTGAGGCACGACGATGACGGACGAGCAGCGGCACACGGCCCACGTGATGGGGATGCCGATCAGCCTGGCTATGCGGGGGCGCTGGGCCGGCACTGCCGTTGCGGAGAGCGCCTGGGAGAACGTGCTCCGTTGGCTGCGGGAGGTCGACGAGACCTTCTCGACGTACCGGCCGGACAGCTTCGTCGCCCGGCTCGGCCGCGGCGAGATCGTGATCGCCGACTGCCCGGACACCGTCGCCGAGGTCCTCGAGATCGCCGAGCAGGCCAGGTCCGAGTCGCGGGGCGCTTTCGACGTGTGGCGCGCCGGTGAGCGGGACACCGGGTGGCTGGACCCGAGCGGCGTCGTCAAGGGCTGGGCCGTGCAGCGAGCGGCGGCGAGCTTCGCCCACCTCGACGACACCGACTTCTGCCTCGCCGCCGGGGGCGACCTGGTGTGCGTCACGCGGCAGGACGACGCGGAGCCGTGGCGCATCGGCATCGAGGACCCGCACGACCGGTCCCGGGTGCTCGCGCTCGTCCCGCTGCGGAACGGCGCGGTCGCGACGTCCGGGCTCGCCCACCGGGGCGCGCACATCGTCGACCCGGCGACCGGCGGCACGCCGTCCGAGCTCGCGTCGGTGACGGTGGTGTGCGAGGACCTGACCTGGGCGGACGTCGACGCGACCGCAGCGTTCGTGATGGGCAGGCGCGGCGTCGGCTGGCTCGTCGAGCGTGGCCGCACCGGCGTGGTCGTCACCGCCGACGGCGTCGCCCGGACGTTCGGCTCGTAGGACTGGCGGCCGGGTCCGGGCAGGGCGACGCAACCCGGCTTCGCGACCCCGTGTACGTTGCAGCGCCGTGGAGCTCTACGACGCGATCGCCCGCCGCCGTGACGTCCGGGCCGAGTTCACCGGTGAACCGCTCGACCGCCCGGTCCTCGAACGTGTCCTCGGGGCCGCGCACGCCGCGCCGAGCGTCGGGCACAGCCAGCCCTGGGACTTCGTGCTGGTCGACGACGTCGCCACCCGCCGGACGTTCCAGGAGCACGTGGCGCAGGAGCGCGCGGTCTTCGCCGGGCAGCTCAGCGGCGAGCGGGCCGAGACCTTCTCCCGGATCAAGGTCGAGGGCATCCTCGAGTCCTCCCTCGGCGTCGTCGTCACCTACGACGCCGAGCGTGGCGGCCCGGCGGTGCTGGGTCGGCACGCGATCGCTGAGGCCGGCCTCTACTCGACCTGCCTGGCGATCCAGAACCTCTGGCTCGCGGCGACCGCCGAAGGGCTCGGCGTCGGCTGGGTCTCCTTCTACCGCGAGGAATTCCTCGGCGAGCTGCTGGGCATCCCGTCGCAGCTGCGGCCGATCGCGTGGCTCTGCCTGGGCTCGGTCAGCCGTCTCCAGGACGACCCGGACCTCGAGCGGCTGGGGTGGCGCCGCGGGCGGCCGTTGGACGAGGCGATCCACTGGGGACGCTTCGGTGGCGCGGCCCCGGAGGAACTCCCCGACGCGGTGCTGACCTGATTCAGCAGAACCCGCGTGGGTAGGTTCGCACCATGACGCCCGCGAACACGGACACGATGCTCAGCAGGGCGACTTCAGCTTCCTGGTGGTTCCGGTCAGCGGACGGCCGCCCCACGCTGTGGCAGTTCCCGAACCCGGCCCTCTCGCTGTGGCTCGCGACCGTCGTGATCGGTCTGTTCCCGCTCACTGCCGCGCACGCGACCACGGTGGGTGGAGTGCGACACGGGGCGCTGCTGGTGTGGTCGCTCGACGAGCTGGTGCGCGGCGCGAGCCCGTTCAGGCGGGTGCTCGGCGCCGTCGTACTGGTCGCGCAAGTGTTGTCGCTCGCCCGGGCGTACTGACGCGGGCTGGAGGGGGTGCTTTGGCTAGGCTTCGCCCGGTACGGATGATTCCTGGGCGGTTCTCCCACGGGTCTTCGTGCACGGGCCTCTAGCTCAATCGGCAGAGCAGCGGACTTTTAATCCGCGGGTTCAGGGTTCGAGCCCCTGGGGGCCCACAAACATGCAGGTCAGAGGGGGTTTGGCGCTCGGCGGCCGCGCGGCGTGCCTCGTTTATGCCTCGTTTTGGCCCGCGGCGTGCCTCGTTTTGGTTTCGATGGTCACTCTTGCGGCGCGACGAAGCCGCGATACTCCCGGGGGCAGCCGACTTCTAGCGAAGATTCCATTCGTGTCGGATCGATGCGCTAACGTGTCTACATCAACACCGGCCCCGCTCGCCGTCACCGATCCTCGTGGTCACCGACGATGTATGGGCCGGTTTTCTTTTTAGCCCAAGCACCGCTGGGCGCTCCGCTCGTGAGGAACGTCGATGAGGTACGACAAGCCGCACCTTCCGTTTGACCAGCAGCTCCAGCGCATCGCCGCGAGAGGCATGGTCTACGAAGACCAGAAGTCGGCGACGCAGAGCCTGAAGCACATCGGCTACTACCGACTCAGCGCCTACACGTTTCCGTTCCGCAGGTTCTCGGACCTCGGGGAGGACGGCCGGCCGGTAGGACCTCGTCCGGACGCGTTCCAGGAAGGCAGCAGGTTCGAGGACGCGGTCGCGCTCCACGACTTCGACCAGAAACTTCGACGATGCCTCGCCAATGGACTCGAAGAAGTTGAGGTCGGGTTGCGAACCCAGATCGCGTACACGCTCGGTCAGGCGGATCCATTTGGCCACCTCAACACGGCTTCGCTCGACCGCGGGGCCTGTGCGAAGACCGATTCAGACGGCGCGACAGCGTTCGAGCGGTTCTCCC
>JBJMIP010000009.1:0-4499 GCA_045806825.1 Marmoricola sp.
CACCGCCGGTGCGTCCGGCAGCCACTCCTCGGTCACCGTCCAGCGCGGTCGCGAGACCTTCCAGCTGCCCTCGTTGGCACCGCGCACGATGACTCCGGACGCAGCCAGGGTGGTCAGCACCCGCGGTGCGACCGAGACCTCCGCCGCCCAGTTGGTCCCCGGCGACAGGCTCATCCGCGCGTCCAGGACCGGCAGCGCTTCGCGCAGCTTCACGGTCGTCGTCGGTCCGACGGTCCGCAGGTGCGCGAGCACCGCCGCACACGCCTCGGCGACCCAGGTCTCGCCGTCGCCGGTCACGCCGTGCTTGACCACGTCTCGGGCCAGCTGTCCGCGCTGCTGGACGGCCACGCGAGCCGCCGCACTCCCCCACACCGCAGGCAACAGGTCCCGCGGGAAGGTGAAGACGGTCCGGCGCATCGCCAGCTGCTTCACGATCGTC
Organism: Marmoricola sp.; assembly: GCA_045806825.1. Classification (GTDB taxonomy): domain Bacteria; phylum Actinomycetota; class Actinomycetes; order Propionibacteriales; family Nocardioidaceae; genus Marmoricola. Next base: position 440 of record JBJMIP010000009.1, read on the forward strand.
CGGTCCTCGTAGAGGGCTCGGTCGACGTCCGCGCGGCTGCACCCGGTGCGCGCCCAGGCAGCCAGGTGCACCGAGGCGGGCTCGGTCGCGTGCCAGCAGGTCATCGCGGCGGTGGCGTCCTCGACGGACCCGAACGGCGTGGCCAGACCGTGCCGGAGCGCCAGTCGGGCTCGCCGCTGGTCGTCGCTGATCTGCTGCACACCCCTATCCAACCCGAGCGCACCGACAGGTTCGAGCGGCGGCGCCGACGTCCAGGACGAGCCGAGCCTGGCACCTGACCGTTCGCGGGCGTACCGTCGGAGGGTGGACGAGAACGTCACCAACCACATCCACGTTTACCTGACCTCCGAGGAGGCCACGCTCATCGTCGCCGCCCTGCGTCAGTTCGAGCCGTACTGGCCGGCCGACACGGACGAGGTGTCCCGCGCCGAGCTGCTCGCGGAGATCCGTCGAGCGGTCGAGCACCTCACGCTCGCGACCCGACCGAGGTGACCGGGACGCCGCTCAGACGACGCTGAGCGGCAGCAACCGTTGACCGGTCGGCCCGATCTGGATGTCGGTGCCCATCTCCGGGCAGACCCCACAGTCGTAGCAGGGCGTCCAGCGGCAGTCCTCGACGTCGACCGAGTCGGGGTTGAGGGCGTCCTCCCAGTCCTCCCAGAGCCAGTCCTTGTCCAGGCCGGAGTCGAGGTGGTCCCAGGGCAGCACCTCGGCGTAGGTGCGCTCGCGGGTGGTGAACCAGTCGACGTCCACGCCGGTACCGGCCAGTCCGGTCTCGGCCGCGGTCATCCAGCGCTCGTAGGAGAAGTGCTCGCTCCAGCCGTCGAAACGACCACCGTCGCGCCACGCGGCCTCGATGACCTTGCCGATGCGGCGGTCGCCGCGCGACAGCAGCCCTTCGACGATGCCGGGCTTGCCGTCGTGGTAGCGGAACCCGATCGCGCGTCCGTACTTCTTGTCGTTGCGGACGACCTCGCGCAGCTTGTACAGCCGGTCGTCGGTGGTCTGGTGGTCGAGCTGCGCGGCCCACTGGAACGGGGTGTGCGGCTTCGGCACGAACCCGCCGATCGAGACCGTGCAGCGGATGTCGTTGTGCCCGGAGACCTCGCGGCCCTTCTGGATCACCTTGCGTGCGAGGTCCGCGACCTGGAGCACGTCATCGTCGGTCTCGGTCGGCAGCCCGACCATGAAGTAGAGCTTCACCTGGCGCCAGCCGTGGCTGTACGCCGCGGCCACGGTCGCGATCAGGTCGTCCTCGGTGACCATCTTGTTGATCACCTTGCGCATCCGCTCCGAGCCGCCCTCCGGGGCGAACGTCAGACCGGAGCGCCGGCCGTTGCGGGAGAACTCGTTGGCCAGGGTGATGTTGAAGGCGTCGACCCGCGTGCTCGGCAGCGACAGCGAGACGTTGGTGCCCTCGTAGCGGTCGGCCAGGTCCTTGGCGACCTCGGCGATCTCGGTGTGGTCGGCACTGGAGAGCGAGAGCAGCCCCACCTCGTCGAAGCCCGACTTCTCGATGCCGTTCTGCACCATCGCACCGATCGTGGTGATCGAGCGCTCGCGCACCGGTCGGGTGATCATGCCTGCCTGGCAGAAGCGGCAGCCCCGGGTGCAGCCGCGGAAGATCTCGACCGAGAACCGCTCGTGCACGGTCTCGGCGAGCGGCACCAGCGGGTTGCGCGGGTACGGCCAGGAGTCCAGGTCCATCAGCGTGTGCTTGGCGACCCGGGCCGGGACCCCGGCGAGGTTCGGAACAGCGGCGCCGAGCGAGCCGTCCGGGCCGTAGGAGACGTCGTAGAACTTGGGCACGTAGACGTTGCCGCTGACCGCGAGCCGGCGCAGCAGCTCGTCGCGCGCGGAGGGCATCTCCCCGCTCGGGCAGCCCTCGCCCTTCCACTCACGGACGACGTCGCTGATCTTGAGGACGACCTCCTCGCCGTCACCGAGCACGGCGGCGTCGATGAAGTCGGCGATCGGCTCCGGGTTGAACGCGGAGTGACCGCCCGCCAGCACCACTGGGTGACCGTCGGAGCGGTCGACCGCGTGCAGCGGGATGCCGGCGAGGTCCAGCGCGGTGAGCATGTTCGTGTAGCCGAGCTCGGTGGAGAACGACAGACCCAGCAGGTCGAACGCGCCCACCGGCCGGTGGCTGTCGACGGTGAACTGCGGGATGCCCTCGCGACGGAGCACGGCCTCCAGGTCGGGCCAGACCGCGTAGGTCCGCTCGGCCAGGGTGTTCTCGGCCTCGTTGAGCACCTCGTAGAGGATCTGCACGCCCTGGTTGGGCAGACCGACCTCGTAGGCGTCCGGGTACATCAGCGCCCAGCGGACGGTGCTCTCGTCGGGGCCCCACTCGGTGGTGACCGAGTTCAGCTCGCCGCCGACGTACTGGATCGGCTTCTGCACGCCCGGCAGGTGCGGCTCGAGACGGCTGAAGACCGACTCAGGAGCAGCGGTGGTGGTGACGGGCACGACAGGACCTCTCGGACGGGGAAGGGAGCGGTCCCAGGGTACGCGGAAAGACACGATGGCTCGAACGTGCCGTTGACACCCCGCTCCGGTCGGGGTGAGGCTCTGAACAACTCCCAGTCAGCGAGGCCGCCATGCGCACTCCAGCCCCGTCCCGGTCCGTTCTCCGCACCGTCGCCGTCGCCACGACGGTCGTCGCCTCGCTCGGCGTGATGTCGCCCGCACGCTCGATGGCACCGCTGCACGTCGCCTACGACGTCGACATCAGCTACCCCCTCGACGACCTGGCCGCGGTCTGCGGGTTCGACGTGGAGTTCCACATGGTCGGCGTCTTCAAGGGAACGCTTCGCCGCAACGCGGCCGGAACGATCGTCAGCGAGTTCGACTCCCAGCCGAACACGACCCAGACCTTCAGCTCGCCGGAGTCGGGCAAGTCGTTCTCGTTCAAGTTCTCCACGACGTTCCACAGCTCCTACCCCGAGGGCATCGAACCCGGTGACCGCGTCATCTCGAAGATCAGCGGCGCCCAGGAGAAGCTCCCCGGCCTGCCCGCGCGCGCCGGGCGGGCGTACTTCCCCGACGGCGAGGTGCTCTTCGTCGACGACGGCGGGGTCCCGATCGTCACCTACGGCGAGCCGACGCGCGAGGTGCGCGGGAAGTACAGCGACGACCAGGCGGACGCCGCGATCTGCAGCGCCCTCGCGCCCTGACGGCGCCGCCCTCAGACGAGGCCGCGGAGGATCTCGGCGACCGGTCGTGGCCGCGCCGAGCGGTAGCCGGTGCCAGCCCAGAGATTGACGTTCTCGGCGTCCCCGGCAGCGGCAGCCGCCCGTCGGATCGGGGTCGTCAGGTGGTGGATCGCCGGGTAGCCGAGCGGGGCGTTCGGCTCGTGCTCAGCCATGAACGCGGTCGGCAGACCCCGCGCCGGCCGGCCGCTGTAGGCGCGGGCCAGCCTCGGTTCGCCCCGGTCCGGCCCGGCGAGCGCGGCCCGGTAGGTAGCCGAGGTGCCGGCTTCGTCGGCGAGCAGCAGCAAGGTGCCGACGGACACGGCTGCGGCGCCCGCCTCCAGGGCAGCCCGTACGTCGGCCGCTGAGCCGATCCCACCGCCCGCGAGGATCGGGAGTCCGCACACGGCCCGGACCGACCGGACCAGCTCGGGAAGTGTCACGTCGGCGGGAGGCTGTTGCGGCGTGAACGTTCCCGAGTGACCACCCGCAGCAGGGCCCTGGACGACGAGCGCGTCCATGCCGGCCTCGCCCGCGAGTCGCGCCTCCTCAGGCGAGGTCACGGTCTGGGCGAGCACGCTGCCGCTCTGGCGTAACCGCCGGACCGTCGCGCCGTCGGGAAGGCCGAAGGTGAAGGAGACGACCGGCGGCGCTGCGGACACCAGCAGGTCGACCTTCGCCGCCCAGGAGTCGTCGTCCTCGACCGGGGTGCGCGGAACCTCGACGCCGTAGTGGTCGGCAAGCGGGAGCAGCTCCTCGCGGTAGGCCCGGTAGGCGTCCGGGTCGACCGGGAGCGGGGCCGGGACGAAGAGGTTCACGCCGTAGCGCGGCGTCCGCGCACGCACGGCGCCCACCTCGGACGCCAG
>JBJMIP010000010.1:0-3273 GCA_045806825.1 Marmoricola sp.
ACGCAGGATGACCGCCCGCTCGCGGAACCACTCCTCGGGCTGGTCAGGAACCCACTCGTCGTTGAACGCGATCAGGTACTCGGCCATGTCTCCTCCTCGTTGCGGGCAGGCGCGTGCGGCCAGCCTCTACCCCCCTACGAACGGCGGAACCCCGCCACGACAGGTCCGGCCGAGAAAAGTTCGCGACTGACGGTGCGCCCGCACGCGGCCACGGCGTCCTCGCCGACGTGAGGCGGGCGGTCCACCCCGAAGCTGAGGGTGAAGCGCTGGTGCACCCTGCCCGAGGCCTTGACCGTCCGGCCTCCCGTGCCCACCGCGATCGAGGTGTTCTCGTCGGCGTACGCGGTGACGATCACGGTCACTGCCAGGGCTCGCGGCTGGTAGCCGTCGACGGTGATCGTCGCGGTGACCTTCTTCGTGGCGGCGTCGTAGGTGCAACCGGGCGCTCCCTCGCGGTCGCCCCAGCCGACGGTCAGGCTCGTCCTCGGATGATCGTGGTGGAGCTGCACCGCCACCGCCGCGGCCGCGATCAGCAGCGTCGCGACACCCAGTGCGATCGCACTCCGCTTGCGCAGACCCATGGGCCGATCCTGGCACCTCTGCCGGTGTCTAGGCGTGATCCGCGATCAAGGACGCGACGGTCGCCGGATCCTGCAGGTGCGGCTGGTGGGCGAACCCGGGCAACCGGACCACGTCCGCGTCCGGCAGCGCTGCCGACCAGCGGTCGCGCATCCAGGTCGGGACCAGGAAGTCCCTGCTGCCCCAGGCGAGCGTGACCCGCGTGGAGTCGACCTTCGCCAGGTCGGGCATCCCGGGACCGCCCGAGCGCGCCACCAGGCCGGTGCGGAAGAACGGGAACCGGGCGACCGAGTCGAGCAGCACCGAGACATCCGCCGCGTCGACCGCGGTGGGTCTGCGGGACTGGTGGAACCAGAGGCTGGTGATCGTTGCCGAGCGGGTCGAGTACGGCCACAGGGGCCGGGTGAGCCGGACGGCCGGGAGGACCGAGGAGAACAGTGCGGCGTAGAACGCCAGCCCTGCTCCTGCGACCCAGGGCGGCGCCAGGGCGACTGCACGGGAGATGCGCTCGCGCGCCAACAGCTCGAGGGCGAGCACACCGCCGAAAGAGCTGCCCACCGCGGTGACCCCGTCGTCCCAGCCAGCCTCGTCGAGGACCCCGGCGACGTAGGTCGCGTGCTGGTCGAGCATCGACCGCCGCGGATCGAGCGGAGGCCCGCCGACGCTGCCGGGCTGGGTCGTGGCCAGGACCTCGTGGCCGTCGGCGAGCAGGTCGATCAGGCGACGGAACTCGACCCAGGTGTGGAAGCCGGAGTGCAGCAGCAGGAGCTTCGGTCCGCTGCCGGTCCGCACCAGGTCGTAGGCCACGGGATGAGCATGACATTCGAGATTTAGATTGTGATCAGTCACTATCTTTGTTACGGTCCCGCTCGTGCCTACCCAGCAGGAACGCCGCGAGTCCGCGATCGCCCGCCTGCTCGACGCGAGCATCGCGACGATCGTCGAGCTCGGCTATGCCAAGGCCTCGGCGTCGGAGATCACGAAGCGCGCCGGGTTGTCGCACGGTGCCCTGTTCCGCCACTTCGAGACGATGAGCGACTTCATGGCGGCGACCGCCGGCGAGGTCCTCCGGCGGCAGATGGCGGACTTCGATGCCCGCGTCGTCGCGGCTCAGGTGTCCGGGCTGCGGATCACCGACGTGATCGCGGCACTGCGGGCGGTGATGGGCTCGGAGACGAACGCGGTCATGTACGAGCTGACCAACGCCGCACGGACTGACAAGGAGCTGCGTCGCATCCTCCAAGCCGGGTCCGAGCTCTACCTGGCGAAGGTGAAGCAGACGGCCGCGGCGCTGCCGGGCATGGCGGACTTCCCCGACGAGCTCTTCGGCACCTTGGTGCTGATGGTCACCGATGTCTTCGACGCCGAGGCGAACATGGCATCCATCCGTCCGCTCGGTGAGGACGAGCTGCAGCGTCGCGACCTCGTCCTCACCCAGATCTACGCCTGGGCAGCACGCCTGGGTGGTTCCGCACAACGCAACCGGGAGATCACATGAAGTTCCGCACCACGCTCGTCGCCGCCGCGGTGATCGCCCTTGCCGGCGCCACCGCCCCGACCGCCATCGCGGCCGGCGACGGACCGGCACCGCTCAAGTACGTCGCGCTCGGCGACTCCTACGCGGCGGGGTCCGGCAATCTCCCGTTCGCTCCCGGAGTACTGCCGTTCTGCGGGCAGTCGACGCTCAACTTCTCGCACGTGATCGCGGCGGCCACGGGCGCGAGCCTGACCGACGTGACCTGCGGCGGCGCTCAGACCAAGGACTTCACCAGCTCCCAGTACCCTGGCCTGGCGCCGCAGCTGGACGCAGTCGGTGCGGACACGCAGCTGATCACGATGACGATCGGTGGCAACGACGGCCAGACGCTGGCCGTCGCGGCAGGTTCCTGCGGCGTCTCGTCGGTGCTGACCCTCGGTTTCGGGGCCCCGTGCAAGACCGCCTTCGGGTCGACCTTCGACGACCGCGTCGACACGGTCGTCTACCCCGCGGTGAAGCAGGCCCTGGCGCTTGTTCGGGCCAAGGCCCCGAACGCACGGATCGCGATCGTCGGCTACCCGTGGATCATGCCGGCGACCAAGGGCTGTTACCCGAGCCTTCCGATCGCTTCCGGTGACATCCCGTTCCTGCGGGCCCTGCAGGCGCACCTGAACGCCGTGATCCAGAAGGCTGCCGACGAGAACGGGGTCACCTTCGTGGACATGTCCGTGCGCTCGAACGACCACGACTCCTGCCAGGCGCCGGGCGTGCGCTGGATCGAGCCGATCTTCGGGTCCTCGAACTTCGCGTTGATCCACCCGAACCAGACCGGTGAGGCGCAGATGGCCGCCGCCGTGATGGACGCGCTCGGGCTGAGCTGAGCCCGAGCCCAGGAATCACCCGGACGCGGGGGTTTCAGGGCTTGCTGGCCACGGCGATGAGACTGGTGATCACTGCTCCGACGTGCTTCGCCAGCCGCTCCATCGGGAATCGCGCGGGGTCCGAAAGCATCAGCTGAGCCAGGTTCTCGACCACGGCGAACAGGTTGCGCGCGGCCAGCTCGCGATCCACGTCGGCAAGGTCCAGCTGGTCGAGGAGCCAACCGATGTACGGGTCCATGGCGGCGATGACGAGCTCGCGGTGGTTCAGGATCGCCGACCGGAAGGCCGCAGGTGATCCCTCCGGCGGAAGCAGCAGCAGGCGCCAGGTGTTCGGTC
>JBJMIP010000011.1:0-12835 GCA_045806825.1 Marmoricola sp.
CGCCGCCGCAAGGAGGGCGCGATCGACGGCCAGGACTTCGAGGCCGCCGCCCGCCTCCGCGACGAGGAGAAGCAGCTGATCCTGGCCAAGGCCGAGCGCGAGAAGCAGTGGCGCGCCGGCGACATGGACGTCGTCGCCGAGGTCGACGAGGAGCTCATCGCCGAGGTCCTCGCCGTCGCGACCGGCATCCCGATCGTGAAGCTGTCCGAGGAGGAGTCGACCCGGCTGCTCAAGATGGAGGACGAGCTGCACAAGCGGGTCATCGGCCAGGAGGAGGCCGTCAAGGCGCTCAGCCGGGCGATCCGGCGTACGCGTGCCGGCCTGAAGGACCCCAAGCGTCCCGGTGGGTCGTTCATCTTCGCCGGCCCGTCCGGCGTCGGGAAGACCTGGCTGTCCAAGACGCTCGCGGAGTTCCTCTTCGGCGACGAGGACGCGCTGATCCAGCTCGACATGTCGGAGTTCTCCGAGAAGCACACCGTGTCGCGCCTGTTCGGCTCGCCTCCGGGCTACGTCGGCTACGAGGAGGGCGGCCAGCTCACCGAGAAGGTGCGCCGCAAGCCGTTCTCGGTGGTGCTCTTCGACGAGGTCGAGAAGGCGCACCCCGACATCTTCAACAGCCTGCTGCAGATCCTGGAGGAAGGTCGCCTGACCGACTCCCAGGGCCGGGTGGTCGACTTCAAGAACACCGTGATCATCATGACCACGAACCTCGGTACCCGCGACATCAGCAAGGGCGTCAGCCTCGGCTTCGGGAACTCCTCGGACACCCAGGGGACCTACGAGCGGATGAAGGCGAAGGTGTCGGAGGAGCTCAAGCAGCACTTCCGTCCGGAGTTCCTCAACCGGGTCGACGAGATGATCGTCTTCCCGCCGTTGACCAAGGAGCAGATCATCTCGATGGTCGACAACATGATCGCGTCGGTGGAGCTGCGGCTGCGTGACCGGGACATGTCGATCGAGCTGACCCAGCCGGCCAAGGACCTGCTCGCGACCCGCGGTTTCGACCCGGTTCTCGGTGCGCGTCCGCTGCGGCGCACGGTGCAGCGCGAGATCGAGGACGTCCTCGCCGAGAAGATGCTCTACGGCGAGGTCGGCCCCGGCCAGATCGTGCTCGTGGGCGTCGAGGGCGAGGGCGCCGAGGAGGCGTTCACCTTCAAGGGCACCCCGCGCGTCGAGCTCCCGGACACCCCGGCAGCGGTCGAGGTCGGTGCCGGCGACGGCGACTGACCAAGGACCACGACAGCAGGGCCCCGGCAATCGCCGGGGCCCTGCTGCGTCCCCGGTCCTTGGCCCCGCCTGCCACGCTGTTGCCGTGGACCTGCTGGCACCTCTGCGTCGTCAACTCGCCGAGACCCTGCGCGCCAAGGTGGCCGGGGAGGACGCCGCGGAGCGCGCTGCCGTCATCTGGGGAGCAGCCGGAGAACGCTGGTTCGGGCCCCAGGACCCCGTCTGGCGGGTGCACGAGGATGCGTCGATGTTCGTCGGCGGGATCCGGGCGCTGCTGCTGCAGTCGCTGCACCCGTTGGCGATGGCCGGGGTCGCCGGTCACTCGGGCTACCGCGGTGACCCGTGGGGACGGTTGCAGCGCACCAGTCACTTCCTGGCCACCACGACCTTCGGGACCATCCCTGACGCCGAGGCGGCCATCGACTCCGTACGGCGGATCCACCTCCGGGTGCGCGGTACTGCTGCAGATGGACGCCCGTACGCCGCGAACGACCCGCACCTGCTCGACTGGGTGCACCTCGCGGAGGTGGACAGCTTCCTGCGGAGCTACCAGCTCTACGGTCCGGAGCCGCTGAGCCCCGGGGACGCCGACCTCTACGTGCAGCAGAGCGGGACGGTCGCCGCGCGGCTGGGCGCCTCGGCCCCGCCGAGCACCGTCGCCGAGCTCCGAACCCGGCTGGCCGACTTCCGGCCGGAGCGGGCGGCTACCGCGGAGTCGCGCGAGGCCGCCCGTTTCCTGCTGCTGGACCCGCCGCTCCCGGTCGCCGCCCGCCCCGGCTACGCGCTGCTGGCGGCGGGAGCCGTGTCCTCCTTGCCCGGGTGGGCGCGCCGCGAGCTGCGACTGCCACCGCCGTTGCTGCTCTGGGACTGGCCGAGCCGACAGCTCGGCCAGGTCGGCGCCGGCGTCGTGCGCGGGGCCATGGCCGGGCAACGCGATCAGTCGGGGAGTGCATAACCTCCGGCGGAGACGGCAACCAGTCCGTCGGCCAGCAGCGAGGCCAGCGAACGCTCGCGCTGGGTTGCGTCGCCCCACGCGGCCTCGAGCCGGGACGCCGGAACGGCGCCGTCGGCATCGCGGAGCACGGCGAGCAGCCGGCCACGGCACTGACGGTCGGTCTTGTCGTAGGTCTGCCCCTTGCGCGGCGGCCCGTCGTACGGGGGCTTCCCGGCGAGCTGCCACGCGCAGTCCGCCAGGATCGGGCATCGTGCGCACGCGGGGTTGGACGCCGTGCAGACCAGGGCGCCGAGCTCCATCACCGCGACCGCCCAGACCTCGGGGTCCTCGGCCGGGACCAACGAACCGGCCAGCTCGCGCTCAGCCCTGGTGACCGAGGGGGACGGGAACTCGGTGCCGCCGACAGCGCGTCCGAGCACCCGGCGCACGTTGGTGTCGAGCACCGCGTGCGAGCGGCCGAAGGCGAACGACGCGATCGCGGCGGCGGTGTAGTCGCCGATGCCGGGCAGCGCCCGCAGGGCGTCGTAGCTGTCCGGGACCTCGCCCCCGTGCTCGTCGGTGATCGCGACCGCGCAGGCGTGCAACCGCAGCGCGCGGCGCGGGTAGCCGAGCCGGCCCCAGGCGCGAACCGCCTCGCCGCTCGGCACGGCCGCCAGGTCGGCGGGCGTCGGCCAGGTGGCCATCCAGGTCTCGTAGACCGGCAGCACCCGGCTCACCGGCGTCTGTTGCAGCATGAACTCGGAGACCATCACCGCCCACGGGCTCGCGCCCGGGCGGCGCCACGGAAGATCACGCGCGAACTCGCCGTACCAGGCGAGGACGGGTTCCTTCAGTGCGTTCACGCCGGTCACCCTACGGTCCGGTGTGCCTCCACCATCAAGGCGCCGAAGTTTCCTACGGTGGAACCCATGACCACGACCAGGCGACCGGTGCGCAGGCTGCCGGCGCGGGTCTACTGGTTCCGGCGGGCTATGGTGCTCGGCACCCTCTTCGTGGTGATCTTCGGAACCGCCCACCTCCTCGGCGGTGGTGGCGGCAAGGGCGACTCGGCCACGCCGGCCTCGGCGAACCTCGGCCGGGCCAAGCAGACGGCGAACGCGGGTCCGGTCGGTCCTCGGCCGCTGACCGGCCCCAGCGCGACCGCCACCGGAACGCCTCCGGCCGCGGTGCTCGCGCAGCCGGACGGCCCGTGCACCCTGGACGACATCACCGTGACCCCGGCGACCGGGACGACCGCTGCCGGGACGCAGGTCGGGCTGGCACTGCAGCTCACCGGGGTGCAGCCAGCCTGCACGCTGGCCCTCTCCTCGCAGACGCTGGTCGCCAAGGTCGTGCAGGGGGACAACCGGATCTGGACGAGCCAGCAGTGCCCGTCCGCGGTGCCGAAGCAGTCGGTGGTGGTGCGCAGCGCCGTGCCGACCACGGTCCAGCTCACCTGGAGCGGACGTCGCTCGGACGACACCTGCAGCAAGACCACGAGCTGGGCACCGCCGGGCGCCTACCGGCTGGTGGCCGCGGTCGTCGGGTCCGAGCCGGGTGAGGCGGTCTTCCACCTCACCGTGCCGGAGCAGCCGGTGGTCACGCGGACGATCCAGCCAAAGCCGAAGAAGGCCAAGACCACGACGCCGACCGCGACGGCGAACACCGGCCACTAAGCCACGGGGCCGGCGTCCCGGCTCAGACGTAGCGCTCGAGGATCGAGCTCTCGGCGAGGCGTGAGAGGCCTTCGCGCACGCTCCGCGCCCGCAGTTCGCCGACGCCCTCGACGATCTGGAGGTCCTCGACACCGGCTGAGAGCAGCTTCTGCAGCGAGTCGAACTGCTCGATCAGGCCGTCGACGACGGTGCTGGGCAGACGGGGGACCTTGGCCAGCAACCGGTACCCGCGGGGGGTGACGGCGCCGTCGAGGTGCTCGGCCTGGCCGAGACCGAGAGCCTTGGCGACCATCGAGATGTCGACCAGGTCGGTGGGGGAGAGTGCTTCGAGCGCGTTGAGCACGGCCTCCGGCGTCAGCTTGCGACGCCCGCCGGGCAGGTAGTCCTTCACGACGAGCTCACGCTCGGCGTCGACACCGGTGACGAGCTCCTCGAGCTGCAGGGAGAGCAGCCGGCCGTCGGTGCCGAGCTCGAGGACGTAGTCCACGATCTCGCGCGCGATCCGGGTGACCATCTCCAGGCGTTGGGCGACGACGGCGACGTCGCGCACGGTGACCAGGTCCTCGATCTCCAGCGCGGAGAGGGTGCTGGACACCTCGTCGAGGCGCAGCTTGTAGCGCTCGAGCGTGGCCAGGGCCTGGTTCGCGCGGGACAGGATCGAGCCGGAGTCCTCGAGGACGTACCGGGTCTCGCCGACGTACGCCGCGATGATCTGCATCGACTGGGAGACGGAGATGACCGGGTGGCCGGTCTGCTTGGCGACGCGGTCGGCGGTGCGGTGCCGGGTGCCGGTCTCCTCGCTGGGAATGGTGTGGTCGGGCATCAGGTGCACGTTGGCGCGGTGGATCCGGCTGACGTCGCTGGAGAGCACGATCGCGCCGTCCATCTTGGCGAGCTCGCGCAGGCCGGTGGCCGAGAACGGCACGTCGAGGGTGAAGCCACCGGTGGAGATGGTGTCGACGACCTTGTCCTGGCCGAGCACGATCAGCGCGCCGGTGCGGCCGCGCAGGATGCGCTCCAGGCCGTCGCGCAGGGACGTGCCCGGCGCGATGCTGGCAAGGGTGGCGCGCAGCCGGTCGGCTTCCTGCGCGTCGTCGGGAGAGGCCACGCGACGAGTCTAGGGTCTCGTCGCGCTCAACCTGACCGAGTTTGCGTGGAGCCCGCGGTCAGGCCCGCGCGCTGGAGTCCTCGTCGGTCATCCCGAGCATGCGCAGCGCGGTGGCGATGGTGTCGACGTCGACCACGCGCAGGCCGTCCATCAGCCGGCTCTTCCCGACCGTGGAGTCCGTCTCGGCCGGCACGGCCGCGGAGCGGAAGCCCATCCGACCCGCCTCTGCGAGGCGGATGTCGAGGTCGCGCACGCGGCGCAGCTCGCCGGACAGCCCGAGCTCGCCGACGGCGACGACCTGGCGACCGAGCGAGTGACCGTGGTGGGCCGAGACGATCGCCAGGGCGATGGCCAGGTCGTTGCTCGGCTCGGTCAGCCGGGCGCCGCCGACGCTGGAGACGAACACGTCGTGGGAGTGCAGCCGGACCCCGGCGTGCTGCTGCAGGATCGCCAGGATCATCGCGACCCGGGCGGCGTCGACGCCCGAGGTGGTCCGTCGGGGACGGTCGGCCGCGGACAGCGTGACCAGGGCCTGCACCTCGCTGAGCAACGGGCGACGCCCCTCCATCGCGACAGCGACGCAGGTTCCGGGGACCGGTCCGTGCCGGGTGTCGAGGAACAGGCCGGTCGGGTCGGTGATCGCCACGATGCCACTGGCGGAGAGGTCGAAGCAGCCGACCTCGTCGACCGGGCCGAACCGGTTCTTCATGGCCCGCACCATCCGAAGTCGCGAGGACCGCTCGCCCTCGAAGTGCAGCACGACGTCGACCAGGTGCTCCAGCACCCGCGGGCCGGCGATGCTGCCGTCCTTGGTGACGTGCCCGACCAGGACCAGGGTGATGTTGCGGAGCTTGGCCATCCGGATGAGCGCTGCGGCGACCTCCTTGACCTGGGTCACGCCGCCGGGCACGCCGTCGACGTCGCTGGCGCTGATCGTCTGGATCGAGTCGATGACCAGCAGCGTGGGCTTCACGTCCTCGACGTGGCCGAGGACGGCACCGAGGTCCGTCTCGGCTGCCAGGTAGAGCTGGTCCTGGATCCCGCCGGTGCGATCGGCACGCAACCGGACCTGCGCCGCTGATTCCTCGCCGGTGAGGTACAGCGTCCGTTGGCCCGTCCGCGCGGTCTGCGCCGCGACCTCGAGGAGCAGGGTGGACTTGCCGACGCCGGGCTCACCGGCGAGCAGGATGGCGGCACCCGGAACCAGGCCGCCGCCGAGCACCCGGTCCAGCTCGGGCACACCGCTGGCGCGCGCCTGGGACTCCTCGATCGGGATCTCGCCGATCGGCAGCGCCTTCTGGGTGACCGGGCCTGCCTGCACGCGGCTCTTCGGCGCGGACCGCTCCACGAGCGTTCCCCAGGCCTGGCACTCGCCGCAGCGGCCGACCCACTTCGTCGCTTCCCAACCGCACTCGCCGCAGTGGTACGCCGCTGGTGCCGCCTTGACCTTCGCCATGGTTCGAACATAGGTGCGAACGCCGACAAGTTCGTTGAGGCGCGCCCGGGGGCCCTTAGTATTGGATCGTTCCAGACGGGGCGAGCAGGTAGGAGGTGGACCGATGAGCCCGAGCCGTCGGCTCACCGGACCGCACCCCACCCTGGCGACCGTTGCCGAGCAGGCAGGCGTCTCCCGCCAGACGGTCTCGAACGCGCTGAACAACCCCGAGCTGCTGCGCGAGGACACCCTCGCCCGCGTCCAGGCCGTGATCGAGGAGCTCGGCTACACGCCGAACCGCGCCGCCCGGCAGCTGCGCACCCGCTCCTCGCACATGATCGGCCTGCGCTTCGAGCCGGCCCAGGAGGGCACCAGCAACGCGCTGATCGACCGGTTCGTGCACAGCCTGGTCGAGGCGACCGCCCGGACCGGCCACCACATCCTGCTGTTCTCCGGCGATCCGGACGACCTGCTCGACGGCTACGACGAGCTGTTGCGTGCGACCGCGGTCGACGCGTTCGTCGTCACCGACACCTATGCCGGGACGCCGCAGGCCGACCTGCTCGAGCGGGTCGGCGCGCCGTTCGTCACCTTCGGACGGCCCTGGGACGACCCCGATGCCAAGTACCCGTGGGTCGACGTCGACGGTGCTCGCGGAGCCGAGCTGGCGACCGAGCACCTGCTGGCGGCCGGCCACCAGCGGATCGCCTGGCTCGGCTGGGAGAAATCCTCGCGGATCGGCGAGGACCGTCGCTCGGGGTGGCAGCGCGCGATGACCGCAGTCGGTGCCGACGCCACCGGTCTCGGCGTACGGATCACCGACAACGTCGACGCGGCGCGGATGGCCGCGCACGAGGTCCTGGCGGACGCGACCGTCACCGGCTTCGTCTGTGCCAGCGACACCATCGCGATCGGCGTCCTGCACGCGCTGGCCGAGCGGGGCCTTCGGCCCGGCGCGGACGTCGGCGTGGTCGGCTTCGACGACTCGCTCGGGGCCCAGGTCAGCTGGCCGGGCCTGACCTCGGTACGGCAGCCGCTCGAGCAGGTCGCCATCGAGATCGTCGACCTGCTGCACACGGTGCTGTCCCTGAAGATCCCGGAGCAACCGGCGCGGATGCTCGAACCGACCCTCGTCGTACGGCGCTCCACGCAGCGCGCGTGAGGCCTGTGCAGGTCAACGCCTGATGATCTCGGCTCGACCACCATTCTTGGTGATGAGCCGGACGAGTTCCTCGGCCTCGGCGACGGTGAGCGAGACTCCGAGCGACGCTGGAATCGGTCCGTCTTCGATCAAGCTGTCGATCTCGTCAAAGCTACGGTCCGAGAACTCCCTGTAGACCTTCATGACATCGAGCTCGCGGGGTCCGACGTCCAGAAGCATCACGTCGGTTTCTTCCCCGGAGTGCGGTCGGGTCAACTCGCGTCGAGGACGCTTGCCCAGGCCGATGCAGTTGATGATCAGGGCGATGGTCATGAACGTGCCAGCCCAAGCCCAGAACGAGTTCCCCCAGTGGGTCAGGCTGGTCGCGACGAGTGCCACCACCAACCGCGGAATCCACCACCCCAGGTAGTGCTTAGCCATCCGATATCCCGACTGCTCGTGGCGCCTGTCCGTTCCTCGCGAGTCTACAAACAGTTCTCTTTGTGCAACTGCCGCGGTCGGGCCACGGCCGGCCGGTATCCGTTGGCGTTGGCACATGGGCGGAGGGCTGATGGCGCGCGCCGTGGACCTTGTGATCGCTGCTACCTCCGCCTCGGTCAATGTCCCCGTTCTCACCCGTGAGCTTGGTCAGAAGCGCTTCCACCAGAGGTTGACCGCGTAGTCGACGCCGGTCGCGTCCGCGTGCTCGAGCAGCACCTCCTCGGCCACGGCCGTCGGCAGCTCGATCCGTACGACGGCCTCGAAGTCCTCGCGCGCGTCGAAGTCCCAGCGGATGCCCAGCCGTTCGCGCGACCACCCGCGCTCGTTCCAGAACCGCTCGACGACGACCGGGTCCACGTCGGGGAACCCGCGGCGGAACCACCCGCCGAACGTCGAGGTGGTCGGGTCGTTGTCGATCACGAACGCGGTGCCGCCCGGACGTACGACGCGGTCCAGCTCCGCGAGCCCTGGCTCGCTGCCCGGCCCGAAGAAGTAGGCCCAGCGCGCGTGGGCGACGTCGACCGACGCGTCCGGCAGCGGCAGCTCGGCGGCGCCGCCGTCGCGCACCTCCGTGTTGGGAAGCCGGCGGATCCGCCGGCGCGCGATCGCCGCCAGCGGCGGGTGCGGCTCGACGCCGATGACCGACGCGGCGTCGGCGGCGAACCGCGGCAGGTGGAACCCGGTGCCGCAGCCGATGTCGAGCACGTCGCGCCCGGACCAGTCGGCGACCGCACGCATCGTCGACTCGATCAGGCCGTCACGGTCGACGGCGAGGTTCTCGACCTCGTAGACCGCGGGGCTGTCCCAGATGTTCGGCGACCGGCGGACGGTCATGCGTCAGAGACGGACGAGGCCGTTCGGGGTCTGGAAGGAGACCGCGACGATGCCGGGGGTGCCGTTCGGGGCTACCCAGTCGACCTTGACGTCCTCGAGCGGCTGCTCGACCGGAGCGCCCAGCCACTCAGTGACGCGGGCCGGGTCACCGGCGATCTCCAGCGCCTCGAGCGAGATGTTGCCGGTGGAGCCGGCCGACGGGTGCAGGTCGGGCGACGTCTCCCACTGGACGAAGAACGGCAGCTGCGGGTCGGCCTGCAGGCCCTTCACGCCGAGCTGCTTCCAGAGCAGCTCGGTGCCGTCGGGGCGGTGCCGGTTGCCCTTGACGGACTCGCGACCCAGGCGCTTCTCGAGCGCGGAGATGTCGTCGACCGAGACGACCCAGCCCATCCAGCCGCCGCCGAGCTCCGAGCGGGCGCGGACCGCCTGGCCGAACGGAGCCTTGTCGGAGGCCGGGTGGTCGAGCACCTCGACGAGCTCGAGGTAGGTGCCGTCGGTCAGCGGCAGGATGCGGTTGCGGGTACCGAACCGCGGGTGCACGCCGCCGTCGACGAACTGCTCGCCGAGCAGTGCGGAAAGGCGGGCGGCGGTCCCGGCAAGACCG
Organism: Marmoricola sp.; assembly: GCA_045806825.1. Taxonomy (GTDB): domain Bacteria; phylum Actinomycetota; class Actinomycetes; order Propionibacteriales; family Nocardioidaceae; genus Marmoricola. Next base: position 9,461 of record JBJMIP010000011.1, read on the forward strand.
TCCGGGCCGGCAGCGAAGACGAGGTGGTCGAGGCGCATGAAACGATTCTCACCCTGACGCGATGCACGTCACACACCGGGGTCGACTTAGCCCCGGAGGCGACCGCGGCTCACTTCGGGGAGGCCGGGTGCAGCGCCAGGAGTGATCGTGAGCGGAGGTGCCGCTCGCAGGCCGCAGCCAGCACGTCGTACGCCTCCTGGCCCATCAGGGCGATCAGCTCGGTCGCGTTCGACTGGTACACCGGCTCGGCCCCGACGTGCGCCTCGGTGTTGCCCGAGCAGTACCAGTCGAGGTCGTGTCCGCCGGGCCCCCAGCCGCGTCGGTCGTACTCGCCGATCGACACCTCGGTGTACTCGGTCTCGTCCTGGCGCTTGACGGTGCGGAACGTCCGTCGCAGCGGCAGCTGCCAGCACACGTCCGGCTTGGTCTCGACGAAGTGCACGCCCTCGCGCAGGGCCAGCGCGTGCAGGGCACAGCCGTAGCCACCCTCGAAGTCGCGGCTGTTGTGGAAGATGCAGGCCGGCCCGGTCTCGCCCTGCACGACGCGGGTCTTGCGCTCCCCGTCCTCGAGCTCGATCCACTTCTTGCGCGAGACGGTGCCCTTCTTGTTGGCCACCTCGGAGCGTCGTTCCCACAGCGAGTCGTCGAGCTTCTCGACCCAGCCCGCGACGCGGGCCTCGTCGTCGGCGTCGGAGAAGTGCGCGCCCAGGGTGCAGCAACCGGCCTCGGGCGAGGTCTCGTAGATGCCCTGGCAACCGTTGCCGAAGATGCAGGTCCAGTTCGACGTCAGCCAGGTCAGGTCGCACTTGTAGACCTGGTCGTCGTCGGCGGGGTCGACGAACTCGAAGAAGGCTCGGGGGAAGACCAGATCGACTTCAGGCACGGGGGAACCCTACGCGCCTGTAGCCTCGGATCATGCGCTTGGGCGTCCTCGACATCGGCTCCAACACCGGGCACCTGCTGGTGGTGGACGCGCACGCCGGTGCCGCCCCGATGCCGGCCTCCTCCTACAAGGAGCCGCTGCGACTGGCCGAGCACCTCGATGCCGACGGCGCGGTCAACCAGAGCGGTATCGACGCCCTGACCGACTTCGTCGCTTCTGCGCTGCGGCTGGCGGAGGACAAGGGCTGCGAGCAGATCTACGCCTTCGCCACCTCGGCGGTGCGCGACGCCTCCAACGCCGACGCCGTGCTCTCGCACGTGCACGAGCACACCGGTGCCGACATCAGCGTGCTCGCCGGCGAGGACGAGGCGCGGCTGACCTTCCTCGCCGTACGCCGCTGGTTCGGGTGGTCCTCGGGGCGCCTGGGTGTCTTCGACATCGGCGGTGGCTCGCTGGAGATCGCGGCCGGTGCTGCCGAGGCCCCGGACGTCGCCTGGTCGCTCCCGCTCGGTGCGGGTCGGCTCGCGCGCGAGTACTTCCGCGACGGCCGGCCGGACGACGACCAGCAGCGCGAGCTGCGCCGCCGGATCCGCGCCGAGATCGCCCGCAACGCCGGCAGCGTGCTGCGCGGCGGGCCGCTCGACCACGCGGTGGCCACCTCGAAGACGTTCCGCTCGCTGTCCAGGATCTGTGGCGCGGCGCCGTCGGAGGAGGGCCTCTTCGTACGCCGCCTGCTGCCGGCCTCCGAGCTGGCGGAGTGGTTGCCGAAGCTGGCTGACATGAAGCTCTCGGAGATCCGCAACCTTCCCGGGGTCTCCCCGGACCGGGCCCACCAGGTCGTCGCCGGGGCGTTCGTCGCGTCCGCGGTGATGGACATCTTCGACCTCGAGGAGCTCGAGATCTGCCCGTGGGCCCTGCGCGAGGGGATCATCCTCGAGCGCCTCGACCAGATGCGGTTCCTGGGACGGTCGTGAGTCTCTTCGCTCTCTCCACCGCTTCGGTCTATCCCGAGTCGGTGGCTCACGCCTTCGAGTACGCCTCGTCCCTGGGCTACGACGCGGTCGAGGTGATGGTCAGCATCGACTCGATCAGCCAGGACCCGGACAAGGTCCGCCGGTTGCGCGACTACCACGAGGTTCCGGTCTGCGCGGTGCACGCGCCCTGCCTGCTGATCACCCAGCGGGTCTGGGGAACCGACCCCTGGGAGAAGCTCGAGCGCAGTGCCGAGATGGCCCACGAGCTCGACGCCGACGTCGTCGTGGTGCACCCGCCCTTCCGCTGGCAGAAGGAGTACGCCGCCGGCTTCGTCGAGGGCATCGCCGACCTGGAGAAGCGCACCGGGATCGCCTTCGCGGTCGAGAACATGTACCCGTGGCGGGCGACCGCCCGCCGCGAGATGGACGTCTACCAACCGCACTGGGACCCCAGCCGCGAGGACTACGCGAACACCACCATCGACCTCTCCCACGCCGCGACCGCGCACTCGGACCCGATCGAGATGGCCCAGCGCCTGGGTGACCGGCTGCGGCACATCCACATGACCGACGGCAGCGGTTCGGCCAAGGACGAGCACCTGGTCCCGGGACGCGGCAACCAGCCGTGCGGGGAGTTCCTCGAGCACCTCGCCGGGACCGGCTTCGACGGGCACATCGTCATGGAGATCAACACCCGGCGGGCGGCGACCAAGGAGGCCCGCGAGGCGGACCTGCTGGAGTCGCTGGCCTTCGGGAGGCTGCACTTCGCCACCGAGTCACGCGCATGACCGGCGTGCTCGTTGACGGCCTGACGGTCGTGCGCGGCGGCAGCACCGTGCTGGACGACGTCTCCTTCGAGATCCCGGCCGGCGACGTGACCGGTCTGCTCGGCCCGTCGGGCTGCGGCAAGACCACGCTGATGCGCGCGATCGTCGGCGTGCAGCGGATCACCGCGGGCAGCGTGACCGTGTTCGGGGAGGCGGCCGGGTCGGCGACGCTGCGCAGCCGGATCGGCTACGTCACCCAGGCGCCGAGCGTGTACGACGACCTCACCGTGTCGGAGAACCTGCACTTCTTCGCCTCGGTCCTGGGCGTCCCGAAGGCCCGGGTCGAGTCCTGCCTGACGCTGGTCGACCTCACGTCCTACGCCGATCGCGTGGTCGCCCGCCTCTCCGGCGGCCAGCGCTCCCGGGTCTCGCTCGCGGTGGCGCTGCTCGGTGAGCCACAGCTGATCGTCCTGGACGAGCCGACGGTCGGCCTGGATCCGGTGCTGCGCCGGGACCTCTGGGCGACCTTCCACCGCCTTGCCGACGCCGGCGCCGCGGTGTTCGTCTCCAGCCACGTGATGGACGAGGCCACCCGCTGCGACCGGCTGCTGCTCATGCGTGAAGGCCGCCTGATCGCCTCGGACTCACCTGACGGGCTGCTGGCCAGGACCGGTGCGGCCGACATCGAGACGGCGTTCCTCGACCTGGTGGAGGACGCCCGATGAGCACGTCGGCGAGCAGCCTCGTCTCC
>JBJMIP010000012.1:0-6290 GCA_045806825.1 Marmoricola sp.
GGGCTCTCCGGCGGTGAGCGTCGCCGCTGCTCGTTGGCCAAGCTGCTGCTCGAGCCGGACGACCTGCTGATCCTCGACGAACCCACCAACCACCTCGACGTCGAGGCGATCGCCTGGCTGGCCGACCACCTCAAGCGGCGTGCGTCGGCTCTGGTGGTCGTCACCCACGACCGGTGGTTCCTCGACGAGGTCTGCGAGCAGACCTGGGAGGTCCACGACGGCGTCATCGACACCTACGAGGGCGGCTACGCGGCGTTCGTGCTGGCGAAGAACGAGCGGATGCGCCAGGCGGCCTCCAGCGAGCAGCGGCGTCAGAACCTGATGCGCAAGGAGCTCGCCTGGCTGCGTCGAGGTGCCCCGGCGCGGACCTCGAAGCCGAAGTTCCGCATCGACGCGGCGAACGAGCTGATCGCTGACGAGCCGCCGCCGCGCGACAAGCTCGCCTTGGAGCGCTTCGCCACCCAGCGCCTCGGCAAGGACGTCGTCGACATCGAGGACGTCGACCTGGTCCGCGGCGAGCGGACGCTGCTCAAGCACGCCACCTGGCGGCTCGGCCCGGGCGACCGGGTCGGGATCGTCGGCGTCAACGGCGCCGGCAAGACCTCGGTGCTGTCCCTGGTCTCGGGCCTGCTCGAGCCGACGAAGGGCCGCGTCAAGCAGGGCCGCACCGTGGCGATGGCGCACCTGACCCAGAACGTGACCGCGGAGGACCCGGAGCTGCGGGTGCTCACGGCGATCGAGGACGTCCGCCGGGTCACCCGCACCGCCGGTGGCCAGGACGTCTCGGCGACCTCGATGCTGGAGCGCTTCGGGTTCACCGGTGACCGGTTGACCGCGCGTCTCGGCGATCTCTCGGGTGGCGAGCGGCGCAGGTTCCAGCTGCTCAAGCTGCTGCTCTCCGAGCCCAACGTGCTGCTGCTCGACGAGCCGACCAACGACCTCGACATCGAGACGCTCGCCGTGCTCGAGGACTTCCTCGACGGTTGGCCGGGCACCTTGATCGTGGTCTCCCACGACCGTTACTTCCTCGAGCGGGTCACCGACTCGGTGTGGGCGCTGATGGGGGACGGGACGATCGGGATGCTGCCCGGTGGCGTGGACGAGTACCTGGCGCGTCGGAAGGCGTCCTTCGAGACGGTTGCTGCGCAACCTCCGCCGGCCCTCGCTGGCCTTCGCCCTGTCGAGACCCAGGGCGCCGCCAAGGCGAAGGTCGGCGGCGCCGAGGAGCGCGCTGCCCGCAAGACGATCGCGCGCGTCGAGAAGCAGATCGCCCGGCTGCTGGCCCGCGAGGCCGAGCTGAACGCCGAGATCGCCGCTGTCGCGGACGACTACGTGGTCATGGGCAAGCTCGCCGAGGAGCTCAGTGCCGCTCAGGCCGAGCGCGACGTGCTCGAGCTGGAGTGGTTGGAGGCGTCAGCCGTACTCGACTGACGGGTCAGAACCGGTCGGCCCAGCGTCGGGCCCAGGTGTCGAGCGGCTGCAGGGCCGTGCTCAACGCGGCCCCGATCTCGGTCAGGCGGTACCCGTCGTCGTCCTGCTCGACCAGCCGCGCCTCGGCCAGCTCCTCGAGACGCGTGTAGAGCACGCTGCTCGACATCGCATCGCAGCGCTCCCGCAGCGCACGGGCGCCGACGGGGCCCTCGCGCAGCTCGAAGAGGATCCGCAGGGCCCAGCGTCGACCGAGCAGGTCCATCGCGGCCAGCAGCGGTCGGCCCGTGGTCGAGCCGCGCACCTCCTGGCCCGGGCGTGGTGTGGGCATCGGCATCTCCTTGCGTTTCGGTAATCGAAACAGTACCGTCAAGGCTGGCGTTTCGAAAACAGAAACGGAGTCGCGATGCCCAGGATCAGCCCGCTCGACCCGCCGTACGACGTCGAGGTCGGTGCCCAGCTCGAGAAGATGATGCCGCCGGGGGTCCCGCCGATCGGGCTGTTCCGGACCTTCGTGCGGAACCTGCCGATGGCCCGGGCCATGTCCGGCTGGGGAACCTACGAGCTCAGCAGTGGGTTGAGCCTGTCGCTGCGCGACCGGGAGATCCTGATCGACCGGACCTGCGCTCGCTGCGGGTGCGAGTACGAGCTCGGCGTGCACGTCGCGTTCTTCGCGGCGAAGGCGGGGTTGTCCGACACACAGGTCGGGTCGCTCGCGACCGGTGCGGCCGACGATGCCTGCTGGACCGCTGAGCGTGACCGGCTGCTGATCGAGCTCGCTGACGAGCTGGACCTGACGAGCACGGTCTCCGAGGACCTCTGGTCCCGGCTGGCTCCGGTGTTCGGTGAGGCCGAGCTGCTCGACGCCCTGATGCTGTGCGGCTGGTACCACGCGATCAGCTACGCCGCGAATGCCGCCCGGGTGGAGCCGGAGCCGGAAGCGCCTCGCCTGCTGGTGGGTTCGCCACTACCGTGAGCGGGTGATCTCGCTCGACCAGCTCCTCACCTTCGGCCTGGCCGCGCTCATCATCATCGTGATCCCGGGCCCGAGCGTGGTGTTCGTCGTCGGCCGCGCGCTGTCCTACGGCCGAAGCGTGGCGCTGGCCTCGGTCCTCGGCAACACCCTCGGTCTGGTCACGATCGTGGTGCTGGTCGCGGCCGGGCTCGGCGTCGTGGTGCAGGAGTCGATCGTGGTCTTCACGATCCTCAAGCTCGCCGGCTCGGCGTACCTGGTCTGGCTGGGCATCGAGGCCGTACGCCGCCGCAAGGAGTTCCTAGCCGCGGACCGCGGTGACGTGCCGGCCGCCGCGATGACGTGGGGCAAGGCGATCCGGCAGGGCTACGTCGTCGGGGCCACGAACCCGAAGGGCTACCTGATGCTGGCGGCCGTGCTGCCGCAGTTCATCGACCGCAGCGCGGGCCACCTGCAGCTGCAGATGCTGCTGCTGGGTCTGCTCGCCACCACCATCGGCATGCTGTCGGACAGCCTCTGGGCGCTGATCGCCTCGCAGCTGCGCAGCTGGTTCAGCTCATCGCCGAAGCGCGGGGAGCGGATGGGCGCGGTCGGCGGGCTGTCGATGATCGGGCTGGGGGTGGCGCTCGCCGTCACCAGCGAGCGCTGACCTCAGCGAACGGTCGCAGGTTGCGGGTGACCTTCCAGCGAGGGCTAACCCCCGTTGATACGGGCCAGCAGTACCGGACGGGTGCGCGCGCCGGTCTTGGCCAGCACCGCCTTCACGTGGTCGTTGACGGTGTGCTCGGAGAGGAACAGCTGACCGGCGAGCTCGCGGGTGTCCAGGCCGATCGCGAGCAGTGCGACCACCTCGCTCTCCCGGTCCGAGAGTCCGTGCGCCCGGGCGAAGAGCTCCATCCGCTCCGCGGGTGTCGACGGCTCGATCGAGACCGCGATGTCCGGGCCGAGACGAGAGGCCCGAACGGTGACCCATCGATTGCCACCCAGGTGCACCCTCGACCACGGCTCACCGAGAGGGACCCGTTCCTCGACCGCGATCAGGGCGGCTGCGGCGTTGTACGCGGCCGCCGGGATCGGGGCCATCGGCTCATCCGGCGGCAGCAGCCGCAGCAGTGCCACGCCCGCCGCCTCGGTCTGCCGCTGCACGACCAGGTCGTTGTTCAGCAGCACAACGGCAGGTCCGAGTCTCCCGGAGGCCGGGTCGGGTTCGGAGAAGGTCCGAGCCAGCGCCGATCTCAGCGCCGCCGTCAAGGCACCCGAGATGGCGGTCAGCACCTCCAGCTCGGCTCCAAGGAACGGACCGGTCGTGCGCCAGAGCTCGAGGTAGCCCCAGACGCCGTAACGGTCGGCGAAGGTGACCATCGCGGTGTCGCGGACCCCGACCTCGCGCAGCACCCGCTCCCAGATGAGTGAGTCGGACGGGTTCTCGGTCGCCGAGAGCAGGGAGGCAGCCGGGTGCCCGGCCAAGGTGTCGACCCGGTTGACCAGGGTCAGGTAGCGCCAGCGGATCGTCTCCGGCAAGCGCTCCCACGGCAGCATCGGTACGTCGGCGTGCGGTGATGTGGCGACCAGGGTGGACGGGTCGACCAAGGTGAAGACGTGGGCCTCGAACGGAAGCACCCGGCGGAGCGCATCGAGGACGTGCTCGCGCAGTGCCTTCGCCGAGAGCTCCGCGCGATCGGCATCTTCTACTCGGCGTACCAGCTCCTCGATCGACCCCACCCGTCTCACCCTAGGGGCGCGCCGGAGCGAGCCGGAATCCCCAGGATCCGGGATACCGGCACGCGCGGTGAGAGTCGGACAGTGGCGGGGTCAGCACCCATCCGATGAAGGAGAAGTCATGATCACCCTGCACATGGAGAACACCGTCCGGGACTTCGACGCCTGGAAGAAGAACTTCGACAAGTTCGACCGGTTCCGCGCCGACCAGGGCGTCCGGTCCTACCGGGTCGCGCGTCGCGCCGACGAGCCGAACCAGTTCACCGTCGACCTCGAGTTCGACGACATCGAGACCGCGACCGCCTTCCGCGGGGCGCTCGAGAAGATCTGGGCGACACCGCAGGCCCAGGAGCTCCTGGTCGCGCACTCCCCGGCCGTGATTCTCGAGACAGCCGACCAACGCGTGCTCAGCGCAGGGGCTGCATCAGCCTCTTGAGCAGCTCGGCCAGCTGGCGGCGCTCGGTCGCGGTCAGCTCGCCGAGCAGGTCGCGCTCACTCGCGAGCAGGGTCTCGAACGCACCGTCGACGGCGCTCTTGCCGGCCGAGGTCAGGCCGACGAGGACACCGCGGCGGTCGTTCGGGTCGGGGGAGCGCTCGACGAAGCTGCGCCCGGTGAGCCGGTCGATCCGGTTGGTCATGGTGCCGCTGGTGACCATGGTCTCCTTGAGCAGCTGGCCCGGGCTGAGCTGGTACGGACGGCCCGCGCGCCGCAGCGCGGCGAGCACGTCGAACTCCCACGGTTCGATCGACTGGGCCGTGAACGCGTCGCGCCGGGCCAGGTCGAGGAGCCGCGCCAGCCGGCTGATCCGGCTGAACACCTCGACCGGCGCGAGATCCAGGTCGTCGCGCTCGCGTCGCCAGGCGAGGACGAGCTCGTCGACCTCGTCGCTGCCGGAGTCGGGTGCCATGAGGGCATCTTAGTCAAAAAGATTCTTGACATCGAGAGAAACGGCGAGGAAGGTATCTTGATGTCAAGAGATCTGGAGGCGCCATGACCGGCACGCACAGCTGGGACCCTGATCGCTACCTCGTCTACGCCGACGAGCGCGGGCGCCCGTTCGTCGAGCTGCTCACCCGGATCGGGGCACGTGCGCCGCGGACCGTGGTCGACCTCGGCTGCGGCCCCGGCAACATGACCCGGCTGCTCGGCGAGCGCTGGCCCGACGCCGCGATCCTCGGGCTCGACACCAGCCCGGAGATGATCCAGGCGGCGCGGGCGGCGGCACCGGGCATCGACTTCCGGGTCGAGGACGTCCGCGACTGGCTCCCCGAGGAACCCGTCGACGTCCTGTTCTCGCACGCGACCCTGCAGTGGGTGCCGGGCCACCTCGAGCTGCTCCCGCGCCTCGTCGAAGCCGTCGCCCCGGGTGGCTGGTTCGCGTTCGGCGTACCGGGCAACCTGTCGGAGCCCACGCACACGATCCGGGAGGAGCTGAACGCCGAGCCGGCCTACGCAGCGCTCACGGCCGGCGTCGCCGCGCCGGCTGCCGTCGACGCTGCCAGCTACTGGCGGCTGCTCACCGGACTCGGCTGCGAGGTCGACGCCTGGTCGACGACCTACCTGCACGAGCTGCGCGGACCGGACCCGGTCTTCGCGTGGATCAGCGGCACCGGCGCCCGGCCCGTGCTCCAAGCTCTGGACGCCGTCCCGGAGCTACGCGCCTCCTACGAAGCCGAGCTCAAGCGCCGGCTGCGCGCCGCCTACCCCGAGCGGGACGGCGTGGTGCTGATGCCGTTCCGGCGCGAGTTCGTGGTCGCCCGCATTCCCGGATGACGTGGGCGCGTGCCCGGGGCAGGATGGCCGCATGATCGATCACTTCGGCATCAACTGCTCGGACCTCGAGGCGTCCAAGCAGTTCTACGACGCGGTGCTGGCCCCGCTCGGGCACGGCCGTGTCCTCGACTACTCCAGCCCTGAGGGGATCGGCGCCGTCGGTTACGGCAGCAACGGCAAGCCGGATTTCTGGATCAGTGACTTCGGAGTGGACCTCGGCCCCAACCGCGAGATGCACCTGGCCTTCAGCGCACCGGACGCCGCGACCGTGCACGCGTTCTTCGACGCAGCGGTCGCCCTCGGCGCCGAGGTGCTGCACGAACCGCGGCACTTCCCGGAGTACCACGACCACTACTACGGCGGCTTCGTGCGCGACCCCGACGGCAACAACGTCGA
>JBJMIP010000013.1:0-9777 GCA_045806825.1 Marmoricola sp.
CACAAGGTGGACTACGCGATCGAGGGCGACGTGCCGTGGACCAACGCGGACTGCCGCCGCGCCGGAACCCTGCACCTCGGCGGTACGGCGGAGGAGATCCGACAGGTCGAGGCCGCCACCGCTCGCGGGGAGATGCCCGACCGGCCGTTCGCGCTGATCGGCCAGCAGTACCTCGCGGATCCCGGTCGGTCGGCCGGGAGCGTCAACCCGGTGTGGGCTTACGCGCACGTCCCGGCCGGGTACACCGGCGACGCGACCGAGGCGTTGACAGCGCAGATCGAGCGGTTCGCGCCCGGTTTCCGCGACCGCATCGTCGGCACCTTCGTGCGCGGCGCGGCCGACATGGCGTCGTACAACGCGAACTACGTGGGCGGCGACATCGGCGCGGGTGCGAACACCGCCCGGCAGATCGTGTTCCGGCCGCGCGCGGCGCTCAACCCGTACTCGCTCGGGATCCCGGGCCACTACCTGTGCTCCTCCGCGACCCCGCCCGGCGGCGGGGTGCACGGCATGGCCGGCTTCTACGCCGCGGAGTCGGCGCTGCGTCGCCTCGGTGGTTGAGGTGCGAGCGCGCTGGCGCTCCTACGCTCCTTCGTCGCTCCGGAGCACCTCAACCAGCGAAGCCTTGTGACGCTGGGCGAGCTCGGCGTAGTACGGCGGGTTGGCGTCGACCCAGAACTGTGCGGCAGTGCCCTCGATCGGCTTCTTCACCTGCGCCGGACTGCCTGCGGCGAGGACCCCGGGCGGGATCTGGGTGCCCGGGCTGACGAGCGAACCCGCGGCCACCATCGACCCGGCACCGAGACGGGTCTCGTCCAGCATGGTGCTGCCGTTGCCGAGCAGCGCCTTCTCCTCGAGCACCCCGCCGTGCAGGATGCAGGTGTGCGCGACGGTGGCGCCGGGACCGACCTCGACCAGGGCGTCCGGAGCGCCGTGCAGCACCGAGTTGTCCTGCACGTTGGCGCCCTCGCGGACGACGATCGTGCAGATGTCACCGCGGAGCACGGCGCCGTACCAGACGCTCGCGCCCTTCTCGATGGTCACGTCACCGATCAACGTTGCGGTGGGGGCCACGAAGGCCTCGGGGTGGACCGTGGGGCGCTTGCCCTCGAACTCGAAGAGATGCACGGATGAACGTTAGTCCGGATCTCGGCTGTGCTCGATCGCCAGCTCGGGCACGTCGGGCTCGGCGCCGTAGTCAGCGCTGGCGTGAGGTCGTTGCACCGGGACCGTGCCCGGGGTCGTCAGCGTCGGCGGCGCCACCCGGGTGTCCTCGATGGTGACCTCGACAGGCTCCGGGATGCCGGTCAGGTGCACCACGTCGCGCGACCAGCCGGGGGTCTCCTCGAGGGCTCGCGCGGTGCCGGGACCCATCAGGATCTGGCCGTCCTGGGCGATGCTGCAGAGCCGGGCGGAGAGGTTCACGGTGGTGCCGATCGCGGCGTACTCGAGCTGGGCGTCGGTGCCGATGGCGCCGACCGCGCACTCGCCCGAGGACAACCCGATGCCGATGCCGAGCGGCGTCTCCGGGGTCGACCACTTGTCGGTGACCTCGCGGACCTGGGCCATCATGTGCCGCGCCAGCCGCAGGCCGACGCGCGGGTGGTCGGGCCGGGGGAACGGTGCGCCGACCAGGATCAGGGCCCCGTCGCCGGCGAAGTCCTTCACCGTGGCGCCGTACTCCTTGGCCGCGTCGATGACCGCGGCGTAGTACTCGTGCAGCACCTGCACCATGAACTCGGCGCCGTGCCGCTGGGTGAACGTGGTGAAGCCGCGCAGGTCGATGCTCACCGCGGTGAGGCTGTAGATCTCGGTGCGGACCTCCATGCCGAGGCCGGACAGGTGCGCGGTCTCGGCGATGTCGGGGGAGACGAACCGTGCCATGTTGCTGCGCTCCTCGAAGAGCGCCTCCTGCTGGGTCTCGATGATCAGGTGGTCCAGGTACGTCTGCCGGGTCAACCACTCCACCGACAGGTTCAGCACCATCCCGACCAGCAGCGCGGTCAACGGGATGAACAGCCCGACCGCGAGGTCGGCGTCGGAGACCCCGGCGACGGCTGCGTGCATCCGCACCGCGGCGCCCGCCGCCAGCAGGCAGTAGGGCGCGACCGCCAGCAGGGCGAGCTTCGGGGTCAGCCGGAACATCGTCAGGCCGACGTACGCCGACATGGTCACGCACGCGCCGGTCAGCGACGGGTCGTGCCGCGGGTAGGTCAGCGTGACCGCCAGGATCCCGCCGATCAGGTTCGCGATCGCGCTCCACGGCATCGCCAGGTGCGCGCGAGCGTCGTCACCGATCACCCAGGCGCCGGCCAGCATCAGGCCGATCATCGCCGGGATCAGGACGAGCGCGATGGTCTTGAGGCCGCCGTTGCCCAGGGCCCCGAACACGACCGCCACGAAGGCACAGAAAGCTGCGCCGGCGGCGCCGTACATCGCCAGCTGGGTGAAGGAGCGAACGTGCTCCCGACGCCACGAGAGATAGTCGGTCTCGACCGACTCATCGGTGAACCGCAGCCCCCGGCGGGTCTCCGGAGAGGTGAGCTCCGAGACGACCGGCCATCCGTCGGGCCTGGTCATCAATGTCCTCTGTCAGTCACCTGAGTCGTGCGAGAGACGCTCTTCGGTGGCACCGGTCAGTGCCTCGGAGAAGTGCGGGATCGCAGCGTTGAGCTCGGCCACCGTCTCCGCGGTGAAGTGCAGCGCCTCGATCGGCGTCTCGCTCACCACGGTCGCGGACCGGAGCTTGTGGTTGACCAGCGCCATCTCGCCGACGAGGTCACCGGCGCCCACGCGGGCGACCTCCTGGCCGTGCCGGCGGACCGAGACCTCGCCGGAGAGGAGCAGGTAGGCCTTGTCAGCCGGGGTGTTCTCAGCAATCATCGCCCAGCCCTCGGGCACCGTCAGGTACGTGGCCTTCTCGACCACGAGAGCGATCTCGGCGTCGCTGAAGTCGCGGAACCGGCTGAGCTTCGCGAGCTGTTCGATCCTGGCGTTCTCGTCGGAACCTTTGCCGCGCATGCATTGCTCCTCTTCGTATCGACCCCACCGGTCGAAGTGGTCCCGCCCCTGTCCGCGATTCTGGGCCCCCGGGAGCACGCATGTCCACCGTTCCCGGCGCGCGTCGGGGATTGTGTGCCCAAGGGGACGTTGCGCGTGTGACCTAGGTCGTGGTGCTGAACAGGCCCGTCGCGCCGCCGTAGAGGGCGAAGCCGAGACCCGCCACGAGCACCACCAACCAGGCGCGCTCGAGGAACGTCACCGTCAGCTGGCGCTGGGACTCGTTCGGCCCGTTGGGTACGGACTTGTGCAGCACCAGCAGCACCGCGCCCGCGAAGAGAAACGCGACCAGGTTGGCGAGCATCGCCCAGGCCCACCCGCCGCTGAGCGGGTCGCCGACCAGGGCGGCGGTGCCGAACTGCTGGTCCACGCTGTCCAGCTTGGCCGGGAGGATGAACATGCCGAGGCCGATCCAGGCGGACACGGCCAGGGTGCGGTTGCGCAGCTCGACCGGCGCGATCCGGGTGCGGGCGTTCCAGAGCAGCACCGCGAGCAGGAACGGCGGGCCGCCGACAAGCCAGCCGAAGAACTGGTAACCCTCGCGGGTGGTCGGCGTTTTCTGCAGCTGCAGGGCGACGTCCTCGCCCAGGAAACGGCCCGCGGCGAGGAACAGGACGCAGAAGCCGACGATCGACAGCGCAAAGCGCCTCCCGTCGGACACCGCTGTCCGGTTGCTCCCCATGCCGGGAATCCTAGACTTCAGGAGTGCCGCTCGCCCTGACTCTCCTCGACGGCGTGCGCTGGTACGGCGAGCCGGTGGTCGGTGACCGCCCGCAGGCGCTGCTCGCAGCGCTCGCGCTGGCCAGCTCTCCAGGCGCTCGCACGGTGCACGCGGAGTCGCTCGTGGACGCGGTCTGGGGCGACGACGTCCCCGCGAACCCGGCCAAGGCGCTGCAGGTGCTCGTCTCCCGGACCCGCACAGCTTGCGCACCTGAAGCGGTGGTCCGCGAGGGGGACGGGTACCGGTTGGGCCCGGAGCCCGACGAGGTGGACGCGACGCTGGTACGACGCCTGGTCCGCAAGGCGCGCGAGCTGATCGCGGTCGACCCGGGTGCCGCCGGGAAGCTGGCGGCGGACGCCATCGCCGTGGCCGGGTCGGTCCTGCCCGCGCTCGACGGGCCGCTCGCGGAGCTGCGGTCCGCGGCCCGGCGCGACCTGGCCGAGGCCTCCGTGCTCGGGGCCCGGGCGGATTCCCGGACCGGGGCGCACGCCGTGGCGCTGCCCTCCCTGGTGAGCGCGTCGACCGCGCACCCGGGCGACGAGGGACTGCTGGTCGACCTGCTGCGCAGCGAGGCGGCGGTGCACGGCCCCGGCGCGGCGCTGGAGCGCTACGAGTCCTACCGCGCCGACCTCGCCGACCGGGTCGGGACGGACCCCGGGCCCGAGCTGCAGCGGGCTCACGCCGAGCTGCTGGCCCTGGACAGCCCGGTGCGCGAGGGAGTCCAGTACGACGCGAACGCGCTGCTCGGTCGTGACGACGACGTGCGCCGGCTGCACGGCCTGCTCGGCAGTGCGCGGGTGATCTCCATCCTCGGGCCGGGCGGTCTGGGCAAGACCCGGCTCGCGCACGTGATCGGGCGCGAGTTCTCCGTCCCGACGGTGCACTTCGTCGAGCTGGTCGGCGTGACCGCGGCCGAGGACCTGATCGGCGAGGTGGGCTCGGCACTCGGCGTGCGCGACTCGGTGAGCGGGCGCCGCGCACTGACCGTGGAGCAGCGGGCCGATGTCCGGGCACGCATCGCGCAGCACCTGGACACCTCGCCGAGCCTGCTGATCCTGGACAACTGCGAGCACATCGTCGAGGCGGTCGCCGACCTGGTGGCCTACCTCGTCGCCACGACCCGCGACCTCCGGGTGCTGACCACGACCCGCGCACCGTTGGCGATCGCTGCCGAGCGGGTCTACCCGTTGGGCGAGCTCGGCGCGGACGACTCGGTGCTGCTCTTCGAGCAACGGGCCGTCGCAGCCCGTCCCGAGGTGCGCCTCGACGCGGACGAGGTGGCAGCCGTGGTCGCCCGGCTCGACGGTCTGCCGCTGGCGATCGAGCTGGCCGCGGCGAAGGTCCGGGTGATGAGCGTCGCCGACATCGGCGAGCGTCTGGAGAACCGGTTCACGCTGCTCCGCGGCGGCAACCGCAGCGCGCCCGAGCGGCACCAGACCCTGCAGGCGGTCATCGCGTGGTCCTGGAGCCTGCTCGACGAGGCTGAGCGACGGTCGATGCGCTGGCTCTCGGTCTTCCACGACGGCTTCACCCTCGGTGCGGCCGAGGCAGTGCTGGGACCCGCCGCGTTGGACGCGGTGCAGAACCTCGCCGACCAGTCGCTGCTCGCCGTCGTCGAGGTCGCCGGCGGGGTGCGGTACCGGATGCTCGAGACGGTGCGTGAGTTCGGCCGGGTCCAGCTCGAGGAGGCGGGCGAGGAGGCCGAGGCGTACGCCGCGCAGCGTCAGTGGGCGCTCAGCTACGCCGACCTCTACACCCAGGCGCTGTTCAGCCCGCTGCAGTTCGACGCGGTCGACGCGCTGCGGGTCGAGGAGAACAACCTTGCCGACGTGCTGCGCCGCGCGTTGGGCGAGGGCGATGCCGAGGCCGTGGTCCGGGTGCTCGCCGGCCTGGGCAGCTACTGGACGATCCTCGGCGACCACTCCCGGGTCTTCGTCCTGGCCGACGCCGTCGCCGAGGTGGTCGCCGGCTGGGTTCCGGCCGAGGAGCACCGCGACGCTGCGCGGATCGCCATCTCCATCACCGTCAACAACGCGATGATCGCCAGCGACGAGAACGCCGAGCGGCTCCGCGCCTCGCTGGCCGAGATCGGTCCGGACTCCGCCGACCCGCGGATCGCCGCCCTGGTGCGGATCATGGTCGCCTACGAGCCGCACACCGGTAGCGGTTTCATCGAGACGTTGCGCGAGTTCGCCGCCTCCGAGGACCGGCACCTCGCGATCAGCGCCCTGCAGTGGATGAGCTTCGTGCTGGAGAACAACGGCGACCCCGCTGCGAGCCTGGAGGCAGCCGAGGAGGCGCTCGCACGGGCGGACGCGGGGGAGGGCCCGTGGCACCGGGCGATCCTGCACACCCAGGTCGCCCAGCTCGCGATGCAGCTCGGGCTCCGGGAGCAGGCCGTCACGCACGCCCGGGCGGCTCTGCCGGTGCTGGAACGGCTCGGCGCACGCGACGACACCCTGCAGCTGCGGGCCCTGATGGTGCTCTTCGCGATCGCCGAGGGCGACCTCGACCAGGCCACGGCCCAGCTGGCGGCTCTCGAGCAGAGTCCCGAGCCGGAGGTCGTCTTCGGCGGTCGACTGGTGATCAACCTGGCACGCGCCGAGCTGCTGCTGGCCCGCGCTGAGGTCGCGGCCGGGCTGGCGGCGTACGAGGCGGCGGTGCACAAGGTGCGCACGCTGAAGTTCCCCGGGGTGCCGATCAGCGGCCTCGAGCCGTGGATCCTGTTCGGCGAGTCGACCGCGTTGTCCGCGCATGCGGAGCACGCGCCGGCGGAGGACGAGACCGGGGCCGAGCTGTACGCCGCGTCGGTCGATCGGGTCCGCAGGGTGCTCGACCCGGAGTTCGGTTTCCTGGACTACCCGGTCTGCGGACTGGCGCTGTTCGGGCTGGGCGCCTGGGGCCTGCGCCGCGGTGCGCTACCGGCCCGCGAGGCCGTCCGGCTGCTGGTGCTGGCTGACCGCTTCGCCTACAACCGCAGCGTGCCGACGATGGCCTGGGCGCGGATCGAGGCCGTCATCGAGGAGAAGGCTCCCGGCGTGCTCGCCGAGATCGAGGCCGAGTACGGCGACCGCCGCGGCCCGGACCTCCTGGTGGAGGCCCGGACCGCGGTGGCTGCCCTCGGTGGTTGAGGTGCGAGCGCGCTAGCGCGAGCCTCGAAACCCGGTGAGATGATCGCGCGTCCCTCACCGGGTTTCGAGGCTCGCAAGCTCGCACCTCAACCACCGTCAGAGGTGCCGCTTGTAGCTGCGCACCGACAGCGGGGCGAAGATCGCCACCACCACGACGCAGCCGAACAGCGCCCAGCCGACGTTCGCGGTGACCTGGCCGTCGTTCATCAGGTCCCGCACCGCGGTCACCACGTGCGAGACCGGGTTGACCTTCACGAACGCCTGCAGCCAGTCCGGCATCGTGTCCTCCTTGACGAAGGCGTTCGACATGAACGAGAGCGGGAACATGATCATCATCGAGATGCCCTGGACGGCCTGGGCCGAGCGCGCGATGGTGCCGAGCCAGGTGAAGATCCACGCGAGCGACCAGGCGGCGACGATGGTCAGCGCCCAACCGCCGAGCACGCCGAGGAAACCGCCGCCGGGGCGGTACCCCATGGCCAGCCCGACCAGGATGGTCAGCGTCGCGGCGATGACGTAGCGGACCACGTCGGCGAGCGCCGGCCCGGCCAGCGGGGCGATCCGGGCGATCGGCAGCGACTTGAACCGGTCGAAGACGCCCTTGTCCATGTCCTCGCGCAGCTGGGTGCCCATCGCCATGCAGGCGGTGAGGGCGGTCTGGGCGAGGATGCCGGGGATGATCAGCGGCATGTAGCTGGCGACGCTGCCCGAGATCGCGCCACCGAAGATGTAGGTGAACATCGCGGTGAACAGCAGCGGCTGGATGATCACGTCGAAGAACTGCTCCGGGTTGCGGCGCATCTTCGTCAGCGATCGCCAGGCCAGCGTCAGGGTCTGGTTCGCGGTGTCGCGCAGGCTGTTGCGCGGCGTGGTGCGGGCGAGGATCTCGCTCCGCTCGAGGACGACGGTGGTCATCGGGCTACCTCCAGCTCTCGTTCGTCGTGGTGGGAACCGGCCTCGCCGGTGTCGTGGCCGGTCAGTGCCAGGAAGACCTCGTCGAGGGTGGGCTTGTCGACGCTGACCGAGGTGATGCTGATGCCGGCCTCACGCAGGCCGATCAGCACGTCCGCGGCGCGGTTCGCGTTCTCCAGGGCGACGTTCAGCCGACCCGACTCCGGCGTCAGCACCGGTGCCTCGCCGATGACCCGGCGTACGACGTCCGCGGCAAGCGACTGGTCAGCGCCGTCGACGAGCTGCAGCTGCAGGGTCGAGGCGCCGACCGAGGTCTTCAGCTGGTCGGGGGTGCCTTCGGCGACCTTGCTGCCGCGGTCGATCACCGCGATCCGGTCGGCGAGCTGGTCGGCCTCGTCCAGGTACTGGGTGGTTAGCAGGATGGTGCTGCCGCCGTCCACCAGGCTGCGGATGGTGTCCCACATCTGGCCGCGGGTGCGCGGGTCGAGACCGGTGGTCGGCTCGTCCAGGAAGATCAGCGGCGGTCGGGTGATCAGGCTCGCGGCCAGGTCGAGGCGTCGGCGCATGCCGCCGGAGAACTGCGAGATCGGCTTGTCGGCCGCCTCCTCCAGGGCGAACTGGCCGAGCAGCCGGCTCGCGGTCGCCCGGGCCTCCTTGGACGGCACGCCCTGCAGCCGGGCGAACATCCACAGGTTCTCGTTGGCCGTCAGGTTCTCGTCGACCGACGCGTACTGACCGGTGACACCGAGCAGCTGCCGGATCCGGTGCGGTTCCTCGCGGACGTCGACACCGAAGATCTCCGCGTGACCGCCGTCGATCGGCAGCAGCGTCGCGAGCATCTTCAGCATCGTGGTCTTGCCGGCGCCGTTCGGGCCGAGGACGCCGAAGATCTCGCCCTGGCGGACCTCGAGGTCGATCTGGTCCACAGCGGTGCTGGGCTTGTCAGAGTTGGCGCCAAAGGTCTTGACCAGGCCGGTGGCCTCGACGGCCAGGCTCTGGGTGGTGGGCATCGTGTGCTCCCTTCCGGACCGACGCGGGTGGTCGGTCACGGGGAGAACACTGGAGGCCCGCGGTTTCACCGTGGCTTCACGGTGGTTTCACGCACTCAGAAGCGGACGTCCGGCAGGTAGAGCACGGCGGTCTTCATGATCTTGTCCGCGAACGTCTGCCGTTTGGGGTCCCACAGCGGCCAGAGGTAGCCGACGTAGCAGGGCAGGCTGTCGACGATGTGCACCAGCGAGCGCACGAAGGTGAGCATCGCGCCGATCGGGCGGCCGTCGTTCTCGCTGATCACGATGATGCCCATCATCTGCTTGCCCAGGCTCGCGCCGTGACGTCCCTGCCGGAAGACCTGGTTCCACAGGCTGAAGATGAAGATGCCCAGGCTGGCGACCCCGATCAGGGCGAAGCCGAGACCGAGGGAGGCTCCGTCGGTGACGGTCGAGCTCCCGTCCGGGTTGGTGACGACCGAGGTGCTCAGCTCGTGGGCGCCGATCAGCAGCAGGACGTACCCCGGCAGCAGCATCAGGGTGTCCAGCAGGACGGCCGCGAACCGGCGACCCCAGTGCGCGTAGGGCTCGGCCGGGCCGGGCGGCACGAGCTGCTGCTCGTACGGCGTCGGGTACGGGAGTGCGCCCAGGCCCGGGTCGGGCGGGGGTGTGGCAGGGGTGGTGGGATCGGACACCGAGATAACCTCCGGGAGCAGTCGACGCGACGACCCTAGGTGAGTCCACGCCCGAGCGTGGCCGGTCCGGGAAGAACCTTCGCCAACTAAAAGTCAGGCTTGACTGTTTGTTGCGAACGGGGACACGATGGCGTCGTGACGACCATCCGGGTGCCCCAGGAGGAGCGGACGCGCGCCATGCGCCAACGCCTGCTCGAGGCGACCGTGCAGTGCCTGGCCGAGTACGGCTGGAGCGGCACCTCCACCACCCAGATCTCGCAGCGCGCCGG
>JBJMIP010000014.1:0-13675 GCA_045806825.1 Marmoricola sp.
CCAGGCATACACCCTGTCCGGGGCACGGTCAGCCCTTGGCCTGGCTCCGGTAGGCGACCGTCACCGCACGGTCCCACCCCCGGTCGGTGACGAGCCGGTTCATGAGCAGGACGCTGCGGGCCCCGCCGCCGGTGGCGTACCGGGTCCGCGGCCGGCGCGCGGTCGCGGCGCGGGCGATCTCGTTCCACTCGGTGATGATCGGGCCGGGCTCGATGATCACGACCTTGATCCCGAACGGCTTGAGCTCCATCCGGAGGCAGTCGCTGAACCCCTCCACCGCGAACTTGGTGGCGTGGTACCAGGCCCCGAAGGGCTCGTAGAACTTCCCGCCGATCGAGCTGATGTTGATGATCCGGCCCGACTTCTGCTCCCGCATGTGCGGGGTGACCAGCTGGGTCAGCCGCGCCAACCCGAACACGTTGACCTCGAACTGCCGCCGGGCCTCGTCGATCGGGACGTCCTCGACCGCGCCGTACGAGCCGTAGCCGGCGTTGTTCACCAGCAGGTCGATCCGGCCCTGCTCGGCGATGATCCGCTCCACCCCGGCGACCATCGACGCGTCGTCGGTGACGTCCATGGCGAAGACGTGGGCACCGGCCGCCGCCAGCGCCTGCATCCGCTCGACCCGGCGCGCGACCGTGTAGACGGTGTAGCCGGCGTCGAGGAGCTCGGTGACCGTGCACTCGCCGATGCCGGACGAACCGCCGGTGACCAGGGCGACAGGACTCATGACGGTGCCTTTTCGTTGAAGGTGGCCTGCGGGTGCATCAGCTCGGTGATCTCGGCGGCGAGCTCCGGGCCGAGCTCGCCCCAGCCCTCCTTGTAACCGTAGACGGCCGCCAGCGAACGGGCCTCGTAGTCGCCGCAGAAGATGTCGACGTCGTTGGCGGTGATCAGGCTCGGGTGCGTCACCCCGACCGCCGCGGTGACCTTGACCAGCTCCTTGCGCAGCGTCTTGATGTACAGCGCGCAGCGCTCGGACTTCAGCGTCGGGTCGAGCCCGTGCACCAGCCAGGGGTTCTGGGTCGCCACCCCGGTCGGGCACTTGTCGGTGTGGCACTTCTGCGACTGGATGCACCCGATCGAGAGCATCGCCTCGCGGGCGACGTTGATCATGTCGGCGCCGAGGGCGAAGGCGACGATCGCGTTGTCCGGCAACCCCAGCTTGGCCGACCCGATGAAGGTGAGGTCGTCGGTGAGCCCGAGCTCGGCGAAGGTCCCGTAGACCCGGGAGAAGCCCATCCGGTACGGCAGCGCGATCGAGTCGGCGAAGATCAGCGGCGAGGCACCGGTGCCGCCCTCCCCGCCGTCGACGGTGATGAAGTCGACGCCGCGGTCGCGCGGTGACATCAGCCGGGCGAGGTCGTGCCAGAACTGCATCTCGCCGACCGCCGACTTGATGCCGACCGGCAGACCGGTCTCGGCCGCAAGGTGCTCGACGAAGTCGAGCATGCTGTCGACGTCGTGGAACGCGGTGTGCCGCGACGGGCTGGCGCAGTCCTTGCCCTCGGGGATGCCACGGATCTCGGCGATCTCCTTGGTGACCTTGGCCGCCGGGAGCAGACCGCCCAGCCCGGGCTTCGCGCCCTGGCTGAGCTTGATCTCGATGGCCTTCACCGGCGCGGAGTCGATGACCTCCTTCAGCTTGGCCAGGCTGAAGTTGCCGGAGTCGTCGCGGCAGCCGAAGTAGGCGGTCCCGATCTGCAGCACGATGTCGGCGCCGTTGCGGTGGTACGGCGAGAGGCCGCCCTCGCC
Organism: Marmoricola sp.; assembly: GCA_045806825.1. Classification (GTDB taxonomy): domain Bacteria; phylum Actinomycetota; class Actinomycetes; order Propionibacteriales; family Nocardioidaceae; genus Marmoricola. The sequence goes on from JBJMIP010000014.1 coordinate 1,756, forward strand.
GGTGTTGTGCATGCACCCGGCCGCGGCTGCGCCCTTGTTCAGCGCGGTGATCGCGGCACTCGACATCGAGCCGAAGCTCATCGCGGAGATGTTGACCACCGACGCAGGCCGGAACGCCTTGGCGCGGCCGCGCGGTCCGCCGAGCACCTTGGCGCTGGGCAGGTGCCCGGACTTGTCGTGGTCGTCGGGCAGCTTGTCGGCGAAGGTCCGGTGCTTGATGTAGGCGTGCCCCTGGGTGTGCTCGACGTCCATGTCGGTGCCGAACCCGAAGTAGTTGTTCTCCTCCTTGGAGGAGGCGTAGATCCAGGTCCGCTGGTCGCGGGTGAAGGGCCGCTCCTCCTCGTTGCTGGTCACGATGTACTGCCGCAGCTCGGGCCCGATCGTCTCGAGCCAGTACCGCGCGTGGGCGATCACCGGGTAGTTGCGCTGCAGGGCGTGACGCTTCTGGGTCAGGTCCCGAACGGCCAGTGCGCCGACCGCGACCGCTGCTCCCCCGACCAGACGACTCAGCTTCATGGGCCTTGTCCTACCGTCGTTTGGGCAGTCGTGTCCATGGCTCCCGACCAGTCGGTGATCGTCGCTGCGCTCCTCGACGCTCCTCGCTACGCCAACACCCGAGCATGCTCGGTGAGGCTCCGCTCGTTCGCGTAACCTCGTGCCATGGATCTGATCCCGAAGCCGGACCAGGTCGCCTCCGCCGCCAGCAACGTCGCCCACAAGGTGTTCTACGGCGGGCTGGCCGATCTGCGCCCCATGCCCCGCACTCTCATCGACGACGGGCCGCTGCGCGAGGTCTACCACTACCGCCCGCAGAAGCAGGTGAGGGCGACCGGTGACCCGGTGCTCCTGGTCACCCCGCTCGCGGCGCCCGCCATCTGCTTCGACCTGCGCCGGGACTGCTCGCTGGTCGAGCACTTCGTGAAGGCCGGTCGGCCCACCTACCTCGTCGAGTACGGCGAGATCAGCTTCCGCGACCGCAACCTCGGCATGGAGCACTGGGTCGACGAGGTCATCCCCGAAGCGATCCGCGAGGTCAGCCGGCACGCCGGCGGTCGTCCGGTGCACGTGATCGGCTGGTCGCTGGGCGGGATCTTCGCCGCCCTCGCCGCAGCTGCCGACAACGGTCTTCCGATCGCCTCGCTGACGGTGGTCGGCTCGCCGTTCGACGTCACCCAGGTCCCGCTGGTCGCGCCGCTGCGCCCGATCCTGAAGCTCACCGACGGCGGCATCGTCACCCGGATCTACCGGGTGATGGGTGGTGCCCCGAAGCCCCTGGTCCGCCGTGCGTTCCAGCTCAGCAGCGGCACCAAGCTCCTGACCAAGCCGATCGCCACGCTGCAGCACCTCGACGACGCCGAGTGGCTCGCCCAGATCGAGGCGGTCGACCGCTTCACCGCGAACATGATCGCCTACCCCGGCCGGACCTTCGGCCAGCTGTACCACCGGATGCTGAAGCACAACCAGCTCAGCACCGGGAAGGTCAACCTGTCGGGGCACCAGATCGACCTGAAGGCGATCAAGGTTCCGGTCCTCGTCTTCGCCGGTAACACCGACGGCATCGCGCCGATCCCGGCGGTCAAGGCGATCGTCCCGCTGCTGCCCAACGCCAAGGAGGTGCGCTTCGAGATCGTCCCGGGCGGGCACCTCGGCATGCTCACCGGTCGCGCCGCCCGGCAGACCACCTGGGTCGTGATGGACGAGTGGATCGAGCAGTACTCCACCCCGGACGAGCCGGAGCAGCCGGTGACCAAGGCCACGGCGCGCACCCGACCGGCAGTGAAGAAGGCCCCGGCCAAGAAGGCCGCTGCGAAGAAGACCGTCAAGAAGGCCGCTGCGAAGAAGGCCCCGGCCAAGAAGACCAGTACGCCGAAGGCGGAGGTGGCGCCGGACCGCTCCGCGATCGGGTCCAACCGCGAGCGCCGGTTCAGCTCGGAGTCCTCGCGAAGCCTGGCGCAGAAGCGATGACGCGTCCGCGTTCTCGGGCCGCGGCCGGCCTGCTCGCCGCCCTGCTCGTCGGGGCGTTGAGCGCGTGCGGGGGCTTCGGTAGCAAGGAGCCGCAGACGCTGGACACCACGATCCGCAGCTACGTCGCCCTCGGCGACGGCTTCGCCGCAGCGCCGTACGCCGGAAAGGCAACGTCGAACGACGGCTGCCTGCGCACCGACGGCGGTTACCCGCAGAAGGTGGCGACCAGCCTCGCGGTCGCGGACTTCAAGAACGTGTCCTGCGTCGGCGCGAGCACCAGGGCGATCACCGGGCGCTACGTCCCGCCGGGTGCGAAGGCAGTCCCGGCCCAGATCGACGCGGTCACCAAGGACACCGACCTGGTCACCATCACGGTGGGCATCTCCGACCACAACCTGATCTACGGGATGTTCAACATCTGCCCGGCGACGCCGTGCGGCCCGAAGGTGATCGCCAACGACCTGGCCGCCCAGCTCAAGAAGCTGTCGACCGAGCTTCCGGCGACGATCCGCGCGGTGACCGCACGAGCGCCGCACGCCTACGTCGTGGTCGTCGGGTACCCCGAGCTGATGCCGTTCGAGAACGGCTGCAAGGCGTTGCCGAAGATGAACGCGAGCCAGTGGTTCTACAGCAACCAGGCGTGGCGGTCGTTCACCGGCACGGTGAGCTCGGCGGCGCGCCAGGCCGGGGCTGCGTTCGTCGACGCGCAGCGGTTGAGCGCAGCCCACCCGCCGTGCACCGACGACCCGTGGGTCAACGGAGCGACCTCGGTGAAGGGTCGCAGCGTCGGCTTCCACCCGAAGGCCGTCGAGGAGCAGGCCGTCGCCCAGGCAGTCCTCGCCCAGGTCAGGACCCGCTGACCAAGGCCCCGTAATACTGGCCGGGTCATGTCGAGCTCGTACCTTCTCCGTTCCCGTACCCGCGCGCGTGCCCACGCAGCGGTCGCGGCGCTGCTGGCGCTGGCCCTGCTGGCGCTGACAGCCTGCGGCAGCTCAGGCAACCCGAGACCGAGGACCATCGACTCCTACGTGTCGTTGGGCGATTCCTACACGGCTGTCGCCGGCGACGGTCCGTTCACCGACACGGCCTGCCACCGCAGCGCGGACAACTACCCCGGCCTGGTCGCGAAGGCTCTCGGGATCACGGAGGCGACCGACGTGTCCTGCGGGGGCGCCACGTCGGCGGACCTGACGCAGGACCAGGTGACCCAGAACCCGGCAGCGACACGCGCCCCGCAGCTCGCGGCGGTGACGAAGAGGACCAAGCTGGTCACCCTGGGGATCGGCCTGAACGACTACCAGCTCGCCTACTACCTGCTCTACGTCTGCGTGCCGATCAACGGCATCACGCTGCCGGCCTGCGGGCAGTACCTCAAGCTCCCGGACAGCTCGGTCGAGACGTACGTGAGCCAGATGACCGCCCAGGTCAAGCAGAACCTGGCCGACGTACGCAAGGCCGCACCGAAGGCGCGGATCATCCTGGTCGGCTATCCCCGGGTGCTGGCCGACGACGCCGACTGCCCCGCCCAGCTGCCGATGCCGGCTGCCGCCTCGGCCCGGCTGCGGACGGCGCTCGAGCTGGTCGACACCGAGTACGCCGCGCTCGCGAAGAAGGCGAAGGTCGACTACGTCGACATGTGGAAGGCCTCGAAGGGCCACGACGTCTGCTCTGCCGACCCCTGGGTCAACGGCCAGGCGAACCTGGCGGGCAAGGCGCTGCAGTTCCACCCCTACAAGGCCTACCACCAGGCGGTCGCGAAGCGGATCGTCGCGCTGCTGAAGAAGTAGCCTGCCCCGGTGAGCGCACTCGCCGACCTCGTCTCGAAGGGCCTGATGGCCGAGGACTGGGCCGCGGCCCTGGCACCGGTCGAGGACGACATCACCCGCATGGGTGCGTTCCTGCGTGCCGAGCTGGCCGCCGGCCGCGGGTACCAACCGGCCGGGGACAGGGTGCTCCGCGCGTTCCAGCGACCGCTGGCCGACGTCCGGGTGCTGATCGTCGGCCAGGACCCGTACCCCAACCCGGGCCACCCGGTCGGCCTGAGCTTCTCGGTGGCCCCCGAGGTCCGGCCGCTGCCCCCGAGCCTGGTGAACATCTACAAGGAGCTCGTCGCCGATCTCGGCGTACCGGTTCCCGCCAACGGTGACCTGTCGCCCTGGGCCGATGCCGGCGTGCTGCTGCTCAACAGGACCCTCACCACGGCGCCCGGGGTCTCGAACGCCCACCGCGGCAAGGGCTGGGAGCCGGTGACCGAGCGAGCCATCACGGCGCTCGTCGAACGCGGCGGACCGCTCGCGGCGATCCTCTGGGGCAACGACGCCCGCAAGCTCAGGCCGATGCTCGGGACGGTGCCGTGCGTGGAGTCGGTGCACCCGAGCCCGCTCTCGGCCCGCAACGGGTTCTTCGGGTCCCAGCCGTTCAGCCGGGTCAACGCGCTGCTGGTCGAGCAGGGCGGCGAGGCCGTGGACTGGTCGCTGCCCCCGATGACCCCGCCCTCTTGAAACTTGTTGAATGTTGAACTATTCTCGAGCCATGACCGACACCCGGATGCCCGCCCTCTACATCGGGCACGGCGCTCCCCCGCTCCTGGACGACCCCGTCTGGTCCGGCCAGCTGCGCGACCTCGCGGGGACGTTCGCCCGGCCCACCGCGATCCTCATCGTCAGCGCTCACTGGGAGTCCGCCCCGCTCGCGCTGTCGGCCAGCGGCCCGGGCACCGAGCTCGTCTACGACTTCGGCGGCTTCGACGCCAAGTACTACCGGATGCGGTACGACACCCCGGACGCGACCGCGCTGGCCCAGCGGATCGCCGCGATGATGCCGGACACCGAGCAGGTCCACCAGCACGCCAGCCGCGGCCTGGACCACGGCGCCTGGGTGCCGCTGACGATCATGTACCCCGAGGCTGACATCCCGGTGATCCAGATGTCGCTGCCGACCCACGACCCCTACAAGCTGCTCACCCTGGGCAGCCGGCTGCGCGAGCTGCGCGACGAGGGCGTGCTGGTGATCGGCTCCGGCTTCCTCACCCACGGACTGCCGTTCCTCAAGGAGTTCCGCATCGACGCCGAGGCGCCGGCCTGGTCGGTCGACTTCGACCTCTGGGCCGCCGACGCGCTGGCCCGCGGTGACGTCAACGAGCTCGCGGCGTACCGGACCCACGCCCCGGGGATGCCGTACGCGCACCCGACCGTGGAGCACTACACGCCGCTGTTCGTCGCCCTCGGTGCCGGGCTGGACCCCGAGGCACCTGCCGACCAGGTGATCGACGGGTACTGGATGGGGCTGTCGAAGCGGAGCCTGCTGGTCGCTTAGCGCCCCAAGATGATGGCGGCGGCCTTCTCGCCGATCATGATCGCCGGCGCGTTGGTGTTGCCGCCGGTGATGCTCGGCATGATCGAGGCGTCCGCCACCCGCAGGCCCTCGACGCCACGCACCTTGAGGTCCGGGGAGACGACCGAGAGCTCGTCGACGCCCATCCGGCAGGTGCCCACGCCGTGGTAGACCGAGGTCGCGCGGTTCAGGATCGCCTGGCGCAGGTCCGGGCCCTGCAGGTCGATGCCGGGGTGGATCTCTTCCTTGACGTGACCGCCGAACGCCTTGTTGCCCATGATCTCGCGGACCATCTCCGAACCCTCCAGCAGCAGGTCCAGGTCGGAGGCGTCACCGAGGTAGTTGAAGTCGATGAGCGGCGTCGACGTCGGGTCGGTGTTCGCGAGTCGCAGGGTGCCGCGGCTGTGCGGGTAGATCAGCGTGACCAGGATCGTCATCGAGGTGCGCGGGTCGACGTCGTGCATGATCGGCTCGTCCTGGTTGGGCGAGACGTAGGACCACGGCAGCATGTGCAGCTGCAGGTCCGGCACGTTGTTCGTCGACTGCGAGGTCTTCACGAAACCGACCGACTCGAAGACGGAGTTCGCCAGGAACGTCGTCCCCGGACGCAGCACCTCCTTGGCGATGCCCTTGGCGAAGAACGCCGGGCTGCCCTTCATCTTGGTCGACGTGGTGTGGAACGTCATCGCGTGGAACATGTGGTCGTGCAGGTTGTCGCCGACCGGCAGGTCCGAGATCACCTCGATGCCGTGGTCGCGCAGGTGCTGGGCATGGCCGACGCCGGAGAGCATCAGCAGCTGGGCGGAGCCGACGAAGCCGGCCGAGAGGATGACCTCCTTGCCCGCGCGGATGGTCCGCTTGGACCCGTTCTTGTCGGTGACGTCGACGCCGGTGGCCCGGCCGTGCTCGATGTTGACCTTGTTGACCATCACCTCGCTCTGGAGCTCGAGGGTGGCCGGCGCCAGGTTGTGCACGTAGCCGCGCGAAGCGGAGTAACGCAGTCCGTCGGCTGCGTTCTGCTGCATCCGCGAGATGCCTTCCTGCGACTCGCCGTTGTAGTCCTCGTTCACCGGGACCCCGAGTGCATCCGAGGTCGCGTCGATGAACTGCAGCGAGCCTTCCTGCGGGAACTTGTTGCGGGTGACCCGGATCGGGCCGCCGGCGCCGCGGTAGGCGTCCTCGCCGCCCTCGAAGTCCTCCATGCGCTTGTACGCCGCGTTGACCGAGTCGGCGTCCCAGCCCTCGTTGCCCTCGGCCGCCCAGGAGTCGAAGTTGGCGCGGTTGCCGCGGACGTAGACCATGCCGTTGATCGAGCTCGAGCCGCCGACGACCTTGCCGCGCGGGACGGGCATCTTGCGGTCGAGGATGTGCTTCTGCGGGGTGGAGTAGAAGCCCCAGTCGACGGTCTTCTTGATCTGCGGCACCGCGTGCATCGGGCCGATCATGCCCGGCTTCTTGACCAGGAACTTCTCGTCGCTCTTGCCCGCCTCGAGCAGGATCACGCTGTGCCCCGCCTCGGCCAGCCGGCCGGCGAGAGCACTCCCGGAGCTCCCGGACCCGACGACGACGTAGTCAGCCTCGTTCGACCGCTGCTTTGCCATGGTCTCCTCATTCGTTGGCGCACGTGTGAGCACCGGGTCCCAGTCCCGGGCCCCGCAACTGTAACAAGTTCTAGTTTAGGCGGCTAGGGCGTCACCGGTGGCAGGATCGAGGGATGCAGGTGCTCTCCATCCAGTCGGCGGTCAGCTACGGCCACGTGGGCAACAGCGCGGCGGTCTTCCCGCTCCAGCGCCTGGGCCACGAGGTGCTCCCGGTGAACACCGTGCTGTTCTCCAACCACACCGGGTACGGCGCGTGGCGCGGGCCGGTCGTGGCCGGGGACGACGTCCGCGAGATCGTCCTGGGTATCGAGGAGCGCGGCGCGATGTCGGGCATCGGGCTGGTGCTCTCGGGCTACCAGGGCAGCCCGCAGATCGCCGAGGTGATCCTCGACGCCGTGGAGAGGGTCAAGCGCGCCAACCCGGACGCCGTCTACGCCTGCGACCCGGTGATGGGCAACGCGCGCAGCGGCTGCTTCGTCGACCCGGCGATCCCGCCGCTGCTGCGGGACCGGGTCATTCCGCGCGCCGACCTGATCACGCCGAACCAGTTCGAGCTCGGGTTCCTCACCGGCGCCCTCGACCCGGAGCGTGACCGACCGGACCTCGCCGCCGTCATCGACGCCGCGCACGCCGCCAGGTCGCTCGGCCCGGAGACCGTGCTGGTCACCAGCCACGCGCACGCCGACTCGGACCCGGACACGATCGGCATGCTCGTCGTCAACGGCGACGGTGCCTGGTCGATCTCCACACCGCGACTGCCGATGAAGAGCAACGGGTCCGGGGACGTCACCGCGGCACTGTTCTCGGCCCACCTCGTCTCCACCGGCGACGTGGCGACCGCGCTGGCCCGCACCGCCTCCAGCGTCTTCGACCTGCTGGAGAACACCTTGGAGGCCAAGTCGCGCGAGCTGCGGCTGGTCCAGAGCCAGGAGTCCTACGCGCACCCGCGCCTGCAGTTCGAGGTGACCCGGATCAGCGGTTGACCCAGGTCGCCCGGTCCGAGCGGGCCAGCAACCGGCGCAACCGGCGGCGCTCCTCGGGCCGCATCCGCTGGTGCCGCATGCGCAGCATCGCCTCGTCGACGCCGAGCTCGCGGGCCACCTCGTCGTGGTCGCGCGACCAGCTCAGCGCCCGGGCCAGCCCCTCCACCGGGATCAGTCGTCGACCGGCGAGGTCCTCGGCCTCGAGCTCCTCGCGCTGCTCGAACCAGCCGTTCAGAGTCTGCGCGTGGCCGAGGTCGAGGTGGGCCACCGCGTGCGCCAGGGAGCTGCGTCGTTGCGCAGCGCTGTGTTCCTGCTCGAGCAGGATCACCCGGCGACTGCGGGAGAGGACCTCGGGAATCAGGCCACCGAGATCAGCTGTGGCGACCACCCAGTCCGGGTAGCGCTCGGCAGCGTCGGCCGCCGGGTCGTAGCTCAGCTGCGGCGGACTGCCTTCTCGATCTGCCACTCGATGAACTCCCGGGCCTCGGCGGAGACCCGCTCCCACTGCTGGTCACTCAGGCCGGCGGGGCGACGGAAGCGGAGCGAGTCGTCGTACTGGTCGCCATCCTCACGTCGACCACCGACAGGGCCGACCAGGTCCGGGGCCGCACCACCAGAGGCGATCGACCGCAGGGTCCCGGGCGGCCACTCCAGCGCGCGCTCGATCTTTCCCTGGGTGCCGATCTTCGGCCAGCGCTTGCCGTTCAGGAAGTCGCCGATGGTGCCCGGGTCGGCTCCCGTCGCAGCGACGAGCTGGGTGTTGTTCCACTCCAACCGGGCCATCCGCGCGGCAACGGCGTGCGCGGCGCGCTGCTGGTGGGTGGTCTGAGCCATGTTCTGGTTCTCCGTGTGGGCACCGGGGATCGTCTTGGACAACCAAGGCAACCGCACCGTCAATAGACTTGAACACCGAGGCAGAACACCGGGAAGAACCTCGCCGAATCGGGCAAACCAGTTCGCGAATAACCACGTTGTGCCGCTAATTCTTCGCAGAACTGGGCAATTTGTGACACCAAGTCAGGTGAAAACACCCAAAGAGTGTGGGAATTTCTCGGAAGAAATGCTTCGGAAAATTCTTCGGAGGACGCGGTCGGAAAGTCACTTCTGGAGTGACTCGCGCGTAACCGGCCAGGCTGTCAGCCTGAGGTCGTGTCCCGAAACGCAACGACCTCGTCGTACTCAGTCACCATGCGGCTGCACACCTCCCCCGACCACGGCCTCGTCGGCGCGATAGCAACCGCGATCTCGAACGACGGCGGCGTCGTGACCGGCATCGACGTCGTCGAGTCCAGCCCGACCCGGCTGCGCCTCGACGTCACCTGCTCGGCGGCCGACGGCGACCACGCCGAGCAGCTGCAAGCCACCGTGGGGGCGGTGCCCGGGGTCGAGGTGCACAAGGTCAGCGACCGCACCTTCCTGCTGCACCTCGGCGGCAAGATCGAGGTCTCCTCGAAGGTCCCGCTGAGGACCCGCGACGACCTGTCGATGGCGTACACGCCTGGCGTCGGTCGCGTCAGCATGGCGATCGCCAACAACCCCGAGGACGTCTCGCGGCTGACCATCAAGGGCAACTCCGTCGCGGTGGTCACCGACGGCTCGGCCGTCCTCGGCCTGGGCAACATCGGGCCCGAGGCCGCGCTGCCGGTGATGGAGGGCAAGGCGGCGCTGTTCAAGCGGTTCGCCGACATCGACGCCTGGCCGATCTGCCTGGCCACCCAGGACACCGACGAGATCGTCCGCACCGTCGAGCTCATCGCTCCTGGGTTCGGCGGCATCAACCTCGAGGACATCGCCGCACCGCGCTGCTTCGAGATCGAGCAGCGGCTGCGCGCGAGCCTCGACATCCCGGTCTTCCACGACGACCAGCACGGGACCGCGATCGTCGTCCTCGCCGCCCTGCTGAACGCGCTGCGGGTCGTCGAGAAGGACATCAGCACCGCGCGTGCGGTCGTCTCCGGCGCCGGTGCGGCCGGGACCGCGATCGTCACGCTTCTCCTCGCCGCCGGGATCAGCGACGTCATCGTCTACGACCGCGTCGGTTGCTTGGTGCCGGGCCTCGAGGGCCTCTCGCCGTCGCAGGAGGCCCTGGCCGGGGTGACGAACCCGCGGAAGGTCTCCGGGGACCTGCGCGCCGGCCTGCAGGGGGCGGACGTGTTCATCGGGGTGAGCGCTCCGGGGATCCTCGACGCGGAGTGGATCCCGGAGATGGCGCCGCGCGCGGTCGTGTTCGCCCTCGCCAACCCCGACCCCGAGGTCGACCCGATCGACGCATCGAAGTACGCCGAGGTCGTCGCCAGCGGCCGGTCCGACTACCCCAACCAGATCAACAACGTGCTCGCGTTCCCCGGGGTCTTCCGCGGCCTGCTGGACGCCCGGGCCAAGGAGATCACCATAGAGATGCTGCTGCGAGCGGCGCACGCGATCGCGAACGTCGTCCAGCCCGACGAGCTGAACCCGAGCTTCATCATCCCGTCGGTGTTCCACCCCGACGTCCCGTCCGCGGTGGCTGCCGCGATCCGCGGCATCTAGAAGAGCGGAGCCGGGGACAGGAGTCGAACCCGCGTCCTGCACGCGGCGGATCCGCCGTGCCACACTCGAGGGCACGTCGCATTCGCCTGAGATGGGAGGACCTTCGCATGAGGAGAGCTGCGTCGGTCGTCGCGGGTTCGTTTGCACTGTGCGCGCTCGCAGGATGCGGTCCTACGGCGGTGCCTCATGCCGGCGCATCGACGTCCTCACGCCCTACCCAGAGTGCAATTCACTTCGACAACGCGACGCTGGCTCGGGACACCAGCAGGCCGAATACTCCGGGCGGCCCGAACGTGAGAGTGTCCGGAAGACTGGTCTCCGGATCGGATGGCGGCGTCGACGCGGGCGCTATCAAGGCCTACGTGCTCGACGGTCCGACCGGCCGGAAGAACACCCCTGTTGCCACCATCGAGGTACGCGACGGCAACTTCGCTCGGTCCTTTGTGGCCATCGGCCCCGGCGGCAACAAGATCAGGCTGGACTACGTCGTTGACGGCAAAGTGCTGGCGTCCACCGTCGTCACGCACTGAAGCAGCTCGACGCCGCGGGTCGTGTGCCCCAGCGCGTCGTATAGCGCGCGCTCAGGCACACGACTCGGCGCGGAGCCGGTGACAGGAGTCGAACCCGCGACATCCTCTTTACAAGAGAGGCGCTCTACCAACTGAGCTACACCGGCGAGCCGGTGCGCTGACCGGCGGCGGCCATCGTACCGGCGAAGAACCTCGGGAGAGATCCGGGGACATTCCGGACAGGGCAACGTGACATCAGGGAGGATGGCGTCGTGGACCCCCTGCTGCACTTCCCCCACCACGACGGGTCTCCGCTGTACCGCAAACCCGAGCGCGGTCCGCTGGGCAGCAGGATCCAGGTCCGGGTGCGCACCAGCAACCACCTGCACCCCGACTCGGTGTGGTTGCGCACGGTCGAGGACGGCGAGCCTTTCTTCGCCGCCTGCGCCGTCGAGCGCGTCGACGACGACAGCACCTGGTGGGTCGGCACGGTCACGGTGCACAACCCGGTGCAGCGCTACCGCTTCCTGGTCACCTACGGCGAAACCTTCGTCTGGCTCAACCAGGCCGGCGTCTTCGACCGCGACGTGACCGACGCCCACGACTTCACCGTCTCCAGCTACGAGCCCGCTCCCGACTGGGGGCGGGACGGCGTCGTCTACCAGGTCTTCCCGGACCGGTTCGCGCGCTCGAGGGCCGCCGACGACCGACCGATCCCGGACTGGGCCGTGCCGGCGCAGTGGGGTGAGGCGCCGATCCACGTCGGGCCGCACACACCGCTGCAGTTCTACGGCGGGGACCTCGACGGCATCACCGAGCACCTCGACCACATCGTCGGTCTCGGCGCGACCACGCTGTACCTGACGCCGGTGTTCCCGGGCGAGAGCAACCACCGCTACAACGCCAGCACGTTCGACGAGGTCGACCCGCTGCTCGGCGGTGACGAGGCCTACCGGCGGCTGATCGACGCGGCCCACGAACGCGGCCTGCGCGTCCTCGG
>JBJMIP010000015.1:0-3065 GCA_045806825.1 Marmoricola sp.
AGTCCCCCGTGCTCGGAGACGACCTGGACCACGACCTCGAAGAACCGGTTCAGCGCAGCGACCACCTCGATCGCCGGGTGCGTCGCCGCGTACGTCGTACTGCCGATCACGTCCACGAACAGCGCCGCCGCCTCACGCTCCTCCCCGCCGAGCTCGACTCCCTGGGACAGCGCCAGTCGGGCCACGTCCTCCCCGACGTGCCGACCGAACAGGTCGCGGAGCTGCTCGCGCTCCCGCAGCGCGTGCACCATCTTGTTCACGCCGGTCTGCAGCTGCCCGATCTCCCCGGCGTCGTCGACGATCACCGAGACGTTGAGGTCGCCGTTCTCGATGTCGGCCAGCGCCTCGGTCAGACCGCCGAGCGGTTCGCCGACCGACTTCGCGAACAGCACCGTGGCGAAGTAGCCCGTCACCAGCGCACCCAGCCCGATGATCAGGCCGCTGACCGAGAGCTGCCTCAGCGAGACGCCGGTCTCGTTGGCGAAGGCCACCATGCCGATCAGGCCGATCATCGGCACCCCGGTGGTCAGCGTGTAGATGAAGACCGCTTTCTCGCCCACGCCGGCGGTGGTCCCGCGCTGCGGCGGCGACAGCTCCAGCACCCGGGTGATCGCAGACTTGAACAGCCGCATGCACAACAGGTACGTCGTCGCGGCGGTCGCCAGGCCGCTGATGATCACGGTCGTCGCCAGCTGCAGCGCGTACATGAAGCTGGTGTCGATGTTGGCGTAGAAGAAGACGACGCAGGAGAAGAGCCAGGTGAACACCTGCAGCCAGAACAGCCACCAGGGCAGGTTCAGGGTGAGCTCCTGCTCCTCCTTGTCGGGCGCCATCCCGCGGATCGTCCAGTCGAGCGCGCGGTGGGCGCGCGGCGCGCCGACCACGCCCAGCACCAGCCAGCTCAGCACCATCAGGACGAGACCGAGAACGACGTTCGGCGCGACGATGTCGTGGGTGCTGTACTTCGCCGGGAACGGCAGCACCACCAGGTAGTCGATGAACAGCACGATCGCGCCGACGAAGTTCGCGAACCACACCAGGCCGATGACCTGGTACGGGCGCACGCCACGGATGTCCGGGCCGTGCAGGCCGTAGGCGTGCTCGAACTTCGGGAGGTGGCGCATGCTCCGAATCGTGGCGGCCTGCGGTCAGCCTGGCAACCGGTCCAGCAGGTCGCGGGTGATTCGTGCCGTTGCGCCCCAGATCAGGTGCCCGTCCACGGTGTAGGTGTCGGTGCGGACCGGGACGCCCTTTCTCCAGAGCCGTTCGAACCGGTGCCCGGCCCGGACGTCGGCCAGCGGCAGCTCGAGCACGGCCGCCACCTCGACCGGGTGCAGCGTCCAGGCCGTACCGGCGGGGATCCGCCCGACGAACGGGAAGACCCGGAAGTTGCTCACGAAGGTGCCGATCGGCTCGAGCTCGTCGACGATCTCGACCGCGCCGCGCGGCAGCCCGATCTCCTCCTCGGCCTCGCGCAGCGCCGTCTCGAGCAGCGTCTCCCCCGGGTCCTGACGGCCGCCCGGGAAGGAGATCTCGCCCGCGTGCTTGCGCAGGTCCGCGCTGCGCTCGGTGTAGACGACGACGTCCCCGCGCCCGTCGGTGAAGATCGGGATCAGGACCGCCGCGTCAACGGGGCTGGTCATGGACGGGCTTGGCATCGCCGAAGGGTTCGTCACGCTCGCGGACGGCCTCGCGGAAGCCGACCTCCACCGCACGCTGCGCGAAGCCGTAGCCCTCCGGCGTGTGCCGGGAGATCCCGTCGAACACCGTGCTGACCATCCCACTGGTGGCGACGCCCTGCGCCAGCAGCGCCGAGTTCAGGGCGAGCTTCACCATGATCAGCTGGTTGACCGGCATCGCGGCGATCCGGTTCACGAGCGCCTCGGTGCGTTCGTCGAGCTCCTCAGCCGGGCAGGACTCGATGACCAGACCCCAGTCCTCGGCCTGCTTGCCGGTGATCAGGTCTCCGGTGAGCAGCATCCGCTTCGCGCGCTGATCACCGATGCGGTGCCCCCAGAGGCCCGTCGCCGGAACCCCCCAGGCGCGCGTGGGCGGATAGCCGATCTTGGTGTCGTCGGCGCAGATGATCTGGTCGCAGTGCAGGGCGATGTCCGTACCGCCGGCGACCGCGAACCCGTGCAGCTTGGCGACGGTCGGCTTGTTCGCGTGCAGCAGGCTGGCGAAGCCTCGGTTGAAGCGGCTCATCATCTGGTAGTCGACCATCGGGTCCCAGGTGCGACCCGGGTCGTGGTTCCCTAGTTGCACAGCAGGATCCAACACCGTGCCCCCTCGCGGATCGGCCGCGCCGTCCGCCTCGCTGCGCTCGGCGAAGATTCCGAGGTCGTAGCCGCCGCAGAAGCCCTTGCCGCGGCCGCTGAGCAGGATCACGTGCACCCCGGGATCCACATCGGCCCGTTCGACAGCGTGCGCGAGCTCGACCGGGGTGTCGGAGGTGATCGCGTTCCCGTGCTCCGGACGGTTGAAGGTGATCCGGGCGATCCGACCGTCGACCTCGTAGGTCAGGGTCTGGTAGTCAACCTCACCCACGGTCAGGAACCCTCGGGCAGGGCCCGGTCCAGGATTGCCCCGAAGTCGGTCCCGGCCGGCAGGGTGCCGAAGGCCAACCCGCCCTGGCCGTCGAGGCGACTGGCACAGAACGCGTCCGCTACCGCGGTCGGGGCGTGCCGGACCAGCAGCGAGCCCTGGAGCACCAGGGCCATCTTCTCGACGAGGCCACGGGCCCGGACCTCGATACCGTCGAGGTCGGCGAGCTCGGAGGAGAGTCGGGCCACCGCGGAATCCAGGCGGCGGTCGGCTCCCTCAGCCTTCGCAAGCTCGGCCGTCAAGGCCTCCAGCGACTCCGGCTCGCGACCGAGCGCACGCAGCACGTCGAGCGCGTTGACGTTGCCGGAGCCTTCCCAGATCGAGTTCAGCGGCGCCTCCCGGTACAGCCGCGGCATCCCGGAGTCCTCGACGTAACCGTTGCCGCCGAAGCACTCCATCGCCTCGGCCGTGAAGGCCGGACCGCGCTTGGTCACCCAGTACTTGCCGATCGCGGTCGCGAT
>JBJMIP010000016.1:0-7299 GCA_045806825.1 Marmoricola sp.
CGAAGATGGGCTTGGGCATGAAGGTGACCGACTTGCCCTGCTGCCAGGCGGTGTTCTTGATGACGTACTTGAACTTCATGACGTCGTCGGCGGCCTTGAGCAGCGTGTCGAAGCGGTAGTTGATCTCCGCCTGGCCGGCGGTGCCGACCTCGTGGTGCGCACGCTCGACGAGCAGGCCGACAGCCTCGAGGTTCTTGACCATGTCGGCGCGCAGGTCGCTGTAGTGGTCGTACGGCTCGACGGGGAAGTAACCACCCTTGAGGCGGGTCTTGTAGCCGAGGTTGTCCTCGCCCTCCTTGCCCGAGTTCCACCAGCCCTCGACGGAGTCGATGTGGTAGTACCCCTCGTTCACGCCGGTGGAGTACCGGACGTTGTCGAAGATGTAGAACTCGGCCTCCGGCGCGAAGAACGCGGTGTCCGCGATGCCGGTGCTGGCCAGGTACGCCAGCGCCTTCTTCGCGATGTTGCGCGGGTCGCGGGAGTACGCCTCGCCCGTGATCGGGTCGTGGATGAAGAAGTTCAGGTTGAGCGTCTTGGACTTCCGGAACGGGTCGACGTACGCCGTCGTCGGGTCCGGGTAGAGCTGCATGTCGGACTCGTTGATGGCCTGGAAGCCACGGATGGACGAGCCGTCGAAGCCCAGGCCGTCGTCGAAGACGGACTGGTCGAAGGACGAGACCGGGACCGTGAAGTGCTGCATCACACCGGGCAGGTCGCAGAAACGGACGTCGACCATCTCGACGCCCTCGTCCTTGATGAACTTCAGCAGCTCTTCGCTGTTCTGGAACATTCGTCCTCCTTGGCCGCAGCCGCGACCGAGTCAAGGGAGTGGTGAGTGTTGAGGGCGCGACGATGCGCCACCAACGCGGGAAGCGTACGGGTAACCGATTAAACGACCGTATCTGGATTGTTTCCGCCATGTAACGCGTACCACGACCCGGACCGGACCACCCTCGGGAGCCGTGGGGCTGCTGGATAGGGTCGCGGTGATGTCCGAGCCCAGCAGCCCCCGCCCGTACCCGGCGAACCCGGCCACAGCGCCGTTCGAAGGGGCCTCCTGGCTGTCCCGGATCGGCGCCCTGTTCGTCGACTGGATCGCCTGCTACCTGGTCACCTTCTTCATCCTGCAGGACGTCCAGCACCAGGCGTTCGGCGCGCTCAGCCTGATCATCTTCTGGCTCGAGTCGGCGGTCGGGATCGCGTTGACCGGCTCGTCGTTCGGGCAGACCGTCCTGAAGATCCGGGTCGTCCACCCCGACGGACGTCCGCTGAGCCTGTTGGGAGCCCTGCTGCGCCAGCTGCTGGTCTGCCTGGTGATCCCGCCGCTGGTGTTCCGGCCCGACGGCCGCGGCTTGCACGACCTGTGGACCGACTCCGGCGCGTACCGGAAGTCTTGATCAGAATGACCTCGAGGAGACCCATGTCCAGCCCCCGCACCCGTGTCCTGGCCGCCCTGCTCTCGGCCACGGTCCTGCTCGCGCCCGTCGCCGCCTGCGGTGGCGGTGACGACGGTGGCGCCAAGAGCGCGTCGAAGAGGTCGACCCCCAAGGCTGACGACACGGCCGCGTTCGTGACCCGGCTGACCGACGCGATGGCCACGGCGAAGACCGCCAAGCTCGACCTCGAGCTCGGCAGCTCGCTGAGCGCCAAGGCGGACGTCGACTACTCCGGCACCGGGGTCTCGATGGCGATGCAGATGATCACCGGGGCCCAGACCGTGAAGGTGGTCCTGGTCGACGGGGTGATGTACCTGCAGCAGACCAAGGGCAGCAAGTACCTCAAGATCGACAAGTCCGATCCCGCGCTCGGCAGCCTGCTCGGCCAGCTCGCCAGCTTCGGCCCGAAGTCCGCGCTGGAGAGCCTCAAGACCGGCATCACCAAGGTCGCCGACCAGGGCAGCGAGACCGTCGACGGCACCAAGGTCGAGCACTACGTGCTGACCGTGGACACAAAGAAGGTCAGCTCGCTGTTCGGCGTACCCGAGGGCACCGCCAAGACCCCGGCGATCGTCAGCTACGACGTCTGGATCGACGCGGACTCGCTGCTGCGCCAGGTGAAGATGACCGTCAGCGGTCAGACCCTGGTGATGAAGGCCTCGGACTGGGGCAAACCGGTCAGCATCAAGGTGCCGCCGGCCTCCCAGGTGATGACGCGCTGAGGTAGCGCCGCGGTACTAAGGCGCCTCAGGCCGGAATCCGGGGGTTCTCCGGGTGCGGGACTAGGCGTCCGCCCCATGTGCGCAGGGGGGCCTTAGAGACAGATTTGACGGTGTCAGCAAGCACCGCGACATCAGTCCGAGGAGCACACCATGCACACCATGTTCACCCCCGCCATCGCCCGGCAGATCGTCAGTGACCGGGTGCGCGAGGCCGAGAACGGTCGCCGCGCGCGGCTGGTCCGCGGCCGTCGGTCCAGCGCTCAGTCCGGGTCGGCCGGCAGCGGCACCACCGAGCGCGTCGTACGCCGCACCGCGCGTCGCACGCCACTGTTCACCAGCGACATCATCGGTGCTCACTGAGCCCAGCGGTGCTCCCGCTGGACGCGCCTCGGGTCAGCGGCCGCGCAGGTTCCCGCGCGCACCCTTCATCGAGGTCGGCATCGGGCCCTTGGGCAGCGGGACCGCCGAGCGGTTGGCGTCCAGCGCCTTGATCCGGGCCAGCACGTCGGTCATCTGCGCCGGCTTCAGCGACTTGCCGAGCTTGGCGACGTACCGGACGAGCTTGCGCAGCGGGACCTGGCCCTCGCCGTCACCGACGTAGACCTCGTGGATCGTGGTGTCGGCGGCAACCCGCTCGTGCTTGCGACGCTCCGCAGCCATCAACGGCTTGATCCGGTTGATGTTGCCCTCGCCGATCAGCACGATCCCCGGAGGGCCGACCAACCGGTGCAGGACGTCCTGCTGCTTGGTGAAGGCGATCGCCGGGTCGGTCTTCCAACCGCGGCGCAGCATCCCGAGCGCAGCCGCCGCAGCACCGGGCTGCCCCTCGATGGAGCCGAGCGCAGCCGACTGGGCACGCCGGCCGAAGACGATGAGCACCGCGAGCGTGCCGAAGAGCACGCCGAAGATGATCGGGAGGACCAGGCTGCCGAGCAGCAGGTAGACCAGCGCGAAACCGCCGAGGGTGCCCAGCAGGAACGTGCCCAGCAGGATCAGACCGATCCGGGGATCGTTCTGCTTGGTCATCTGGTAGCTCTGCAGGATCTGCTTGATCCGGCCGGCCTTGTTCGGGTCCTTCTCAGCCATGGGTGGTGACGCCTTCTAGGTCAGGGGACTTCCGGGGGTCGAGCCTAGTCGACCTAGCTTGCGGTCTCCGTGCGGGCATCCATCGCCTGGCGGTACAACCGACCCGCTCGGTAGGAGGAGCGCACCAGCGGGCCGGAGAGGACGCCGGCGAACCCGATCTCCTCGGCCTCGGCCTGGAGCTCGACGAACTCCTCGGGCTTGACCCAGCGCTCGACCGGGTGGTGGCGCACCGAGGGGCGCAGGTACTGGGTGATGGTGATCAGCTCGGTCCCGGCCGCGTGCAGGTCGACCAGGGCCTGGCTGACCTCCTCGCGGGTCTCACCCATGCCGAGGATCAGGTTCGACTTCGTCACCAGGCCGAACTTCCGGGCCGCGGTGAGCACGTCGAGCGAGCGGTCGTAGCGGAACGCCGGTCGGATCCGCTTGAAGATCCGCGGCACCGTCTCGACGTTGTGGGCCAGGACCTCGGGGCGCGACTCGAAGACCTCGGCCAGCAGGTCCGGCTCGCCGTTGAAGTCGGGCACCAGGTTCTCCACGCCGGTGTCCGGGTTGAGCTCGTGGATCGCGCGCACCGTCTCGGCGTACAGCCAGGCGCCGCCGTCGGGAAGGTCGTCGCGGGCGACACCCGTGATCGTCGCGTAGCGCAGGTTCATCGTCTGCACGGACTCGGCGACCCGGCGCGGCTCGTCACGGTCGAGCGGCTCGGGCTTGCCGGTGTCGATCTGGCAGAAGTCGCAGCGACGGGTGCACTGGTCGCCCCCGATGAGGAAGGTGGCCTCGCGGTCCTCCCAGCACTCGAAGATGTTCGGGCAGCCGGCTTCCTGGCAGACCGTGTGCAGGCCCTCGGACTTCACCAGCTGCTGGAGCTCGCGGTACTGCGGCCCCATCTTCGCCCGGGTCTTGATCCACTCGGGCTTCCGCTCGATCGGGGTCTCCGCGTTGCGGACCTCCAGGCGGAGCAGCTTGCGGCCATCGGGAACTACGTCAGTCACCGGAACAGCCTACGCCGGAGGTTCACACGTCCTGACGGCGGAAGGCGACCCAGGAGGCGGCGACCGCGACAAGGAGCAGCACGAGCAGGTAGAGCCCCGAGTCCAGGTGGCTGATGTGGGTCCGGGAGCAGTCCGAGGTGAGCCGGCTGCAGCCGAAGATCTCCAGCCGGGACTCGAGCCAGCCGAAGACGTTGTTGCCCAAGGACCAGCGCGCGATTCCGTCCACCGGGAGCAGGCTGACGACCAGCTCGCCACCGATCGCGTACGCGAACAGCAGCGCCAGCGTGGCCACCGAGTGCCGCAGCAGCATCGTCAGCGCGTAGGCGCCGAGCCCGGCGCCCATGGCCAGCGCGACGGCTCGGGCCAGGTGCCAGGCGATGTCGTTGACGACGCTGGAGCCGTGCGGCACGTCACGACCCGCCGCGACCAGGTACAGGGAGAGCCAGAACCCCCCGAGTACGACGAGTGCCGCGAGTCCGCTGGCGGCGGTGACCGCGATCGCCTTCGCGGCCCAGATCCGCGAGCGGCGTGGCTCGAAGAGCAGCTGGTTCCCGATCGAGCCCGAGGCCCAGTCCGACCCGGCGAACGTGCTCGCGGCGATGATGATCAGCCCGATCACGAGTACCGAGAGCCCGAGCCCGTTGCCCTTGAGCGTCCCGGACAGGTCGAGCGGGGTTCGTGGCAGGTAGCTCTGGCCCGCGGCTGCCAGCACGTCGCGGCAGTTCTGCTGGGTGGCGCCGTAGCCGAGGTAGTCGGTCGGCGACTTCAGGCAGGTGGCCATGTCGGCCCTGATGTCCGAGCGGTTCGCCTCGTGCTCGGCGTTCGCCTTCGCGGTGGCGACCTCGAGCTTGCTCGGCGGCCGGGTGTCCCAGGCCGACTTCCACGCCACCAGCGCGGCGAGCACGGCGGCCAGCAGGATCAGCAGCGCGATCGCCCGGCGCGCCCGGTAGCGGGTCAGCTCGACGCGGATCAGGCCGATCACGGCTCCTCACCCTCCTCGAGGTCGCGCAGGTGCTCGGCGGTCCGGTCGGCCCCGGGATTGTCCGAAGGTGGCGGCCGGTGCCCGGTCAGCTTGAGGAAGTAGGACTCCAACGTCGGCCGGATCGCGTGCAGCTCGCTGACGTAGAGACCATGGCCGGCCAGGACCCGGGTGATCACCTCGGGGTGCTCGTGGCCGTCGACGACGAGGAACTCGCCGTCGCGACGTCCCTGGTACCCGCTCTCGGTCAGCACCGCCAGTGCCCGGTCCGGCTCGGCGACGCCGACCTTCGTGCGCGCGGTGCTCTCGCCGAGCAGGTCGGCCACCGTTCCCGACGCGAGCAGCCGCCCCTCGTCGATGATCGACACCGACCGGCAGACCTCCTGGACCTCGGCCAGGATGTGCGAGCAGAGCAGCACGTTGACCCCCGACTCGGCCAGGCGCGGGATGGTGTCGCGCATGTCCCGGATCCCGGCCGGGTCGAGCCCGTTGGACGGTTCGTCGAGGATCAGCAGCTCGGGATTCTTCAGCAGGGCGGCGGCCAGGCTGAGCCGTCGGCGACGTCCGAGCGAGTAGCCGCGGTAGCGGCGCTTGGCGTCGTCACCGAGGTCGACCTGCTCGATCACCTCGTCGACACGCGTGCGCGGGAGGCCGCCGGCCCGGGCCAGCAGGTCCAGGTTCTTGCGTCCGGTCAGGCCGGGGGAGAACAGGCCGCGCTCCAGCAGTGCGCCGACGCGGCTCAGGGCGGCAGGGATCCGGCTGGGGTACTCCTCGCCGAGCACCGTGATGCTGCCGGCGTCCGGGGTCGACAGCCCGAGCAGGAGGCGGATCGTGGTGGTCTTGCCAGAGCCGTTCGGACCGAGGAAGCCGTGCACCCCGCCACGTTCGACGGCGAGGTCCAGGCCGTCGACGGCGACGATCTTCCGGCTGGCGTCCCGGTAGACCTTGCGCAGGCCACGCGTCTCGACGACCAGGTCACTCATCTGACCAGCATTCCCCAGTCGGCGCTCACGCAAGCGGATTGAGAACAGGGACACGCAGGCCGGAGGCGGCCTTGCCCGGTTCGGGCCTGGCCTCGTAGTCCGGTGTGGCGGTGTACGGCGCCCAGGCGAGCAGCTCGTCGAGGTGGCGCTGAACCACCGGCAGCACCTCGGAGACGGTGACGTCGCGGCCCAGCTCGGCCGACAGCGAGGTGACGCCGGCATCCGCGATCCCGCACGGGACGAAGCGGTCGTACCAGCCCAGGTCGACGTCGCAATTGATCGCGAAGCCGTGCATGGTCACGCCGCGGCTCACCCTGATGCCGAGCGCAGCGATCTTGCGTTCGCCCAGCCCGCGAGCCGGGTCGGCCCGGAGCCAGACGCCGCTACGGCCCGGAACGCGGGCGGTGGTGACGCCGAGCTCGGTGCAGACCCCGATCAGGGCCTCCTCGACGCGGCGTACGTAGTCCACGACCAGCACGTGGTCGGGCAGCGTGACGATCGGGTAACCGACCAGCTGCCCGGGGCCGTGGAAGGTGATCTGACCGCCGCGGTCGACGTCGATGACGTCCGCACCGCCGGGATCCAGGGGCCGGTCGCCCGGCGCGGTGCGCTTGCCGCAGGTGAACACCGGCGGGTGCTCGAGGAGGAGCACCCGGTCAGCGCCACCGGCGACGACCTCGGCGTGCTCCTCGCGCTGCAGCTCCCAGGCTGCGCGGTACTCGACCAGTCCGAGAGGGCGGTGCTGGAGACTCACAGCTACGAGCGTACGCCGAGGCCGGTGCGCAGCACCGAGCCGACGTCGGGATCGGCGAACCGGAACCCGGCGCTGAGCAGCTTCTCCGGGACCGCTCGGATCGAGCCCAGCAGCTCGGGGGCGAGCTTCCCCGCGGCCTGCTTGAGCACGACGGCAGGGACCGGTGCCAGCGCGGGCCGGTGCAGCAGCCCCGCCAGCTCGGAGGTGAACTGGCCGTTGGTCGGGGTGCTCGAGCAGCACACGTTCACGCCGCCGTCGATCTCCCCGTGCTCGGCCACGTAGACGGTCGCGGCGACCCAGTCACGCAACGAGATCATCGGCATGTACTGCTGGCCCGAGCCGATCCG
>JBJMIP010000017.1:0-4076 GCA_045806825.1 Marmoricola sp.
CCCATGCGCCGCGGGTCGAGGTTCGACGCGTAGGCGGCGTACAGGGGCACGGGCACAGGGTAGTGGCTGGGACGTCGGCTACCTCGGAGCGTCGGACCGGGCGGATCACTAGGCTGGAGGCTGTGAGCGAGCACTCTTCCGGTCTCCGGCACTTCGATGTCATCGTCCTCGGCGCCGGGCCCGGAGGGTACGTCGCGGCCATCCGGGCCGCCCAGCTCGGCAGGTCCGTCGCGGTGGTCGAGAAGAAGTACTGGGGCGGGGTCTGCCTCAACGTCGGCTGCATCCCCTCCAAGGCGCTGCTCCGCAACGCCGAGCTGGCCCACGTGCTGACGCACGAGAAGGACAAGTTCGGCATCACCGGCGACGCGACGATGGCCTTCGAGCCGACCCACGCGCGCAGCCGTCAGGTCTCCGACGGCATCGTCAAGGGCGTCCACTTCCTCATGAAGAAGAACAAGATCGAGGAGGTCAACGGCTGGGGCACCTTCACCGGCCAGCTGGGCAGCGGTGAGAAGGCGATCGAGGTCAAGGGTGACGACGGCTCGACCCGCACGGTCACTGCCGACAACGTCATCATCGGCACCGGTGCCACCACCCGGCTCGTACCGGGGGTGGAGATCTCGCAGAACGTCGTCACCTACGAGGAGCAGATCCTCGACAACCAGCTGCCGGGCTCGATGGTCATCGGAGGGTCGGGGGCGATCGGGGTCGAGTTCGCCTACGTCATGAAGAACTTCGGGGTCGACGTCACCATCGTGGAGTTCCTCGACCGGATGGTGCCCACCGAGGACGCCGAGGTCTCCAAGGAGCTGCTGCGGCACTACAAGAAGCTCGGCGTGAACGTCCTGCTCTCGACCGCCGTCAAGGGCGTGGAGGACACCGGCAACGGCGTCCGCGTCACCGTTGCGCCCGCCGGTGGGGGAGACGAGCAGGTCATCGAGGCCGACAAGTTCCTGGCTGCGTTCGGCTTCGCGCCGCGGCTGGAGGGCTACGGCCTGGAGAACACCGGCGTGGCGACGACCGAGCGCGGCGCGATCGCCGTCGACGAGCGCGGCCGGACCAACGTCGCTGACGTCTACGCGATCGGCGACGTCACCGGCAAGCTGATGCTCGCCCACACCGCCGAGGCCATGGGAGTCGTGGCGGCCGAGACGATGGTCGGCGCCGAGACGATCGAGATCGACTTCGACATGATCCCGCGGGCGACGTACTGCCAGCCGCAGATCGCCTCGTTCGGCTACACCGAGGAGCAGGCGAAGGAGAAGGGGTACGACGTGAAGACGGCGAAGTTCCCGTTCTCGGCCAACGGCAAGGCGATGGGCCTCGGCGAGCCGGTCGGCTTCGTGAAGGTCGTCGCGGACGCCAAGTACAACGAGATCCTCGGCGCCCACCTGATCGGCCCCGACGTCACCGAGCTGCTCCCGGCCCTGACCCTGGCGCAGAAGTGGGACCTCACCGCCGACGAGGTTGCTCGCAACGTCTTCGCGCACCCGACGCTGTCCGAGGCGGTCAAGGAAGCCGTCGAGGGCATCGCGGGCCACATGATCAATCTCTGATCTTCGCGATCAGTCGTGCCGTCGGGCGAACGGCCAGGTCATCAGGGCCCAGACCGCGCAGACCAGCACGATCTCGATGATCACGTACGTCGGCCAGGCCGGCAGCAGGTCCAACGCCGACGCGCTGTCCGGCTTGGCGTTGAGGTACCCGTAGTTCGTCCCGGTGATCGCGTTGAACGTCATCACGACCGCCGCCCAGGCAGCGGTCGCCACGACCGCGAACCGGTAGAGCGACCACGTCGGCGTGCTCCCGGTCGCGGCCAGGTAGCCGGCCGCCCAGACGGTCAGGAAGTGCATGCCGAAGAACATCAGGTAGCGCGGGTCCGGGAACGCCTGGCCGAGTGCCGGCGTGATGATCCCCTGGGTGGTCAGCGTCAGCCCCCAGTAGAAGGTCAGCGCCACCGCCCACGGGCGCCGGGTCCAGAGCGCGTACGCCGCGATCGCCCAGGCCAGGTCGCAGTGCTGCAGGGGCAGCGAGGTCCCGAGGTCGAAGTCGCCCGGCAGCAGCTGGAGCACCTGCATCGGGACGGTGAAGACCGGGATCGTGATCGCGAAGGCCCGGCGGAACCGAGGGTCGTCGCCGCGGGCGCGGCCCACGGCCACCAGTGCGACGAAGACCGCCAGGAACAACCCGATCAGCACGAAGTGCTCGGGGGAGAAGGCGTGGAAGCGGTTCACGACCAGGGGCATGGCACCAGCCTGCGACGGGGCCCTCGATCAGCGCATGGGCGCAGGTACTCAGATCGCGCGGTCGGCCGTGGCGAGCACGACCTCGGCGACGGCTTCGGGATCGCGGTACTGCGGCACGTGGTCGACCGGTAGCCGGACCAGCACCGCCCCGGGGATCTTCTCGGCCAGGTCGACCGACGCCTGCAGCGAGTCCGCGGGATCGAGCTCACCGGCGATCACCGACGTCGGCACGTCGAGCGACGCCACCCGGGACCACTGCTCCGGGTTCTCCTGCTCGAAGGCGGCCGCGGGGGAGAAGTCCAGGGTGACCGAGTCGAGGACCTGTTCGTCCAGGTAGTCGTCGCTCCCGGAGGCGAACCAGATGTTCCGCTGGATCGCGGCAAGCCCGGCCAGGTCGCCCGCCTCCTTGCAGCGCAGCCACTCGGCCTCGAGGTCGGGCTCGTCGGTGTCGGGCCACGGGTAGCCGTTGATCCCCGGGCACAGCAGTGTCATCGACGCGACCCGTTCCGGAGCGGACAGGGCCAGGGCCAGGCTGGCCTCGCCGCCCATGCTGTTGCCGACCAGGTGCGCCCTCGCGATGTCGAGGGCGTCCAGCAGGCCGACGAGGTCACCGAGCGAGCTGTAGGACTCGGTGGCGCGCGGGGAGCGTCCGAAGCCGCGACGGTCGAACCGGATCACCCGCTTGTCCACGAGCTGCGGCAGCAGCGGGTCCCAGACCCGGGAGTCGGTGATCCCCGGGTGCAGCAGCACGAAGGGGACACCTTCGCCGCCGAGGTCGTCGTACCAGAGCTCGTCAGCGCCGAGTCGCACCGTGCTCATCTCCGGCCCCTCCCTGGCCCCTCTCGGGCCTCCGTCAGACCTCGAACTGCGCGGCCTCGAGCCGGGCCTTGACGGCCTGGAGGAAGCGACCCGCGTCGGCACCGTCGACCAGACGGTGGTCGTAGGTGAGCGCGAGGTTGACCATGTAGCGGATCGCGATGGTCTCGCCGAGGTTCGGGTCGTCGATGACCACCGGTCGCTTGACCACGGCGCCGGGACCGAGGATCGCGACCTGCGGCTGGTTGATGATCGGGGTGTCGAACAAGGCGCCGAAGCTGCCCAGGTTCGTGATCGTGAAGGTGCCGCCGGTCAGGTCGTCCGGGGTGATCTTGTTGGTCCGGGTCCGCTCGGCGACGTCCGCGATCTTCTTCGCCAGGCCCGCGATGGAGAGGTCGCCGGCGTCCTTGACCACGGGGGTCAGCAGGCCGCGGTCGGTGTCCACGGCGAACGCGACGTTCTCGCGGTCCCAGTAGGTCACCTCGCCGGCCTCGGCGTTGAAGTGCGCGTTCAGCTTCGGGTGCGCCTTCAGGGCGTCGATCGCGGCCTTGGCGAAGAACGGCAGGTAGGTCAGCTTCACGCCCTCGCGGGCCAGGAAGTCGGCCTTGGCGCTGTCGCGCAGGCGGGCGACGTTGGTGACGTCGACCTCCATGACCTGGGTGAGCTGCGCGGAGACGTGCAGGGACTCGGTCATCCGCTCGGCGATGACCTTGCGCAGGCGGCTGACCTTCTCGGTCGTGCCGCGCAGCGGGCTCGGGGTGACCGACGCCGGTGCGGCGGCTGCCGGGGCGCTCGGTGCAGCGGTGGCTGCCGGGGCGCTGGCCTGCTTCGCCTCGGCGGCGGCGACGACGTCCTGCTTGCGGATCCGGCCGCCCACACCGGTGCCGGTGATCGAGGCTAGGTCGACGCCGCGCTCGGCGGCCATCTTGCGCACGAGCGGCGTCACGTAGCCGCCGGAGTCACCCGACGGGGCTGCGGCGGCCGGTGCGGACGGTGCCGGAGCGGCGGGAGCGG
>JBJMIP010000018.1:0-3383 GCA_045806825.1 Marmoricola sp.
CAAGCACACCGCGCTGCCCAAGGTGCTCGGCGGCCTCGGTGTCGCGATCATCTCGACGAGCACCGGCCTGCTGACCGACCGACAGGCACACAAGAAGGGCGTGGGTGGGGAAGTCCTCGCCTACGTCTGGTAACCGGAAACCAGGAGAAGGAGAAAGCAATGTCGCGCATTGGCAAGCTTCCCGTCCCGGTTCCTTCCGGGGTGGACGTTCAGCTCGACGGCAGCGTCGTGACGGTCAAGGGTCCCAAGGGCACCCTGAGCCACACGGTCGCGGAGCCGATCACGGTCGCGAAGGCCGAGGACGGCACCCTCGAGGTGCAGCGTCCCAACGACGAGCGCAAGAGCAAGGCCCTCCACGGCCTGAGCCGCACGCTCATCAACAACATGGTCGTCGGTGTCACCGACGGTTACGAGAAGAAGCTCGAGATCGTGGGCGTCGGTTACCGGGTGCTCTCCAAGGGCCCCACGGAGCTGGAGTTCCAGCTCGGCTACTCGCACGTGATCAACTTCCACGCGCCCGAAGGCATCACCTTCGCGGTCGAGTCGCAGACCAAGCTCGGTGTCCAGGGCATCGACAAGCAGCTTGTCGGCGAGGTTGCTGCGAACATCCGCAAGCTCCGCAAGCCCGAGCCCTACAAGGGCAAGGGCGTGCGCTACGCCGGCGAGCAGATCCGCCGCAAGGTCGGAAAGGCCGGTAAGTAGTCATGGCGATCTCTCTCAAGCACAACAAGCACACCGCGGACCGTGCAGCCTCCCGGCTGCGCCGTCAGAAGCGCGGTCGCAAGAAGCTGAACGGCACCGCCGAGCGTCCGCGCCTGGTGGTCACCCGGTCGCCGAAGCACATCTCGGTCCAGGTCGTCGACGACCTGGTCGGCAAGACGCTGGCGTTCGCCTCCACCATGGAGACCGACGTTCGCGCCGTGTCCGGCGACAAGACCGAGAAGGCCAAGAAGGTCGGCGAGCTGGTTGCCCAGCGCGCCAAGGCCGCGGGCATCGAGGGTGTGGTCTTCGACCGCGCCGGCAACAAGTACCACGGTCGCGTCGCGGCCCTCGCAGACGCCGCCCGTGAGGGCGGCCTGACCTTCTGATGGCTGACATGACATTCAAGGGAGTTATCTGATGAGCGGATCCCAGCAGCGCGGCCAGCGCGCCGGTGGCGGCCGCGGCGGCCGTGACGGTGGTCGCGGTGGCCAGCAGGAGAAGAGCCAGTACATCGAGCGCGTCGTCGCGATCAACCGCGTCGCCAAGGTCGTCAAGGGTGGTCGTCGCTTCAGCTTCACCGCCCTGGTGATCGTCGGTGACGGCGACGGCATGGTCGGCGTCGGCTACGGCAAGGCGAAGGAAGTTCCCGCGGCGATCGCCAAGGGCGTGGAGGAGGCGAAGAAGCACTTCTTCAAGGTCCCGCGCATCCAGGGCACCATCCCGCACCCGGTCCAGGGCGAGAAGGCGGCCGGCGTCGTGTTCCTGCGTCCCGCCGCCCCCGGTACCGGTGTCATCGCCGGTGGTCCGGTGCGCGCGGTGCTCGAGTGCGCCGGCATCCACGACGTGCTCAGCAAGTCGCTCGGTTCGTCGAACCAGATCAACATCGTTCACGCGACCGTCGAGGCGCTGAAGATGCTGGAGGAGCCGGAGTCGGTTGCCGCCCGCCGTGGCCTCACGGTCGAGCAGGTTGCTCCGGCCGCGCTGCTCCGGGCCCGTGCCGCGGGCGTCGCGGAGGCCAAGGCCGCCGCCACCACGGAGGTGAAGGTCTGATGGTGCAGCTCAAGGTCACGCAGAAGAAGGGCCTCGTCGGTCTCAAGCAGAACCAGCGCGACACCCTGCGCTCGCTGGGTCTCAAGCGGATCAACGACGTGGTCATCAAGGAGGACCGGCCCGAATTTCGCGGCATGGTCCACACCGTCCGTCACCTGGTGACGGTCGAGGAGGTCGACGAATCATGACGCTCAAGCTGCACCACCTGCGTCCCGCCCCGGGAGCCAAGACCGCCAAGACCCGCGTGGGCCGTGGTGAGGGTTCCAAGGGCAAGACCGCCGGTCGTGGTACCAAGGGCACCAAGGCGCGTTACCAGGTTCCGGTCGCCTTCGAGGGTGGCCAGATGCCGATCCACATGCGTCTGCCCAAGCTCAAGGGTTTCAAGAACCCGTTCAGGGTCGAGTTCCAGGTCGTGAACCTCGACCGCCTCGGGGCACTGTTCCCCGACGGCGGCGCGGTGAGCGTCGCGGACCTCGTCGCCAAGGGCGCGGTTCGCAAGGGCCGGCCGGTCAAGGTCCTCGGCGAGGGCGAGATCAGCGTCGCCGTCCAGGTGACCGCCGACAAGTTCTCGGCCTCGGCCAAGGAGAAGATCGCGGCTGCCGGTGGCACCGCGACCGAGCTCTGAGCATCGCAACCGGACACGCCTGGACAGGGCAGTGGGCATCTTCCGCCTCGTAGCGGTGGGGCGCCTCCTGCCCTGTTAGGCTTCCACGGGCTCGCGCGCTGCGCGGCCGGACACCACGAAGAGCGAAAGAGGAGCACGTGCTAGGCGCATTCGCCAACGCATTCCGGACCCCGGACCTGCGCAAGAAGCTGCTGTTCGTGCTGCTCATCGTGGCGGTCTTCCGGCTCGGGTCGCAGATCCCGGCCCCGGGCGTCCACGTCGCCAACGTGCAGGCGTGCTTCAACGCCGCCAAGAACGACGGCATCTACGGTCTGATCAACCTGTTCTCCGGTGGAGCGCTGCTCCAGCTGACGATCTTCGCGCTCGGGATCATGCCGTACATCACGGCCAGCATCATCCTGCAGCTGCTCGTCGTGGTGATCCCGCGGCTGGAGACGCTGAAGAAGGAAGGCCAGTCCGGCCAGGCCAAGATCACCCAGTACACCCGCTACGTCACCCTCGGCCTGGCCATCCTCCAGGCGACCGGCATCGTGGCCCTGGCGCGGTCGGGCAACCTGCTGCAGAACTGCGACCGCCCGCTGCTCTACGAGGACAACTTCAAGACCGCTGCCCTGATGGTCATCACGATGACCGCCGGCACCGCGGTGATCATGTGGCTCGGCGAGCTCGTGACCGACCGCGGCATCGGCAACGGCATGTCCATCCTGATCTTCACCCAGGTCGTCGCGACCTTCCCGGTCGCGCTCTGGAACGTGCAGAAGGCCCAGGGGCCGTGGGTGTTCGCCGGGGTGATCCTGATCGGACTCGTCGTGGTCGCCGGCGTCATCTTCATCGAGCAGGCGCAACGCCGTATCCCGGTGCAGTACGCCCGCCGCATGGTCGGTCGGAAGATGTTCGGCGGCTCCTCGACCTACATCCCGCTGAAGGTGAACCAGGCCGGTGTCATCCCGGTCATCTTCGCCTCGAGCCTGCTCTACCTGCCGGCGATGGCGGTCCAGTTCAACCG
>JBJMIP010000019.1:0-5246 GCA_045806825.1 Marmoricola sp.
CCCCGATCCCGGCCGACGTCGCCGCCCGGCTGGACGCGACGCTCGCGAGCCTGACCGGCCAGCCTCCGCTCGCTGAACCGGTGCCGGACGAGGACGACCCCGTCGTCGTACCGCTGCGTCGCCCGGGGCGCCTCGGGCAGCGACTGCTCACCGCCGCAGCCGTCGTGGCCGTGACCGGCGGCGCTGCCTTCGGCCTGAACCAGGTGCTGAACCACGCGGGCTCGGACCGCTCGGTGACGGCGAACTCGGCCACCAAGGCGGACTCCGGTGGAGCCGAGGCCCAGCCGCAGGTCCCCAGGTCCGCCGCGCCGAGTCCGTCCGATGCGTTGGCCAACCTGAACGACGGCCTGCTCGACTCCGCCGCCGCAGTGGCCAAGGTGCCGGTGCTGACCAGGGCCGACTTCGCGAGCCAGGCCCAGAACCTCAGCCTGCACTCGAACCGCCTGCTCAGCCTGATGGCGCAGAACGCCGGCCAGTCCTACTCCACCGCTCGGCAGCCGTCTGCGTCACCTGCCGACGGCGACAACGCTCCCGGAACGACCGGCTCGACGGCGAACGGGCCCAAGGCACCCAGCGCCCAACCGCAGTCAGCGCGCGAGGAGCGAGCCGAGCTGGCGCGCTCGGTAGCGAAGGCTTTGAGCTCATGCGCAGGGCCGAAGCTCGACGGCACCTCCTCGCTCCCGATCGTCCTGGACGGCGACCCTGCCGTGCTCGTGGTGCACCCGGCGAACGCCGGATCCCGGCTCGTCGAGGCCTGGTCCTGCGACGGCACACAGGTGCTCGCCTTCACCACGGTCCCCGCCTGACCCCTACGTCCCGTCCGCGAACGCGCGCCGGGGGCGCAGCGGGAATCCCACCTGCCTAGGATCTGTTGCAGCAGCAGACCCACGACACAGAGCAGGCGATCAATGTCCGACAGCACCAACTCCGAAGCCCGCAACGTCATCATCATCGGCTCCGGCCCGGCGGGTTACACCGCGGCCGTGTACGCCGCCCGGGCTAACCTGCACCCGCTCGTGTTCGAGGGTGCGGTCACCGCCGGCGGCGCGTTGATGAACACCACCGAGGTGGAGAACTTCCCGGGCTTCCGCGACGGCATCCAGGGCCCCGCGCTGATGGACGAGATGCGCGCCCAGGCCGAGCGCTTCGGCGCCGAGCTGGTCACCGACGACGTGATCGAGGTCGACCTCACCGGCGAGGTGAAGGTCGTGCGCACCGAGGAGGGCACCTTCACCGCGAAGTCGGTCATCCTCGCGATGGGCTCGGGCTACAAGAAGCTCGGGAACCCCGACGAGGACCGGCTCTCGGGTCACGGCGTCTCCTGGTGCGCGACCTGCGACGGCTTCTTCTTCCGCGAGCAGCACATCGCCGTGGTCGGCGGGGGCGACTCCGCCGTCGAGGAGGCGACGTTCCTGTCCCGCTTCGGCTCCAAGGTCAGCCTGATCGTCCGCCGCGACGAGCTGCGTGCCTCGAAGATCATGGCCGAGCGTGCATTCGCCGACCCGAAGATCGACATCGTCTGGAACTCCGCCGTCGAGGCGATCCACGGGGACGACAGGCTCTCCGGCCTGACCCTGAAGGACACGGTCACCGGCGAGACCCGGGAGCTCGACGCCACCGGCCTGTTCATCGCCATCGGCCACGACCCGCGCTCCGAGCTGCTGGGTGGTCAGGTCGACCTCGACGACGAGGGCTACGTGCTGGTGCAGGACCGCAGCACGCGGACGAACCTCGAAGGTGTCTTCGCCTGCGGTGACCTGGTCGACCACACCTACCGCCAGGCGATCACCGCCGCCGGCAGCGGTTGCGCCGCAGCGCTGGACGCAGAGCGCTACCTGGCGGCCCAGGAACACGCCCAGAAGTCGGCCGAGGCGACCGCTGTGGGGGCGTCCGCCTGACGACCGCGGGGAATGGATGTCCCCGCCCCACGGTTCAATAACTGCAAGCCGAAACAGACAACGACAGGAGCAACCATGGCCAACCTTCAGGCCGTCACCGACGCCGACTTCGAGGCCGAGGTGCTGAAGTCCGAGACCCCCGTGCTGGTCGACTTCTGGGCCGAGTGGTGCGGCCCGTGTCGCCAGGTCGCCCCGATCCTCGACGAGATCGCCACCGAGCACGCGGACAAGATCCGCCTGGTGAAGCTGAACGTCGACGAGAACCCGGTCACCGCGGCCGCGTACCGCGTCACCGGCATCCCGACGCTGAACGTGTACCAGAACGGTGAGGTCGTGAAGCAGATCGTCGGCGCCAAGCCCAAGGCCGCGCTGCTGCGCGAGCTCGCCGACATCATCGGCTGACACTCCAGCAGGCACTGCGCGCCCGGTTCCACTTGGATCCGGGCGCGCTGTCTGTTTCAGTAGTGCTGCCAGTTTCCGACCTCCCGGGAGACCCTGAAGTGACGACGACGACGTTCCGCCACGGCGACGCAGGTCCCGCCGTCACGCAGATCGTCGGGCTCCTGGACCAGCTGGGCCTGATCGACGGGGAGCTGCCGAGCGCGTACGACGACCAGGTCGAGCTGGCGGTGCGCACCTTCCAGCAGCAGCGCGGCCTGCACGTGGACGGCGTCGTCGGCGTCGCGACCTTCCGTCGTCTCGACGAGGCCCGCTGGACGCTCGGGGATCGCATCCTCACCCACCTGCCCGGCAATCTGATGGCCGGCGACGACGTGTTCGCGCTCCAGCGTCGGCTGCTCGAGCTGGGCTTCAAGGTCGGACGGGTCGACGGGTACTTCGGGCCCGAGACCGAGGCCGGACTGCGCGAGTTCCAACGCAACGTCGGCATCCCCGCCGACGGCACCTGCGGTCCGATGACGCTGAAGATGCTCTCCCAGCTCGCGCCGATGGTCAGCGGCGGCGCCCCCAACGCCATGCGCGCCCAGGAGCGGATCCGCGACGCCGGACCGCAGCTGGGCGGCAAGATCGTCGTCATCGACCCCTCGCCGGGCCACCACCTGCCGCCCGAGTACGCCGGTGCGGCGGCCGAGATCGTGCACGACCTGGCCGCTCGGATCGAGGGACGGCTGGTCGCGACCGGCGTCCAGGCCTTCCTGACGGCCTCCCGCAGCGGCAAGCACCGGGCCGAGGCTGCGGGAGCTGCTGACGGACTCGATGGCGCCGAGGAGGCGGAACGTGCCCTCTTCGCCAATCGGGCGAACGCGCACCTGTCGATCTCGCTGGCGGTCGACGCCTCGGCGAACCCGGACGCGTGCGGGGTCGCGACGTACTTCTTCGGTTCGGAGAAGCACAACACCCGGTCCTCCACGGGCGAGCGCTTCGCGAGCCTGGTGCAGCGCGAGATCGTCGCGCGCACCGATCTGACCGACCTGCGCTGCCACGCGAAGGCCTGGGAGTTCCTGCGTCGCACCCGGATGCCCGCGGTGCAGCTCGACGCGGGCTACCTGTCCAACCCGGGTGACGCCCGCCGCCTGGCCGACCCCGGTTTCCGCGACGTGCTGGCCGAGGCGGTCGTGGTCGCGGTGCAGCGCTTCTACCTCAGCCCGGAGGCCGACCCGCACACCGGTGTGCTGCGGCTCAGTGAGCTGCGCGAGGCCCTCGGTAACCAGGGTCGCTGACCTCGCGGGGCACCGCACCCCGCGGTGACTGCGGCACCGGGTTCCTCGCCGGACGCTTGACCACGCCGAGGATCTTCTCCGCGGCGGCCTCGAACTCCTCGCGCCAGCTGATGGTCGTGCGCAGGTCCATCCGCATCCGCGGGAACCGGGCGTGCGGGCGGTGGGTGCGGAACCCGATCGCGAGCAGGAAGTCGACCGGCAGCACGCAGGAGTCCGGGCGCGGGCGCAAGGCCCCGAAGGTCTCGACCGCGCCGATACCGCCGTGCTTGATGAGGTCCTTGGCCATCGACTGGATGAGCACCCGGCCGAGGCCCCCGTTGCGGAAGTCGGGATCGACGTACGTGCTGCCGAGCAGGACGGCATCGGTGCTGACCGGTGCGGTCGCGAATCCGTCCCCGCCGGGCAGGTGCAGCGCGGGGGCCCAGAGCACGTGACCTGCCGGGCGCCCGTCGATGACGATGACGCGGCCGACGCTCCCCCACTCCCGCAGCATCCGGGAGACCCAGGCGGCCTTCTCCTCGGCCTCGTGCCCGCGGATCTGCTCGCGGCGTACCGGGTCGAACTCCCAGAACGTGCAGGTCGAACCGTGCCCGGCCAGGCCGGGCAGGTTGTCGAGGGTCAGTCGGTCGACCTGGCGTCCCACCCATCCAGGGTAAGCGCCGGACAGGGGATCCGCACTCGTGCATGCTGCGTCGCATGACCGTGGTCCTGCTCCGTCGCGCACTGCCGGTGTCCTTGCTCGTGCTCGCCCTGACCAGCTGCGGCGACCAGGGAACCCAGGACCGTCCCCGAGCGGCCGATCCCGCGACCCCGACGCCCGTGGCCGCCGACGTGCAGGTCACCTGCGGCAGGTCGGTCTCCTGGCCCGCCTCCGCCATGAGCGAGCGGACGGCGAAGTCGGAGTCCCGCGACCTGGTTCCCGCCCTCGAGAAGCTCGCCGGGTCGGCCGGGATGGATGCGCCGCCCGCGTTCCAGGAGTCGCCGGTCGAGGACGCCGACTGGTTCGAGCTCGCCCGCACGGACGACGCCGCCGCCGTCGCCACCGGCGCCTGGGATGCCTCGGGACCCGGAAAGCGCGCGCAGGTCGTCTACCTGGAGCGGGAGGGCACCGGGTGGAAGGCCACGGGTTGGGGAGACTGCCAGCTCGAGCCGGTCCTCCCCGACCGGGAGCAGTGGGTCCAGATCGACGAGGTCTCCTCCGGACGGGACTCAGCCGATCTGAGGCTCCTGGTGCACGAAACGTCCTGCACCAGCGGCCGGGACCCACGCCCGTACCTCCACGATCCGACCGTGGTCGAGACGCCTACGCGGGTGACGGTCTCCTGGTCCAGCGAGGCTCCGGGGGACGGCGCCTACAACTGCATCGGCAACCACCCGGTACCCGCGACCGTCCACCTCACAGCGCCGCTGGGCGGACGAGACCTGTACGACGGCTCCTCCTGGCCGGCCCGGAAGGTCGGCTAGCGACGCAGGGTGCCGAGGAAGTCCTCGATCCTGCCGATCGCCTCGGTGAGCATGTCGACGTCGGGCAGCGTGACCAGCCGGAAGTGGTCGGGCTCGAACCAGTTGAAACCGGTGCCGTGGGTGACCAGGATCTTCTTGGCCCGCAGCAGGTCGATCACGAACTGCTCGTCGTCGGTGATGCCGAACATCTCGGTGTCCAGCTTCG
>JBJMIP010000020.1:0-9868 GCA_045806825.1 Marmoricola sp.
CGCCCCGGACTCGGGTACGCCGGAGCAGCGGCCTCCGGGCTGGCAGCCCCCGCCCGAGCCGGCGCGCCCCTGGGCACCACCGGCAGCCGCACCGCTACCCCCGCCGGCTGCACCGCCGGCGGCCCCGTACGTCCCGCCGGCAGCGAACCCGTACGGCGCGCCGCCGCCCCCGCCGGCGTACGGGCAGCAGTACGGGCAGCAGGCCCCCTCGCCCTACCCGCCCGCTCCGTACGGGCAGCAGTACCAGCCCCTGCACCAGGCGCGCCCGGTCTACAAGCCCGGGACGATCCCGCTGCGCCCGCTGGGCGTGGGCGACATGTTCAGCGGCGCGGTCGAGACGATCCGGCGCAACCCCAAGGCGACCCTCGGCATCGCCGCGCTGGTGCTCACCGCGTTCATGATGGTCCCGATCCTCGGCACCCTCGCCTGGGGCGCGATCCAGGGCTTCGGGAGCAGCATCACCAGCTCGGACACCTCCGACGTCCGGCCCGAGGACGTCGGCCTGTTGATCACCACCTTCGGCGGGTCGATCCTGAGCTGGGTGGCGACGGTCGTGCTGACCGGGATGATCGTGCACGTCGTGGAGCACGCGGCCCGCGGCCAGAAGCTGGGCGCGGGTGAGGCGTGGAAGCTGACCAAGCCGCGCGTCTGGCGCCTGCTCGGGCTCTCGGTGATGACCCTGGTGATCATCGCCGTCGGGATTTGGCTGCCGCTGACGGTCGTGGTCGTCCTCGGGTTCCTCGCCTCCGACGTCCTCGGCGTGCTGCTGCTGATCCTCGCGATCCTCGGCGGGATCGCGCTGAGCGCCCTGGTCTGGGCCCGGCTCTTCCAGCTCGCCGCGGCCAGCGTCGTGCTCGAGCAGCGCAACGTGTTCGCGTCGATGCGCCGCTCCTGGGACCTCAGCCGCGGCCAGTTCTGGCGGATCTTCGGGATCGCGCTGCTGACCTGGCTGGTGACGACGATCGCCGGCCAGTTCATCGCGGTCCCGTTCGCGATCATCGGCGGCGTGGGTGGCGCGATCTGGCCGGACACCTTGGTCGGTGTCCTGGTCCTGCTGCTCTCCACCAACGTCGCCGCAGTCGTCTCCGGGGCGCTGACCACCCCGTTCTCCGCCGGCGTCGCTGCGCTGCAGTACCTCGACCAGAGGATCCGCAAGGAGGGCTACGACATCGCGCTGATCGCCCAGGTGCCCGTGACCCACCAGCCGCCGATGCCGCGATGATCCTGCCGATCCCGCTCGAGCTGCGCCCCGACCCCGGCCCTGCGCAGGACTGGGTGCGCAACGAGCTGGCCAAGCCGGAGTACCAGCCGAGCCTGATGCAGCGGATCACCGACTGGTTCTGGGGCCTGCTCGACAAGGTGATCGGCGCGGCCCGCCACGTCGGCCTGCTCAGCCCGGTGGTCGCGCTCGGGCTGGCGGTGGTGCTGGTGCTGGTGATCGCCTTCGTGCTCGCCCGCCTGCGCCGCGAGCCGGCGTCCCCGGACGCGACCCGAGCGCTGCTCGAGGACACCCGAACCACCGCCGCCGAGTACCGCGCACGCGCAGGCAGTGCGTTGGCCGAGGAGCGCTGGGACGACGCCGTCGTCGACGGCCTGCGGGCGATCGCGGTCGGGCTGGTCGAGCGGGCGCTGGCCGACGACCTGCCCTCCGCCACCGCCGACGAGGTCGCCGCAGCCGCCGGTGGGGTCTTCCCGACCGAGCGCGCCTCCCTGGTCGCCGCCGCCCGGCTCTTCGACGACGTCCGGTACGGCGACCGGCACGCGACCCGCGCCGGGGCGAACGACCTCCTCGACCTCGAGCGCCGGCTGCGCGCCCTGCGGCCCGAGTCCAGCGGGTCCGGTCCGCTGCTGGCGGTACCCCGATGAGCACGCTGACCGGTGCCGAAGCACCTGCCGCGCGCCTGCCCGGGTTCTACCAGCGCAACAAGGTGGCCGTCCGGCTCGGCGTGGCGGCCGTCGCCGTGCTGCTGCTGGCCACCTGGCTGGGGCGCGACACCGGGAGCCGCGGGGGCCATCTCGACCCGGAGAACGCGTCGAAGGGCGGGGCCCGGGCGCTCGCCCAGGTGCTCGACGACCACGGCGTTGGCGTCCAGGTGGTGCGCGGCCGGACGGCGTTCGCCGACGCCCGGGTCGACGGTCGCACGACGATCGTGATCAGCAACCCGGAGGACCTCGGGAAGAGGACCTACGCCGAGGTCGAGCAGCGCCTGAGCTCGACCACGGGCTCGGTCCTCGTGGTCGCGGGCCTCTCCCCGGCCGTGGCCGACAGCCTCGACCTGACGGAGAAGGACTTCTCGACCGCCACCGGCGGCGACACCACCCCGGCCGACTGCAGCCCCGCCGAGCCGCTGCTCGACGGCCTCACCCTGACCACCCCCGGCCTCGGCCTGGGCGTCCCCGGTGACGGCTGCTTCGGCAACCAGTCCGGCCGGTTGCTCCTGGTCGGCGCCGACGGGCACCGGTGGGTGCTGCTGGACGGCACGCCGCTGACCAACGACCAGATCGACCGCGGCGAGAACGCCGCCGTCGCGCTGCGGCTGCTCGGGCAGCGTGACCGGATCGTCTGGTACGTCGCCGACCCCGGCGACATCCAGGCCGGCGAGGCCACCAGCGTCGGCCGCCTGCTGCCGCCGTGGCTGGTGCCGTCGCTCTGGCTGATCGCCGTCGCCGTCGGCGCCCTGCTGCTCCAGCGCGGGCGCAGGCTGGGGCCGCTGGTCACCGAACCGATGCCGGTGACCATCCGGGCCCTGGAGTCGACCACCGCGCTGGGGCGGCTCTACGAGAAGGCCCGCGACCGCGACCACGCCTCCGCGCTGCTCCTCGACGGCACCGCGCGACGTCTGCGCGAGCTGCTCGGCGCCGCCCCGGGTGCGAGCACGGCGGAGCTGGCCCGCGCGGTGGCGCTGCGCACCGGTCGAACGGTGCAGCAGGTCGACGAGCTGCTCACCCGCAGAGCACGGAGCGATGCCGAGCTGGTCTCGCTCGCCCAGGAACTGACCCAGCTGGAAGAAGAGGTACGGACCGCATGAGCACAGGAACCAGCAGCAACGTCCCCGTCGAGCAGGCCCGTGAGGCGTTGCTCGCGGTGCGCACCGAGGTGGCCAAGGTGGTGGTCGGGCAGGACGCGGCCGTCTCAGCGCTGCTCGTCGCCCTGCTCGCCCGCGGCCACGTGCTGATGGAGGGCGTGCCCGGCGTCGCCAAGACGCTCCTGGTGCGCGCTCTCGCCTCGGCCCTGGGCGTGGAGACCCGCCGGGTGCAGTTCACCCCCGACCTGATGCCGGGCGACATCACCGGCTCGATGGTCGTCGAGGGCGGCCGCTTCGACTTCCGGCCCGGACCGGTGTTCACCAATCTGCTGCTGGCCGACGAGATCAACCGCACGCCCCCGAAGACGCAGTCCGCACTGCTCGAGGCGATGGAGGAGGGCCAGGTTTCCGTGGACGGCGTCAGCCGCCGGCTGCCCGAGCCGTTCCTGGTCGCCGCCACCCAGAACCCGGTCGAGTACGAGGGCACCTACCCGTTGCCCGAGGCCCAGCTGGACCGGTTCCTGCTCAAGGTGACGCTGCCGCTGCCTCCGCGCGAGGAGGAGTTCGCGATCGTGCGCCGGCACGCCGACGGCTTCGACCCGCACGACCTCGCCGCCACCGGGATCAGCAAGGTCGCCGGTCCCGACCACCTGGCGAGCGCCTCCGCGGCCCTCTCCGGGGTCCGGGTCAGCGACGAGATCGCGGCGTACGTGGTGGACATCGCGCGAGCGACCCGCACGGCACCGTCGCTGAGCCTGGGCGTCAGCCCGCGCGGCGCCACGGCGCTGCTGCGCACCAGCCGGGCGTGGGCCTGGTTGTCCGGGCGCGACTACGTCTCTCCCGACGACGTGAAGGCCCTGGCGCACGCCACCCTGGTGCACCGGCTCTCCCTGCGGCCCGAGGCCCAGCTCGAGGGCGTCGACGTGGCGCAGGTGCTCGCCTCGGCCCTCGGGTCCGTCCCGGTCCCCCGCTGAAGGCCTCGTCGATCCGATGGCCCTGACCTGGCGCACCCCGTTGCTGCTGCTGCTCTCGGTGGCAGTGGTCCTGGTGCGCCCCGGAGCCGGCACCGTCTGGACGATCGTGCTCGTCGTGGCCGCGCTCGTGTTCGCCGACCGCGCGCTCGCACCCCGGGCCACGACGCTCGAGCTCGCCCGGTCCGCGACCCCGGCGACGCGCCTGGGCGAACCCACCGAGACCGTGCTGGTCGTTGCCAACACCGGAGGCCGTCGCGTCTCCGGGGTGCTGCGCGACGCCTGGCAGCCCAGCGCCGGAGCGCTGCGGAACAGGCACCAGCTGCGCCTCCCGGCCGGGGAGCGGACCAGGCTGGTCACGCCGCTGGACCCGACCCGTCGCGGCGACCTGCGCGCCGACCGCGTCACCGTCCGCATCCTCGGCCCGCTCGGCCTGGCCTCCCGGCAGGCCTCGGTGCTGGTTCCCGGGTCGGTGCGGGTCACCCCGGCGTTCCCGTCGCGGCGGCACCTGCCGTCCCGGCTGGCCCGGCTGCGCGAGCTCGACGGGCGCGCCGCGGTGCGGGTGCGCGGCCAGGGCACCGAGTTCGACTCCTTGCGCGAGTACGTGCGCGGCGACGACGTGCGCAGCATCGACTGGCGGGCGACCGCCCGGACCCGCAACGTCGTGGTCCGTACCTGGCAGCCGGAGCGCGACCGGCGGGTGGTGATCGTCCTGGACACCTCCCGCACCTCGGCCGGCCGGATCGGCGACGTACCGCGGCTGGACTCGGCGATGGATGCCGCTCTGCTGCTCGCCGCCCTGGCAGCGCGCGCAGGCGATCGGGTCGACTTCCTGGCCGGCGACCGGATCGTGCGCGCCCGGGTGCGGTCGGGGCACCGCGGCGATGCTCTGGCCGGCGTGCAGGACGCGATGGTCGGACTCACCTCGGAGCTGGTCGAGGCGGACTGGCGGCGACTGGTCGGGGCTGTCGACGAGCTCGGTCGGTCCCGCGCCCTGGTGGTGCTGCTGACGCCGCTGGAGCCCTCCGCGATCGAGCACGGCCTGCTGCCGCTGATCGGGCACCTGTCCTCGCGCCACCGGGTGGTGCTCGCCTCGGTGCGCGACCCGGAGCTGGTCCGGCTGGCTGCCGATCGTGGCGACCTGGCCGCGACCTACCAGGCGGCCGCGGCCGAGCAGACGATCAGCCGACGCCGACGCACCGGAGCCCTGCTGGGCGCGCTGAACCTCGACGTCCTCGACGAGAGCGCTGACCAGCTCCCGGTCGTGCTGGCGGACCACTACCTCGCGCTCAAGGCGCGCGGGGTGCTCTAGCCAGCAGTCGCCAGCCGGTCCTCGCGCAGGTACTCGGCGATGTCGCCGGTGTAGCCGGCCGCGAACGCCCGCCGGCCGAGCACGAACACGTAGGCCAGGAACGCCAGCTCGGCCAGCACGCCGATCGAGATCCGGGCCCAGGTCGGCAGCCCGGACGGCGTCACGAAGCCCTCGATGATCCCGCTGACCAGCAGCACCACCGCGAGACCGAGCACCACGGTCCCGGCGGAGCGGCCCTCCGCGGCGAGCGACTGGGACCGCGTCCGCGGGCCGGGGGCGACCCAGGACCACATCAGGCGCAAGCCGGTCCCCGCGGCGACGAACACCGCGGTGAGCTCGAGGAGTCCGTGCGGGGTGATCAGCCCGAAGAACTCCGACCCCCGGTGGTGACGGATCATGATCGACCCGATCACCGCCACGTTGAGCAGGTTCTGCCAGAGCAGGTAGATCACGGGTACCCCGAAGACGCCGAAGGCGATGCACAGCGCCGCCACCCAGGCGTTGTTGGTCCAGACCTGCGCCGCGAAGTGCGAGGACGCCGACTCCGAGTAGTAGCCCGCGAAGTCGGAGTTCACCAGCTCGTTCACCTGGGCCGGGGACATCATCGTCGACTCCACCTGGGGGTGGGCGAGCAGCCAGGTGATCATCACGGCGACCAGTGCGTAGCTGCCGAGCATGGTGGTCAGCCACCACCGGCGGGTCCGGTAGAGCGCGGCCGGGAAACGGCACACGACGGCGTCGGCGACCGCCGCCCGCGTCATCACCCGGGTGCCACCGGAACGCGTGCGCGCCTTGGCCAGCAGGGCGGAGAGGTAGGCGATCACGGTCGCGTCGGGTGCGCCCGAGCGGATCACCGAGAGGTGCGTGGCCACCCGCTGGTAGAGCTCGGTGAGCTCGTCGGCCTCGGGGCCGGAGAGCCGACCGCCCTTCGACAGCTCCTCGAGCCGGGCCCAGGCGGGCTGGTGCGCCAGCACGAACGCGTCCAGGTCCATGTCGCCAGCGTAGGTCACCGCCGTCGCCTACGCTGGCCGCATGGCCGACCTGTACGCCGAGGGCGTCGACGATCTCGTCACCGGCGAGGCGGTCTCCCTGGACCTGCCGCCCGCACCGTTGGGTCTGCACGTCGCCTCGTCGCTGATCGACCTGCTGATCTCGGCCGTGCTGCTGTTCCTCGGCTTCTGGATCACCGTCATGGTCGCCGGTGACGACGCGCTCTTCGCCGTCGGCTCGATCCTGACCCTGGTGACCGCGTGGCTGGTCTACCCGGTCGCGTTCGAGACACTCACCCGCGGACGGTCGGCCGGCAAGTACGCCACCGGGTTGCGCACGGTCCGTGACGACGCCGGGCCGATCTCCTTCCAGCACGCGTTCGTCCGGGCGCTGGTCGGCCTGGTCGAGATCTGGGTGCTCAGCGGGGTCCCCGCCTTCATCTCGGGCCTGGTCAGCCGCAAGGGCAAACGCCTGGGCGACTACGTGGCCGGGACCTACGTCGTCCGGGCCCGGGTACGGCTCGTGCTCCCGCCGCCGCCGCTGATGCCGCCGCCGCTCGCGGCGTGGGCACGCTCGACCGACATCGCGCCGCTGCCGGAACGCCTGCTGCTCTCGGTGCGCCAAGTGCTCGGCCGGATCGACTCGCTGGCCCCGTACACCCGGATGACGCTGCTCGACCAGCTGGCCGCCGAGGTCTCGGCGTACGTCGCTCCCCCGCCGCCGCACGGGACCCCCGCGGACGCGTACCTGGCCGCCGTGATCTCCGAGCACCGCGACCGCGACCTGGCGCGGATGCAGCGCGAGGCCGCGCTGGTCGGCCGCCTGACGGCGGCGGCCCGTCAGCGCGTGTAGCGCAGGTCGGTGATGTCGCGGTCGACCGCGAGTCCCTTGCGCTCGAACTTCGTCACCGGCCGGTCGGCCCACCTCTCGACCACGCCGCCGGTCAGGTTCGGCTCGGCATCGAGCACCTCGCGCATCTGCTCGGCGTAGTGCGCCCAGTCGGTGGCCAGCCGCCAGCTGCCACCGGGCCGCAGGCGGGAGGCGACCAGGGACGCGAACGCCGGGTTCACGAGCCGGCGCTTGTGGTGCTTGCTCTTCGGCCACGGGTCCGGGAAGAAGGTCCAGACCTCCTCGAGCTCGCCGGGACCGATCAGGTGCTCCAGCGACCAGACCGCGTCGACGCTGATCAGACGCACGTTCTCGGCGCCCTCCTCGGCGAGCAGGCCCAAGGTGTGCGCCACCCCGGGGTGCCACACCTCGAACGCGAGCACGTTCAGCTCCGGGCGCTGGGCCGCCAGCACCGCGGTCGCCTCGCCGACGCCGGACCCGATCTCGACGACCAACGGCGCCTCGCGGCCGAACCAGGAGGTGAAGGAGAAGCCGGGCTGGTCCACGGCGTGGTCGGGGATCACCCACTTCTCGTGGTGCGCGTCCCAGGCTTCCTGCTGGGCCGGAGTGAACCGGTTGCCCCGACGGGAGTAGGAGAGCACCTCGCGCATCCGCCGCCCGTCGTCGGTGAACCGCAGGTGCGGTCGAGCGGGTGGGACGGCGTCAGGCACGAGGAGAAGGGTACGGCGCCCCGGCGTTGAGAACTCCTGCGGGCTTGGCCAAAACGCCTGCACGGAACCGATCCACGACGGAGGATGACGCCGTGAATCACCGAGCGCGGCGCCTCTCCGGCTGGACGAGCGCATGCCTCGGCGTGCTGCTCGTGGCGGTCGCGCTCACTCCCCTGGTCCCGGGCATCGCCCACAGCAGCACGACCCAGAAGTGCGCGCGCTTCGCCCACGAGTCCCGTGCCCGCCAGCAGGTCGTCACCGGTCACGGCGCGACCACGGTGGTCATCGGCGACTCCTACTCGGCGGGTCTCGGACTCAACCACCCGGGGCAGAGCTGGGCCAGCGACCTGCCGGGACGCGTGCACGTCTTCGGCTTCTCCGGGTCGGGCTTCAGCCACGGCGCCAGTCCGTGCCCGGTCGTCGCCTACTTCCAGCGGGCTCCGCGAGCGCTCGGTCTGCGTCCGTCGCTGGTGGTGA
Source organism: Marmoricola sp. (assembly GCA_045806825.1). Taxonomy (GTDB): domain Bacteria; phylum Actinomycetota; class Actinomycetes; order Propionibacteriales; family Nocardioidaceae; genus Marmoricola. The sequence goes on from JBJMIP010000020.1 coordinate 8,336, forward strand.
TCGAGGGCGGCCTGAACGACTTCGACCAACCGGACGCGGACATCCGGGCCGGATTCCGCCAGGTCCTGGCCGAGGTCGGTCACCGGCGGGTGCTCGTCGTCGGGCCGCCGCCGGCGCCGCTGCGCGGCGCACGTGCCGCGCACGTGGACGCGGTGCTCCGGGGCGAGGCCGCACGGAGCGGAACGCCGTACCTGTCGATGATCGGGGAGCACTTCGGCTACCTGCCGGACCGACTGCACCTCACCCGGTCGGGGCACCGGCAGTTCGGTGCCCTGGTAGCAGCACGCCTGGCAGAACGGCCGGCAGCCGGCTCCTGACGACTCCCGTCAGTCAGCACCCGGCCGGCTGACCAGCTCGATGACGGTCGCCAGGCCGGCCTGGACCCCGACCAGCTGCTCGGCCAGGTCGGCGACCCGCCCATCGATACCTTCGAGCCGACCATCGATACCTTCCAGCCGACCATCGATACCTTCCAGCCGACCATCGATACCTTCCAGCCGACCATCGACACCTTCCAGCCGACCATCGACCCCACCGAGCCGGCGATCGACCTTGTCGAACCTGGCCGAGGTGTCGCTCGCGAACCGCTCGAAGCGCACCTCGTGGCGGCGCTGGCGCTGGTCGAGCTTGGAGACCAGCTCGTAGACAGCGGCGATGTCGTTGTCGATCTGCTGGTGCTTGATGTCATGGGCGTTCGCGGGCATGGCAGAACCGTAGGCCGCCAGCCACGTCTGCGGAGTACGCCGGAACGAATCTGTGGACAACCCCGAACCTGGCGACCCTGGGGACGCAGAAAGGCCCCGGGCCGAAGCCCGGGGCCTTTCCGTCAGATCACTTGTTGATCTTGGTGACGCGGCCAGCGCCCACGGTCCGGCCACCCTCACGGATGGCGAACTTCAGACCGTCCTCCATGGCGATCGGCTGGATCAGCACGACCGACATGTCGGTGTTGTCGCCCGGCATGACCATTTCGCGACCCTCGGGGAGGGTGACGACGCCGGTCACGTCGGTGGTCCGGAAGTAGAACTGCGGACGGTAGTTGTTGAAGAACGGCGTGTGACGGCCACCCTCCTCCTTGGAGAGGATGTAGACCGACGCGTCGAACTCGGTGTGCGGGGTGGTCGTGCCCGGCTTGATCACGACCATGCCGCGCTCGACGTCCTCGCGCTTGGTGCCGCGGAGGAGCAGACCGACGTTCTCGCCCGCCTGGCCCTCGTCGAGCAGCTTGCGGAACATCTCGACGCCGGTGACGGTCGACTTCTGCGACGCCTCGCGGATGCCGATGATCTCGACCTCCTCGTTGACCTTGACGATGCCGCGCTCGATACGACCGGTGATGACGGTTCCACGACCGGTGATCGTGAAGACGTCCTCGACGGGCATGAGGAACGGCTTCTCGACGTCACGCTCGGGCTGCGGGATCGACTCGTCCACCGCCTGCATCAGCTTCAGGATTGCGTCATGGCCGAGCTCCGGGTTCTTGTCCTCCAGCGCCATCAGCGCCGAGCCCCGGATGACCGGGATCTTGTCGCC
>JBJMIP010000021.1:0-41228 GCA_045806825.1 Marmoricola sp.
GGAGAACGAGGTCGACGGCTTCAACGCCCTCGTCCTCGCCACCGGGATCACCTGGCGCCAGGCCCTGGTGCTGCGCGCCTACTGCCGGCACATGCAGCAGGGCGGTTCGCCGTTCGCCCAGGTCTCGATCGAGGACGCGCTGCGGATCAACATCGACATCACCCGGCTGCTGGTCCGGCTCTTCGAGGCGCGCTTCGACCCGCGGGCCGACGACGCCGGTCGGGACGGGGTCTGCGAGGACCTGGCGGCGAAGATCACCGCCGCGCTGGAGGACGTCACCAGCCTCGACCACGACCGGATCCTGCGCTCGTACCTGACCTGGATCACCGCGACCCTGCGTACCAACTTCTTCCAGTCCGACGACTCGGGCGCCCGGCACGCCTACCTCTCGCTCAAGCTGGACCCCTCGGCGATCCCCGACCTGCCCGAGCCGCGACCGCGGTTCGAGATCTTCGTCTACTCGCCCCGCGTCGAGGGTGTGCACCTGCGTTTCGGCTCCGTGGCCCGCGGGGGCCTGCGCTGGTCCGACCGGCGCGACGACTTCCGCTCCGAGGTGCTCGGCCTGGTCAAGGCGCAGATGGTGAAGAACACCGTGATCGTGCCGGTCGGCGCGAAGGGCGGCTTCTTCGCCAAGCAGCTGCCCGACCCCTCCGACCGGGACGCGTGGATGGCCGAGGGCATCGCTTGCTACAAGACCTTCATCGCGGGCTTGCTGGACGTCACCGACAACCTCGTCGACGACGCCGTGGTCCCGCCGACCGACGTGGTCCGGCACGACGGGGACGACACCTACCTGGTGGTCGCAGCGGACAAGGGCACCGCGACGTTCAGCGACATCGCGAACGAGGTCGCGATCTCCTACGGCTTCTGGCTCGGGGACGCGTTCGCCTCCGGCGGCTCGGCCGGCTACGACCACAAGGCGATGGGCATCACCGCCCGTGGCGCCTGGGTCTCGGTGCGCCGGCACTTCCGCGAGATGGGCATCGACTGCCAGACCGAGGACTTCACCTGTGCCGGCATCGGCGACATGTCCGGGGACGTCTTCGGCAACGGGATGCTGTGCTCCGAGCACATCCGGCTGGTGGCGGCCTTCGACCACCGCGACATCTTCCTGGACCCGGACCCGGACGCGGCGACCTCGTACGCCGAGCGCCAACGGCTGTTCGCGCTCCCGCGCTCCTCCTGGCAGGACTACGACAGCACGCTGATCTCCGAGGGCGGTGGCGTCTACCCGCGCAGCGCCAAGTCGATCCCGATCAGCGAGCAGGTCCGCCGGGCCCTCGGTGTCGAGGACACCACGATGACCCCGGCGGCGCTGATGCACGCGATCCTCAAGGCGCCGGTCGACCTGCTCTGGAACGGCGGCATCGGCACCTACGTCAAGGCGGCCGGGGAGTCCGACGCGGACGCGGCTGACAAGGCCAATGACGCCATCCGCGTCAACGGAGGCGAGCTGCGTGCCCGCTGCGTCGGCGAGGGCGGCAACCTGGGGCTGACCCAACAGGGACGGATCGAGTACGCGACCCAGGGCTGCGGCGGCTCCGGAGGTCGGATCAACACCGACTTCATCGACAACTCCGCCGGCGTGGACACCTCCGACCACGAGGTGAACATCAAGATCCTGCTCGACAAGGTCGTAGCCGCCGGCGACCTCACCGGCAAGCAGCGCAACGAGCTGCTCGCCTCGATGACCGACGAGGTCGGCCACCTGGTGCTCGCCGACAACTACGAGCAGAACCTCGCCCTGGCCAACGCGGTCGCCCAAGCGCCCGCGCTGCTGCACGTGCACGAGGACTGGATGCGCACCCTGGAGGCCAAGGGGTTGCTGAACCGCGAGCTGGAGGCGCTGCCGAGCCGGCGCGAGGTCGCGGCCCGGCTCGACCGCAACGAGGGTCTGAGCGGGCCCGAGCTCGCGGTGCTGCTGTCCTACACGAAGATCGTGCTGGCCGACGACCTGCTCGCCAGCGACATCGCCGACGACCCGTTCCTGCGCGGTGACCTCTACCGCTACTTCCCCACGACCATGCGCCAGGACTACCGGGCGGCCATGGAGGCGCACCCGCTGCGCCGCGAGATCGTGGTCACCCAGCTGGTCAACCAGCTCGTCAACGGCGCCGGTACGACGTACGTGCACCGGCTGTCGGGGGAGTCCGCGGCCGGCACCGACCAGCTGGCGCTGGCGAACTTCCTGTCCCGGGAGATCTTCGGCGCACCGAGCCTGAACCGGCAGATCAACGCCTTGGACAACGTGCTGCACGCCGAGGTGCAGACGCGGCTGCGGATCGAGGTGCGCACGCTGGTCGAGCGGGCCAGCCGCTGGCTGGTCAACAACCGGCGGCTGCCGTTGGACAGCGAGGCGGTCGTCGAGGAATTCGAGGTCACCGTCGAGAAGGTGACCACCGCCCTGCCCGAGCTGATGACCGGCGCCGAGCTGGCCGCGTTCGAGACCCGCCACGAGGCTCTCGGAGCGTTGGGCGTGCCCGAGGACCTCGCCGTCCGCGTGGCTGCCTGCCCGCCGGCGTACATGGTGCTCGGCATCGTGCAGACAGCAGCCCGCACGGACGTCGACCCGTTGGAGGTCGCCCGGTTGCACTTCGCCGTCGGTGAGCTGCTCGGCCTGCCCGGGCTGATCACCCGGATCCTGGGGCTGCCGCGGCGCGACCGCTGGCAGACGATGGCTCGCGCGGCGCTGCGCGACGACCTGCACGCGGTGCACGCGCGGCTCACCGGGGAGGTGCTCGGCGCCGGCAGCCTGGAGGCCTGGCAGCAGACCAAGGGCGCGGCGGTCGAGCGGGCTGCGGGGACGTTCGCGGCGATCTGCGCCGACGACGAGGCGGACCTCGCCCGGATGTCGGTCGCTCTCCGGGTGGTCCGCTCGCTGCTGGAGGAGCCGTGAGCCGGTAGGTTCCCTCCATGAACCTGGCAGACCTTCCGGCGAGCGACCTGGTCCGGCTGATCACCTCCGGTGGTGCGAGCACCAAGGAGGCGGTCGAGGCCTCCCTGGACCGGATCAGCAAGCGGAACCCCGGCCTGAACGCGTTCTCGGTCGTGCTCGCCGACCAGGCCCGTGCCGACGCCGACCGCCTGGACGCGGCGCTGGCCGACGGTGGACCGGTCGGGCCGCTGCACGGCGTCCCGGTCGCGATCAAGGAGGAGCTCGACGTCGCCGGCTGCGTGACCACCTTCGGCGGCTCGGCGAACACGACCCCGGTGCCCGCTGACGGCGAGGTCGTCCGCCGGCTGCGCCAGGCCGGCGCGGTGATCATCGGCAAGACCCGGATGCCCGAGTTCGGCCAGTGGCCGTTCACCGAGTCGGTCGCCGGCGGGATCACCCGCAACCCGTGGGACCGCGGGTACACCCCGGGCGGTTCCAGCGGCGGCACCGCGGCCGCGGTGGCCGCGGGCATGGTGCCGGTCGGCATCGGCGGCGACGGCGGTGGCTCGATCCGGATCCCGGCCGCCTGCTGCGGCCTGTTCGGCCTGAAGCCCACCCGCGGCCGGGTGACCAGCGACCCGATGCCGCACCTGTGGTGGGCGCTGGGCACGACCGGACCGCTGACCCGGACGGTGCTGGACTCGGCGCTGGTCTACGACGTGATCCGGGGCAACCTCGCCGGCGACCGCTTCCGCGCCCCGGAGCCGGACACCTCGTTCATCGGCGCCGTCGGCGCCGACCCCGGCCGGCTGCGCATCGGCTGGTCGACCAAGCCGGTCACCAAGGGCGTGAAGCCCGCGGCCGAGCACGTCGCCGCCGTGGCCGAGATGGTCTCCGACCTCGTCGTCCTGGGGCACGACGTGTTCGAGGTCGACCCGGACTACCCGGACCCGACCACCGCGTTCGTCCCGCAGTTCTTCGGCGGCGTCCGCGCCGAGGCCGACGCGATGGAGCACTTCGACCTCCTCGAGCGGCGCACCCGGGAGACCTACCGGCTCGGCAGCTGGGTCAGCGACAGCCTCGTCGAGAAGGCGATGGCCGCCGGGGACCGGCTCTCGACGCGGGTGAACGCGATCTTCGACGACGTCGACGTGCTGCTCACCCCCGTCATCGGTCCGCGCCCGCGCCGGGTCGGCGCCCTGTCCAAGGGCGGCACCGTCGCCGCCGCGCTCAAGTCCCGGCCGATGGTCGCCTGGACGGCGCTGTGGAACGTGACCGGCAACCCGGCCGCCTCGATCCCGACCGGCATCGCCGCTGACGGGCTGCCGGTCGCGGTCCAGCTGGTCGGCCGCATCGCCGACGAGACCACGCTGCTCTCCCTGTCGGCCCAGCTCGAGCGCGCTCGGGGTTGGCCGCTGCTGACCGACGCATGAACCTCCTGCTCACGCCGAAGGCGTTCCTGCGCCGCAGGGTCGTCGGTCCGTTCGCCAACCTGCCCAGTCCGCTCGCGGGCCGGACGGTGCTCATCACCGGCGCCTCCTCGGGCATCGGCGAGGCCACCGCGCGTGCGGTCGCGCAGCGCGGCGCGCACGTGCTCCTCGTCGCCCGGCGCCGCGAGGAGCTCGAGCGGGTCCGCGCCGAGATCGAGCAGGCCGGCGGACGGGCCAGCACCTACACCTGCGACCTGACCGACGCAGTGTCGACCGATGCGCTCATCGGTGCGCTGCTGGCGGAGCACGGCGCCGTCGACATGCTGGTCAACAACGCCGGGCGCTCGATCCGCCGCTCGCTGGACCTCTCCTACGACCGGGCGCACGACTTCGAGCGCACGATGGCGATCAACTACTTCGGCCCGGTGCGGCTGATCCTCGGGCTGATGCCCGCGATGCGCGAGCAGCGCTTCGGGCACGTGGTGAACATCGTGACCTGGGGCGTGCAGATCAAGGCACCCCGGTTCGCGGCGTACATCGCCTCCAAGACAGCGCTGGACACCTTCAGCCGGATCGCCGGCCGCGAGGCGTACGCCGACAACGTGACCTTCACCAACCTGCGGCTCTCGCTGGTGCGCACCGACATGATCAGCACGGTCGAGGCGTACCGGAAAGCCCCCGCCAAGACGCCGGAGCAGGCGGCTGCGCTGGTGCTCCGCGCGCTGGAGGACCGGCCCCTGACCATCTCGACGGCGGTCGGCAACGTCACCGAGGTGCTGAACCTGGTGGCCCCGCGGCTGATGGACCTGCTCGCCTCGACGGCGTCACGGCGCTACCCGGACTCCGCGGCAGCGCGGGGCGAGGGCGGTTAGCCCGCGGGGTTCAGCTGGACCGGGGCCTTGCCGGTCGGGGACTTCGACGGCTTCTGGTCGTGCGGGCGAGCGGTCGGGCCCTGGGTCGGCGCCTGCCCGGAGTTGAGCACGCCGAGCGGATCGGCGAACACGATGATGTTGCTGGTGTACTCCGAGCCCGTCCAGCCGGTGCAGGTGACCAGCACCAGGCGGTTGTGCGGACGGGTCTGGCCGAACAGGTCGTTCGCGTGCTTGGCGAGCTCGGCCTTGGTGTACACGAAGATCTTGGTGGCCCGGTACTCGATCACGCCGAGCCTGGTCTTCACCTCGATGACCGCTCCCGGGCGCAGGTCGCCCAGACGGTTCATCACGCCGCCGCCGGTGTGCACGGTGTGGCCGGTGATCAGGGTCTGACCCTTCGGGGAGCCGGCCTTGGCGCTGCCGCGCCACCAGCCGACCTCGTGCACGTCGGCCGGCGGGTGCAGCACCCGGTCGGCGTCCACGGAGATGGGGATGATCGGTGCCTGCAGCTCGATCGAGGGGACGATCAGCAGCTCCGGCACGGCCGGCCGCGCCAGCGCGTGGTAGCGACCCTGCCCGTAGCCCTCGTCGGGTCCAGCGGTGCTCAGCCCGGGGGAGGGAATGGCAAAGCCGGCGATCACCATCGCGAGGAGCAGGACCAGAAGTCTCTTGCTTGCTCCTCCGACGCGATCGCCGGCTTTGCCTCTAATCACTTAGTCGTGCTGTTGATGACCCAGGGTCACTTGGTCAGCATGCGGCGGTAGCCGATGAGACCAGCGGTGCCGGCCAGCAGCATCAGGGCTGCAGTCGCGGTCAGCACGTCCCGGGCGGTGTGGTTCGCCTGGCCGGCGACACCGGAGTCAACCACCGTCGGCGGCTTCTCGTTGTCGGTCGGGGTCGTCGTCGGCGGGTTCGGCGTGGTGTTGATGCGGGTGTTCGGGCCGCAGGAGACCTTGCCGATGGAACCGCTGATCAGCGACGCACCAGCGAACTGCGCGGCAGCCGGCAGCACGTCCAGGGACAGCGCGGTGACGTCGATCTTCTTGCCGCCGTCGCTCGACACCTGGTGGTTCAGCACGATGCTGAGCAGGTTGTCGTTCAGGGCGGTCAGCAGCGGCTGCAGGTTCGCGACGAGGACGGTGACGACCTGGTCCTGAACGGTCTGCAGGGCGGCGCCGAGACCCAGGCCACCGAGCGCGCCGCCGACGGCGGTGTTGAGCTCGGTGTTGAGGGCGGTGATCAGCGTCTGGGTGACGGTGTCCAGGTTGATCAGGACGTTGGTGTCCTTCGGCGGGTTGGCCGGCAGGTTCAGCAGGACGATCGGGTCGGCAACGCCCGGCAGCGTGACGCTGATCGGGGTGTCGGCCGAGCCGCCCGAGGAGTCGACCAGTCGGGTGTCACCGGTAGCAGCGTCCGGGTCGGCCTGGCAGGAGCCCTCGATCGCGGAGAGCGAACCACCGATGGTGATCTCGCCGAGGGGGGTGCTGGCCAGTCCGCTGGAGAGCGCGGTGACGACCTGGTTCAGGGCGATACCGAGCGGCTGCAGGATGACGGACAGCGGAGCCAGGGCGGAGCCCAGGGCGCTCTGGTCGCCCAGGATCACGTTGCCGAGGTCCAGGTGCGCCAGGTCGATGGTCAGCGGCTGACCGTTCAGGTCGCACTTGCTACCGCCGACGGTGACGATGCCGCCACCGGTACCGGCGATGCCGGCGCAGGCGTAGGAGGTGCCGTCGGGCTTGGCGACAGCAGCCTGCGGAGCCACACCCACACCAAGCAGGTTGGTCGCCGGCAGCAGGTCGGCCAGGGTCGGCACAGTGCTGTTGTCCGTGACGGTCTCGTCAGATCCGTCGTTGGAGCTCGAGGTCTGCTGTGCGATCACGCTGTTGCCAGCGATAGAGAGCTGCAGACTCTGGGCCGTCGCTTGCGACGTACCCGTCGCAGCGGCGAAGGCGGGCGCGATGGCGAGCGTGGAGAGCGCAGCGGCTCCCACGATCGCGCTGAATCGCAACGCACGTCGGTTCAAGGTGGTTCCTCCCGGCAGGGCCCCGCAATTCCGCGACGCCGTGAAATGTAACTCGATGACACTTGATTGAACTAGTGATGCTGGTGTTCCTTGCACCAAGGAACGAGCCTCATCCTACGAGTCTTGCGTCTCGTGTGGCAAAAGATGACGAAGATCTCAACGCCATAAACCACCATTTGGTTACGGGTTATGAAAAAGGGGCTGATTCGGTCAGCTGGCCTTCTTCGCCGTTTTCTTGGCGCTGGTTGTCGAAGCCTTCTTCGCGCTGGCCTTCTTCGTGGTCTTTGCCGTGCTCGACGCCCGTTTTGAGGCGGTCTTGGTGGTCTTCCTCGGTGTGCCCTTGCGCGGGGAACTGGTCTGGTCCAGTTCTTCGGCGGCGCTCTCGCCGCGGGCGGTCTTCGCGGCGTCGACCGAGCGCTGCAGGGCGGCCAGCAGGTCGACCACCTCGCCGCCGGTCTTGGCGGGCGCCGGAGCCGCCTTCAGCTCGCCGCCCTCGATCTTCGCCTTGACCAGGGCCTCGACCGCCTCGCGGTAGTCGTCCTCGAACTCGTCGGGGACGAAGTCCCCGGCCAGCGTCTCCACGAGCATGTTGGCCATCTTCACCTCGGCCGGCTTGGCGTCCTCGACGTCGACGGCCCCGAAGTCGGGTGTGCGGATCTCGTCGGGCCACATCATCGTCTGCAGCACGATGACGTCCTCGCGCACGCGCAGCACGGCCAGCGACATCCGGTTGCGCAGGCTCACGGTGACCAGGGCCATCCGGTCGGACTCCTCGAGGGCCTTGCGGAGCAGCGCGTACGGCTTGGCCCCGACCTTCTCCGGCTCGAGGTAGTAGGACTTCTCGAAGAGCATCGGGTCGATCTGGTCGCTCGGGACGAACTTCTCGACGCTGATCTCGCGGCTGCTGGCGGCCGGCAGCTCGGCCATGTCGGAGTCGTCGAGGATGACCATCTCGCCGTCCTCGGTCTCGTAGCCCTTCGCGATGTCGGCGAACGCGACCTCCTCGCCGTCCAGGCTGCAGATCCGCTGGTACTTGATCCGGCCGCCGTCCTTGGCATGCACCTGCCGGAAGGAGATGTCCTTGTTCTCGGTCGCGGAGTACAGCTTCACCGGGACACTGACCAGGCCGAAGGAGACCGCGCCCTTCCAGATTGCTCGCATGTACCCAGCATTACCCCTGACCGGCCGCTCTGCCACCCAGTTGGTGTTCACAGGGTCCTCACAAGGTCCGCGGAGCAGCCGCACAGCGCCCGCCGACACGCTCGCCGCATGCCTCCGATCCCCTCTCTCCCTGCTGTGTGGCAGCGGCTGCGCCAGGTGCGCCGGCGCTGGCTGGTGCTGGGCCTGGTTGCCCTGCTCGCCGGCGCCGGCAGCTGGTACCACTTCAAGCCGGACGCCGCCGGCGACACCACCTCGGTCACCGCCACCGTCTCCCGCGGCACCTACCGGTCGACGGTCACGGCCACCGGCACGATCACCCCGAAGAAGGACGTCGACCTGGCGTTCACCTCCTCTGGCACGGTCACCCGGGTAGCGGTGCAGGCCGGGGACGTCGTCGAGCAGGGCGACGTGCTCGCCAAGATCGACGACACCGCACTGATCGCCCAGCGCGACGCAGCCCGGGCCCAGCTCAGGGCCGCCCGCATCCAGCTCTCCGAGGACTCCGGGGGTTCCTCCAGCCAGGTCTCCGCCGACGCGGCCTCGGTGGCCTCGGCCGAGTCCGCGCTGGCCCAGGCCCAGGACTCGGTCGACAACGCGACCCTGCGGGCGCCGTTCACCGGGACGGTGAGCGCGGTCAGCTACGCAGTCGGTGACGTGGCCGGCTCCGGAGGCAACCAGCCGGCGGCGGACAGCTCGTCGTCCACGGGCATCACCGTGATCTCCCCGCACAAGCTGCTGGTCGACGCGAACGTCTCCGCGAACGACGTCAGCGCGCTGAAGACCGGGATGCAGGCCACCATCACCCCGACCGGTGGCGGCGCGGACGTCTTCGGCACGGTGACCGAGATCGGCAGGATCGCCAGCGCCTCGGACAGCGGGGCGGCGCAGTTCCCGGTGACGATCAGCGTCACCGGCACCCCGACCGGGCTCTACCCGGGCTCGAGCGCCTCCGTCGCCATCACCACCAAGCAGGCGACCAACGTCCTCACCGTGCCGACCCAGGCGCTGCACTCCTCCGACGGCAGCACCTTCGTCTACGTGCTGGCCGGCAAGAAGCGCACCAGGACCACGGTCACCCTCGGCACGGCGTACGGCGCCCAGACCGAGGTGAAGAGCGGGTTGAAGGAGGGTGACACCGTCGAGGTGATCAGCTTCAAGGCCGGCGGTGGCGGCAACGCCCCGAGTGGCGGACTGTTCGACAACAAGGGCAGCGGCGGCAACGGGCCGTCCTTCAGCGGCACCTTCCCTGGTGGCGGCCCGGCCGGGCAGTTCGTGAGCGGCAAGTGAGCACGCACGCGATCATCGAGCTCGACGGCGTCCGCAAGACCTACGCCACCGGCGCGGTCGCGGTCGAGGCGCTGCGCGGCATCGACGTCCGGATCGACGAGGGCGAGTACGTCGCGATCGTCGGCCCCTCGGGGTCGGGCAAGTCGACGCTGATGCACATCCTCGGCTGCCTGGACGTGCCCAGCCAGGGTCGTTACGAGCTCGCCGGGCGCGACGTCAGCGACCTGGAGGAGACCGAGCTCGCGCACATCCGCAACAGGGAGATCGGCTTCGTCTTCCAGCAGTTCAACCTGCTGCCCGACCTGAACGCCCTGCGCAACGTCGCACTGCCGCTGGTGTACGCCGGCGTCGGACCGGCCGAGCGCGAGCAGCGGGCCCGAGCGGCCCTGGAACGGGTCGGGCTCTCCGACCGCGCCGAGCACCGTCCCGGCGAGCTGTCCGGAGGCCAGCAGCAGCGGGTCGCGGTGGCGCGGGCCCTGGTCACCGAGCCGTCGATGATCCTGGCCGACGAGCCGACCGGCAACTTGGACTCGGTGTCCTCCGCGGACGTGCTCGGCCTGTTCCGCGAGCTGCACGAGGCCGGTCGGACCATCGTGCTGATCACCCACGAGAACGACATCGCGGCGCAGGCCGACCGGGTGCTCACCATCCACGACGGAGAGATCTCGTGAGCTGGCTGGAGACGCTGCGCACGGCAGGCTCGGCGATCCGCGCGCACCGGCTGCGCTCGCTGCTGACCATGCTCGGGATCATCATCGGCATCTCCTCGGTGGTCCTCACCGTCGGGCTCGGCCTCGGTGCCCAGGACCAGGTGCGCAGCCAGATCGACGCGCTCGGGTCGAACCTGTTGATCGTCTCGCCGGGCAGCAGCACCGGCTCCGGCGGCGTCCGGGGCGGATTCGGTTCGGCGTCCTCGCTCAGCCTGGCGGACGCCGAGGCTGTTGCGGACAAGGCGGTGGCCCCGGACGTGGCCCGGGTGGCCCCGGCGACCTCGTCCTCGACCTCGGTGACCGCGGGCACGACGAACTGGACCACGAAGATCGTCGGCACCACCACGACCTGGCAGCAGGTCCGTAAGCGCACGTTGTCCTCCGGACGGTTCTTCAGCGACGCGGAGGTCGCCTCGGGAGCGAACGTGGTCGTGCTCGGGCCGGACGCCGCCAGCGAGCTGTTCAGCCGGGGCAACCCGGTCGGCCAGACGGTCACCGCGGACGGCACCTCGCTGACCGTGATCGGGGTGCTGGCGACCTCCGGCGCGAGCTCGGACGACAGCAACGAGGACGACCTGGCAGTCGTCCCCATCACCACCGCGCAGCGACTGAGCGGCTCGACCAGCACCTCGCTGTCGACCGTGTACGTCGAGGCGAGGTCGGCCGACGTGCTCAGCGCCGCCTACCAGGAGGTGAACGCGGCCCTGCTGACCGCGCACGACGTGACCAGCACCTCGGCGGACTTCAGCATCGCCACCCAGGATGCCTTGCTGAGCACCGCGAACTCGACCAACAAGACGATGACGATCCTGCTGGCGGGTATCGCCGCGATCTCGCTGCTGGTCGGCGGCATCGGGGTCATGAACATCATGCTGGTCTCGGTCACCGAGCGGATCCGGGAGATCGGGCTGCGCAAGGCCCTCGGTGCCACGCCGTCCACCATCCGCCGCCAGTTCCTGCTCGAGGCCTCCCTGCTGGGCGTCGCCGGCGGTGCGATCGGGGCGGCCATCGGTGTCGTCGGCGCCACGGTCCTGCCGTCGTTCATCGACCAGCCCGTGAGCGTCTCGGCCCCGGCCGTCGCGGCGGCCCTCGGAGTAGCCCTCGGGCTCGGCGTCGGCTTCGGCGTCTACCCGGCCAGCAGGGCCGCACGGCTCACCCCCATCGACGCACTTCGCAACGAATGAGACGAACGAGGAGAACCATGGACAACCGGATCGCGGCCGCCTGCGGCGTCGCAGTGCTGCTCGCCGGGGCCTCGGCCTGCGGCAGCCAGGACAAGAACGACGCGACGACACCCTCCAGCAGCTCGACGTCAGGGCCGCAGACCGCCCAGCAGGGTGCGGGCCCGTTCCCCGGAGCCAACGGCAAGGTGGCTGACGTCAGCGGTTCCACCGCCCAGGTGCAGAGCCAGCAGGACGGGCAGGTCGCCGTGACCTGGACCAGCAGCACGAAGTTCACCCACGAGGTCGCGGCGACGTTGGCGGACGTCAAGGTCGGGGACTGCGTGATGGTCACGCCGCCCCGGACGGACACCTCGTCCTCCTCGACCTCGACCGACGACGCCACGGTCGCTGCCGGCCGGGTCAGGATCACCGCGACCACCGGCAGCTGCACCGCGCAGCTCCCCGGTCCAGGCGGCGGCTCCGGCGGCCCGAGCTTCAGCGGCCCTCCGCCCACCGGCGCCCCGGACGGCACCAGCCGGGTCCGGGGATCCTTCGGTGCCTTCGGCAAGGTGACCGCGGTCTCCGGGACCGGTTTCACCGTCAGCTCGACAACCCCGGTCACCGTCAGCACCAGCAGCAGCACGACCTACACGAGGACGGCGGCCGCAGCCGCGTCCGACGTCAAGGTCGGCAGCTGCATGAACGCCCGGGGCGCGACCGACAGCACCGGGGCCCTCACCGCGACGACGATCGCGCTGAGCGCAGCCGTCCACGGTGAGTGCGGCGGCGGGTTCTTCCGCTCCCGCGACGGCGTGCCGAGTGGTTCCGCCGGCACCAGCACCCAGGCGTCGTGATGAGACTGGCCCGCAAGCAGCTGCGCTGGTCGGTCCTCGGCCTGGCGACGGTGACGGTGCTCGGCACCGGGACGGCCTACGCCGTGACCGGGGGCGACCCGCCTGCGCACTACCGGACTGCCGCCGCGAGGACCTCGGACGTCGAGCAGACCCTGTCGATCACCGGCCTGGTCGATGCCGCCAGGCGGGCGGACCTGGGCTTCGGCACCGACGGCACGCTCGCGTCGCTGCTGGTCGCGGTGGGGGACACGGTGAAGGCGGGCCAGGTGATCGGCAGGCTCGACACCACCGATCTCGATGCCGCCCTGACCCAGGCCAAGGCTGACCTCGCGAGGGCCGTCGCCCAACTGGCGAGCGACCGGGCCTCGCAGGCCTCCGCCGTCGCCGACGTGCAGAAGCCGAGCTCCCCGACCACCCCGTCCAGCCCGACGACGCCGTCGGGCAGCGACTCGGGCGACTCGGGTGCTACGGCCAAGCTCCTCAAGGACCTCGAGAAGGCCCAGGACGACGTGGTGCTCGCCCAGAGCCATGCCTCGCAAGCACTCGCCGCCGCCAAGGACGCCTTGGCGGCCCAGCAGCAGGCGTGCGCCGCCACGAGCGCGACCCCGAGTGCCACCCCGAGTGCCACCCCGCCGGTGGACCCCGGCTGTGACACCGCTCTGGCGGCCGTGCAGCAGGCGCAGGACGTCGTCAGCGACGCCCAGGACGCCCTGGCCAAGGCGCTGGGCGGGCTCGGCCAGCTGCTCGGCCAGGCCCTCGGATCGGTGCAGGGCAGCAGCCACCCGAAGGTCAGCGCGACCGACGACGCGACCACCCCGACCACCCCGACCGACGGCAGTGACAGCAGCAGCGGCGCCACGGTGACGGCGGCCCAGCTCGCTTCCGACCAGGCGAGGATCGAGGAGGCCGACGCCGCCGTGGTCACGGCCCGGCAGAACCGGGCCCAGGCCACCCTGCGGTCCACCCGCGCCGGCAGGGTGGTCGCCCTCGACGCTGCTGTCGGCGACACGGTCTCGGCCGGCAGCACCGTCGCGACGGTCGTCGGAGGAGTCGCCGTCACGATCACCGGCACGGTCACCGAGTCCCAGGTGGGCAGCGTCGAGGTGGGCCAGACGGCGCGGGTCGGTGTTCCCGGCAGCGCCAGGAGCACCATCGGCACGGTCACGTCGATCGGCCTGGTCGCGGACTCGTCGTCCGGCACGACTGCCTACCCGGTGACCGTCACCGTCCCGAACCCGACGATCTCGCTGCCGGCAGGCTCCCGGGCGGTGATGGAGATCGTGCTCGCCACGGCCGAGGACGTCGTCACGGTGCCGATCTCGGCCCTCACCCGCCGCGGCACCGGCGCCACCGCCACCGTCAGCACCTGGGACGGCCGCACGTTGTCCCGCAGGACGGTGAAGGTCGGTGCCGTCGGCGCCCGCGCGGTGGCGATCACGAGTGGCCTGAGGTCGGGCGACCGGGTGGTCCTCGCCGACGTCGATGCGGCCATCTCCGGCGCCAGCACCGAGATCAACGACCGCGGCGGCTTCTCGCCGAACTTCCAGTTCAAGGGTCCGGCCGGCGGCGGGGGCGGCCCGGTCACCTTCAGCAAGGCGGGCTGATCCCCGACGCGCCCCGGGCGCGAGCACGGCAAGATGGCGCCATGAAGCCGATGCTCGCGACCCGGGGCGACCACGTCCCTGCCGGCGGCGGCTGGGCGCACGAGGTGAAGTGGGACGGCATCCGGGCGCTGATCGAGGTCCGCGACGGACAGGTCCGGATCACCTCGCGCAACGAGAACGACGTGACCGCGGCGTACCCGGAGCTGCTCGGTCTGGGCGCTCTGGGTCACGACCTCCTGCTGGACGGCGAGATCGTCGCTCTCGGCTCCGGCGTACCGAGCTTCAGCATGCTGGCCGACCGGATGCACGTGCGGGACCCGCGCAAGGCAGCACAGCTGGCGAGGACCAACCCGGTCACCTACCTCGCCTTCGACCTGCTCGCCCTCGACGGCACCGACCTGCAGGCCCGTCCGCTCGCCGAACGGCGCGAGCAGCTCGAAGCCCTCGGCCTCGACGACGTGGCCTGGCAGGTACCGCCGACCTACGACGACGGGTCCGTGCTGCTCGGCGCCGCCGAGGCGCAGGGCCTGGAGGGCATCGTCAGCAAGAAGCTGGACTCGCGCTACCACCCGGACCGGCGCAGCAAGGACTGGTTGAAGTTCCCCATCCGGCCGACGGGGTCGTTCCTCGTCGGCGGCTACCGCCACGAGACCGGCAGCGGGAGCCGACTGGGCGCCGTCCTGGTCGGCCAGCCGACGGACGACGGCCTGGTCTTCCGCGGCCGGGTCGGGTCCGGCATCGCCGGCAAGGCCGGTCAGAAGCTCGGCGAGCTGCTGCGTCCGCTCGCCCGTGACGCCTCTCCGTTCACCGAGGCTCTTCCGCGGGTCGACACCGATGGCACGGTCTGGGTCGAGCCGGCGGTGATCGTCGACGTGCAGTACCTGACCCTGACCCCGGACGGTCGGCTCCGCCAGCCCGCCTACCGTGGGATCCGTACCGATCTCGACGCGGAGGACCTGGCCTGATGGTGGAGCGCAAGGAGGTCCAGGTCGACGTCGAGGGACGGACCCTGACGTTGGTGAACCTGGACAAGGTGATGTACCCCCGGACCGGGACCACCAAGGCCGAGGTGCTGCAGTACTACGCGCAGATCGCCCCGAAGCTGCTCCCCGGCCTCGCCGACCGTGCGGTGACCCGGATCCGCTGGCCGCACGGCACGGGGGACAAGAGCTTCTTCGAGAAGAACATCCCCGGCGGTACGCCGAGCTGGGTCCGGGTCGTGACGGTGCCGACCTCGGGATCGCGGACGAAGTCGAAAGAGGACGGCGAGCTGCGGTTCCCGGTCGTGGACTCGCTGGCGACCCTGACCTGGATGGTCAACCTGGCCGCCCTCGAGCTGCACGTGCACCAGTGGACCGTCGATGCCGACGGGCTGCCGGTGAACCCGAACCGGATGGTCATCGACCTGGACCCCGGTGAGCCGGCTGGTCTGATGGAGTGCTCGCAGGTCGCGCTGATGGTCCGCGAGCGGCTGGCTGCCGACGGCCTGGAGACCTGGGCGGTCACCAGCGGCTCCAAGGGTGTCCACCTGTACGCCGATCTCGACGGGACCCGCAGCTCGGACGAGATCCGCGACTACGCCAAGGCGGTCGCCGAGGAGCTCGAGGCCGAGCAGCCGAAGCTGATCGTCTCCCAGATGGCCAAGGCGCGCCGGGGCGGCAAGGTCTTCTTCGACTGGTCGCAGAACGTCGGGGCGAAGACCACGATCGCGCCGTACTCGTTGCGCGGGCGGGAGTTCCCGACGGTGGCTGCGCCGCGCACCTGGGACGAGATCGAGGCCGGCGCCGAGGACCCGTTGGCGCTGGAGCAGCTCCAATTCACCGAGGTGCTGGAACGCGAGGTCTGAGGTTCCAACACCTCGGTGTTGAGGTCGGAGCCCGGTGAAGACTGTCGGTGGTGGCTGGTTTCCTCTTCCCAGGGACACGTGGTTCTCGGAGGGAACCCGGGCATGGACGACTTCAACACCGCAGTACTGAACGACCACGACCTGCTCTACGGCGGCGTGGAGGACCTGGTCCTCGAGAACCGGGCGAGCGCTCGGCGCTGGGCGCGGCTGGTCGAGCTGCACCGCCGGCAGCCGGACACCGACGGCAGCTTCGCGATGACCGCTCGCGAGTGGACCGCGCTGAAGACCAGCGAGGTCTGGGCGACCGGTGCCCGCTTCTCCCGCAGCCAGCTGAACATCGCCCTGTTCCTCGCCGAGCACCTGACCGAGGTCTGGGAGCTCTGCCTGTCCGGCGCGCTCGACCGCTTCCGCGCGATGACGATCGCCGACATCGTGCGGCACCGGCTGGACGACCCGGCTGACTGGGCCGTCGTGGCGCCGCGGGTGGCGCAGTTCTTGCGCCAGCACCTGCGAGCGTTCCCGGAGTTCAACATCTCGGTGGTGACCTGCACGATCACCCAGCTGCGCAACAAGCTGAACTACGAGACCCGCAAGCTGGCCCCGGCCGACGCGGAGTTCGTGCGCGCGTACGACGACCGGGCGGCACGCGCCATCGACCTCGGGGACGGGATGGGAGCCCTGTCGGTCACCAGCTCGGTCGACAAGGTGTTGATCGCCGAGCGGCGGCTGCACCTGGCGGCCAAGGCGAAGCGAGCCGAAGGAGACCCGCGCTCGGTCCGGCAGCTGATGTCCGACCTGGCGATCGACCTGATCGTCGGCCTCGCCGACGGGGTCCCGGTGCCGCAGTTCGCCCGGCCGATCATCAACGTGACCGTGTCCCTGGAGACGCTCGCCGGCCTCGCGGACGACCCGGCCACGCTGTCCGGCGGGGCGGTGATCCCCGCTGAGCTGGCCCGCGCGATCGCGCTGGGCGAGGGCGCCACCTGGTACCGGCTGCTCACGGATCCGCAGGGCGACCCGGTGAGCCTGTCGACGAAGAGCTACCAGCCGACGGCGCCGATCTGGCGGTCGGTGGTGGCGGTGCAGCCGACGTGCGCGCACCCGGCGTGCGACCGGCCCGCGGTCGTGTGCGAGCTCGACCACGACCAGCCCTGGCCGCTCGGGCCGACCGACACGAGGAACCTGCGACCGCGGTGCCGCTTCCACCACAAGGCCAAGCACGCGCTCGTCGAACGCCCCGACCTGTGGTGGGAGTTCGGCCTCGACCCGCGGGGGCTGGTCGCCGCCTAGCGGCGGTGGCGCTGGCGCGAGTACACGACGAGCTCGGCCAGCAGGCCGAACAGCACCAGCTGCATGCCGCCGAGGAGCAGCACGACGCCGGCGATCATCAGGGGGCGACCGCCGATCGCCTCGCCGCGGATCTTGTCCACCAGCAGGTACAGCATGATCAGCGACCCGGCGCCGAGGCTGGAGATGCCGATGCCGCTGAACAGGTGCGAGGGCCGGCTCTCGTACGACATCAGGAACCGGACGGTCAGCAGGTCGACGAACCCGCGCCAGAAGCGGGCCGGTCCGTACTTCGTCCGGCCGTGCAGCCGCTCGTGGTGCTGGACGGTCACCTCGGCAGTCCGGAAGCCCAGCCAGTGCGCGATCACCGTCAGGTACCGGTGCAGCTCGCCGTACATCATCGAGGAGGAGTGGGTCGCGACGTCGGCCCGCATCACCTTGAAACCGGAGTTGAAGTCCTTGCCGGGCACGCCGGAGAGTCGGGCGGTGACGCCGTTGTAGATCTTCGAGGTGTTGCGCTTGATGAAGCGGTCGTTGCGTCCCTCGTTGCGAGCGCCGGTGACCAGGTCCGCGCCGTCGTCGAGACGGGCCAGCAGCACGCCGAGCTCGGTGGGGTCGTCCTGGCCGTCGGCGTCCATCATCGCGATGACCTCGGCGCCGCCCGCGAGGGCGAGCTCGAAGCCGTGGCGCAGCGCGGTCGCCTTGCCCTGGTTTCGGCCCATGCTCAGCAGCTGGACGTTCGGGTGCTGCTCGCCCAGCTGCCGGGTCACTGCCGCGGTCGCGTCCGTGGAGCCGTCGTCGACGACGAGGACGTGGCCGTCGAGGGCGAGCTTGTCGAGCTCGGCGACCATCGCCGGGACCACCTCGACGAGGTTCTCAGCCTCGTTGAGGGCCGGAACGACGATCCAGAGGGTGCGGGTCATGAGCCTTCTTCCATCGAGATGCTGCGCACGCGCAGATTGTTCAGAGCGCTGCCGAACGTGATCCAAGCATCCCGTGTCCCGACCGGAAGCCGCACCAGCAGGCGCTCCCCGGACGCGACCACCTCGGTCTCGTGGCCGTTGACCTCGGCGGTGAGGTGCCCGGAGCCGGACGCGTCGAGCGCCAGGGTGCAGGGGCCGCTCGCGCAGGCAGCGGGGGCGCGGAAGGCGATGACCGGGCTCTGCTCGCCCGCGTCCATCCCGCCGGTGTCGCTGTGCTTGACCCAGCCCCGCGGCAGGTAGCGCCAGAAGTCGGCGGTGACCCGGTGGCCGTCGGCCGGGGCGAAGCGCACCGGCCGGGTGGTCAGCGCCGGGAGCCGTCCCGAGGTGCAGCGGGCCAGGTAGAGCATCGTGATCGTCCGGCCGTGGCGCGGACGGGTGACCGCGGACATTCGCGAGCAGTTGCGGGGCAGCGGGTAGTCGTTGTCGATCACCGCGTAGAACTCCGCGTGCGGCAACGTGTCGCCCAGCGGCTTGCGGTCGGCCTTCCAGAACGACGCCAGCGGGCCGAGCGGGTCGACCCGGCAGTCGACGCTGCGACCGGGCCCGGTGCTGTAGCGGCGGGCTTGGCCACCGGTGCGGTTCGGTCCGCAGATCACCTGGCCGTCGGTGGGGATGTGGCCCAGCAGCTCGGGGGCGCTCGCCCGCCAGTAGTCGGTCTGCACGCCGTACGGACGGTGCGTGCCCACGGCGGCGTCGTACGCGGCGTTGAAGTAGGTGTACTGGTAGGGGAACTCGATCGCCTGGTCGACCATCGGGGCGACCAGCGCCAGCGCGGCCACCGCAGCAGCGGCCCGTTGCCAGCGGACCAGGGCGATCCCGAGCGTCGCGAGGACCGCCCAGGCCGGCGCGAAGAACAGCAGCTGGCGCAGGCCGTTGTAGA
This sequence comes from Marmoricola sp., assembly GCA_045806825.1. Classification (GTDB taxonomy): domain Bacteria; phylum Actinomycetota; class Actinomycetes; order Propionibacteriales; family Nocardioidaceae; genus Marmoricola. Next base: position 18,976 of record JBJMIP010000021.1, read on the forward strand.
GGTCGGAGTGGCTCACCACCGCGACCAGCGGGAGCGCCACGAGCTGGGTCCCGACCAGCAGCAGGCCGGTCGAGCGCGGTTCGCGGCGCAGCACCCACCGGGCTGCCACCACCACGCCGATGACCGAGAAGAGCAGCAGCAGGAGCGGCGTCTGGGCCAGGACGTAGAACGGCACGTAGCCGACGGACGTGGTCGCGCCGCCCTTGAAGCTCGCCGACTTCTCGCCGGACTGGAGCAGGGTGCCCGGGTGCGCGAACACCTTCGGGTAGACCGCCAGCAGGACCACGTACGACGCGACCGCGGCCGCCGCGACCTCGGTGACCGCGCTGCGCAGCGCGTCACGCCGGGTGAGCGCCAGCGACCCCAGCAGCACCAGCACGCCGGCCACAGCGGCCGAGACCATCGCGGGCCGGGTGCCGACCATGAGGACGACGCCTGCGAACAGGAGGACCACCCGCAAGGGTCTGCGAGCCTCGTTGCAGACCATGGCGACGAGCGCGAGCGTCACCAGCGTGTACCCGGTCGCCACCGGGACGTCCTTGATGTTGAACATCAGGTGCCCGGTCCACATCGGCAGCGCCATCAGCACGGCCGCACCGACCAGTCCCCAGCGCCACGAGCCCAGCAGCAACCGGACGATCCCGGCGGCCGCAGCGGTCCCGAGCAGGCCGATCAGGACGATCCCGAGGTGGCGGGTGTCGTAGGCGCCGGGAGTCACCGACACGCTGCCCCAGCCCTCCTGGCCGAGCAGCACCGACCCGGCGTGCAGCACCAGCGCTGTCACCGGGGCGTACACCGAGGTGTTCTCGCCCGACCCGGTCGCGTCGTCCCCGGCCACCGCCGTGTCCAGCGCGTAGACGCCGTGGTGGAGGTAATTGTCGAGCCGGGTCACGTGGTACGACTCGTCGCGGGTGATCCCGGTCTGGAAAGCGCCGACCAGGGCCATCACGGTCCCGGCGACCACGACCGCTGCGCTCAGCCAGAGCAGGAACCGCGGCGGCGGCAGGGGGACGGACGGCACGCGCGTCAACGTATCGCTTCGCCCCTCCCGGTGGACGCGGCCCGGTGGTAACTTCCCCGCAGGGAGCCGGACTAGGGGGTCACCGCAGTGCCATCGATCCGCGGAATCATCACGGGAACCAACGCCGCTGTGTGGCGGACGGTCAACAAGGCCGGAGTGCCGTGGCACAAGCTGCCGGGGCCGGCTGGCGCGCTCAACCTCGCCGCTCTGCGCGAGGACCTGCGGCACGACAACCTGCACGACACCCGTGACGACGTGACCGAGAAGGAGCTCGACAACCTCCCGCCCTACCGGACCTACGACGGGAGGATGCAGGACCCGTTCGACGCCGACATGGGGTCCGCGGGAACCCGGTTCGGCCGCAACTTCCCGCTCGAGGCGACCGCCGCCGAGGAGCCGCCGCGGCTGCTCAGCCCGTCACCGCGCGAGGTCAGCCGGACCCTGTTCTGGCGCGACGAGTTCAAGCCCGCCACCGGCCTGAACGTGCTCGCCGCCGCCTGGATCCAGTTCCAGAACCACGGCTGGTTCGGGCACGGCACCAACGACCCGGACCGCCTCCTGGAGATCGAGCTGGCCGAGGACGACGACTGGGACGGTGAGATGGTCGTCGAGCGGACCACCGGGGACCGCACCCGCGACCCCGAGGACGGCCGCCCGGCGACGTACCTGAACAAGGTCACCCACTGGTGGGACGGCTCCGCGATCTACGGCTCCAGCCAGGAGCAGAACGGCGCGCTGCGCTCCGGGGCGGACGGCAAGCTGCTCGTCATCGACGGCAAGCTGCCGCTCGAGGAGGACCCGCTGCTGGCCGGCATCGACAAGACCGGCTTCAACGACAACTACTGGGTCGGGCTGGCGCTGCTGCACACCCTGTTCGTCAAGGAGCACAACGCGATCTGCGACATGCTCAAGAAGTCCTACCCGTCCTGGGACGACGAGAAGCTGTTCCTGACCGCCCGGCTGGTCAACGCCGCTCTGATGGCGAAGATCCACACCGTCGAGTGGACCCCGGGCATCCTCAACACCCCGGTGCTGCAGACCGGCATGCACGCCAACTGGTACGGCGCCCTGCCGGCGTGGATGAAGGCGACCCGTGGCCTGACCAAGCTCCTCGACCTCGAGGCCGGCGCCGGCATCATCGGCAGCGAGCTCAAGCACCACGGCGCCTCGTTCGCGATCACCGAGGAGTTCATCTCGGTCTACCGGCTGCACCCGCTGATCCCGGACGACTACCCGATCCACGACCACCGCACCGGTGCGCTGATCGAGAACGTCGAGTTCAACGACCTGATGGGCAACGACACCCGGGCGGCCGTGGACAAGTTCGGCTGGACCGACCTGATGTACCACTTCGGCACCGAGAACCCGGGTGCGATCACGCTGCACAACCACCCGCGGGCACTGATGGACCACACCCGCGTCACCGGTCAGCACCTCGACCTCGGGACCGTGGACGTGCTGCGCGACCGGGAGCGCGGCGTCCGCCGCTACAACGACTTCCGCGAGCAGCTGCGGATGCCGCGGATCAAGTCGTTCGACAAGCTGACCGACAACCCGGAGTGGAACGCCGAGATCGAGTCGATCTACGACTCGGTCGACGACGTCGACCTGCAGGTCGGGCTCCTCGGCGAGAAGCCGCCGGAGGGCTTCGGGTTCTCCGACACGGCGTTCCGGATCTTCATCCTGATGGCCTCGCGCCGCCTGAAGAGCGACCGGTTCTTCACCCGCGACTACACCCCGGAGATCTACACCGCCCAGGGCATCGAGTGGATCGACCGGAACAACATGGGTGACGTGATCGTCCGGCACTTCCCCGAGCTCGCCCCGGCGCTCGCAGGCAACCAGAACGCGTTCGCCCCGTGGAAGAAGGCAGGCGCTTGAGCCTCGACTTCAAGCACGCCTCGCTCGCGGACGGGGTGCTGTTCTCGACCCAGGTCGCGGTCCCGAACGTGGTCCAGGGGTTGTTCCGCAAGCGTCAGCCCGTGGTCTCCGCCGCCGGGGTGCTGCAGGCGGACCTGCTGGCGTACCGCTGCACGGCCGCGCTGGTGAAGCGGTACGGCGTCGACCCGTTCTACGTGCGCGTCGTCGCCGAGGAGGCCCTGCTGGTGCACCACCCGGACGACATCCGGACCGTGCTGGAGGGTTCGCCCTCGCCGTTCGCCCCGGACCCGGACGCCAAGAAGAAGGGCATGACCGCGTTCCAGCCGAACGCACTCACGCTCTCCCGCGGCGACCTGTGGAGCAGTCGACGGGCGTTCGCCGAGGCGGTGCTGAACACCCGCAAGCCGACCCACAAGCTGGCGAAGGGGTTCCTCGCCAAGGCCGCCGAGGAGGCCGACGCGCTGCTGGAGCTGGATCGCCCGGTCGTGTGGGACGACGTGAACACGGCGTTCCAGCGGCTGACCCGGCGGGTCGTGTTCGGGGACGCCGCGGCCGAGGACACCAAGATCACCACCCTGCTCGGCCGGTTGATGGACGCCGGCAACAAGATGCCGGGCAAGCCCGCCAAGGGTTACGACCAGTTCCACGCCCTGCTCGCCGAGTACGTCGGCGCGCCCGACCCCGCGGCACTGACCGGGATGATCGGCGCGGTGCCGGCCGAGGTCGACGCCGCCGGACAGCTGGTGCACTGGTTGTTCGCGATGGGCGACACCCTTCCGGCGAACCTTTTCCGGACGATCGCGGTGCTCGCCGGGCACCCGCTGGCGCTGGCCGAGGTGCGCGCCGAGCTCGCGGGCAAGCGGCTCGACACGATCAAGACGATCGCCGGCGCCGAGTACCTGGCCGGCTGCATCCAGGACACCATGCGGCTGTGGCCGACGACCTCGCTGTTCGGCCGGGTCACCGACTCCGACGTCCGGTTCAAGAACGGCGAGCTGGTGCCGGCCGGCACCCAGGTGCTGATCCACAACCTGTTCAACCACCGCAACCGGGCCTTGGTGCCCTACGCCGACCGGTTCGCGCCGGAGGAATGGGTCAGCGGGGACGCTGCCTCGAGCTGGTCGTTCAACTTCTTCTCGAACGGCCCGCAGGGCTGCCCGGGCGCCGGGTTGAGCATCTTCCTCGGGCAGGCGTTCCTGGCGACCCTGCTGACCCGGGCCGAGCCGGTCCTGCAGGCCGGGCCGAAGCTCAAGGCGGGTAAGCCGTTGCCCTACGGGGTCGACCTGGCGGCGCTCAAGATCCGCCTGCGCGAGGCGTAGGACCAGCCCGCGGCGATGATCGCGTCCGCGGCGGTGTGCACGACCCGGGCGACGAGGGCGAGCGCGGTCGCGCCCGCGACGCTGGTCACCGGGCTGAGCAGCAGCACGAACACGGTCTCGCGCGCGCCGACCCCGGCCGGTGCGAAGACGACCACCACGCCGACGGCATAGCCGATCGTGAAAGCCCCGCCGAGAGCGACCAGGTGCTCCCACGGCGTGCCGGGGGAGAGCAGCACCAACGCCACCGAGTAGCTGGACCAGGCGAGGGCCATCAGCGCGACGACCACCACGGTGCCCGCGAGGTCGACGGTCGGCTCGCGGCCGGCGACCTTGCGTCCCAGGAAGCGGACGAGCGCGGGGGTGAGCCCGGCCAGGCTGGTCACCAGACCGACCCAGGCGATCCAGGCCGGCCAGTCGGGGTCGAGCTTCCCGCTGATCAGGGCGAGGGACCCGAGCAGCGCGGCGGTGTCGACGTTGTAGCCCAGGAACACCAGCCCGGCTGCGACCGTCACCCGCGCCGGTACGTCGTGGCGCCGGGCGCGGTCCGCCTGGGCGCCGATCGACCACACCGAGCCGGGGATGTACTTGCCCAGCTGGCCGACGAAGAACATCGCCGACCCGTCGACCAACGGCAGGTCCGCGCCGAGGGCGGCCATCAGGCGCAGCCAGAGGATGCCGGTCGCGGTCAGGCCGAGCAGGACGAGCGCCAGCGCGCCGAGGACGTCGAGCACCGAGGTGTCGGCCAGGGCGTTCCCGATCTCGTCGAAGCGGCCGCGCAGGCCCAGCCACGCGAACCCCGCGACGGCGAGGAGGAAGAGCGCGCGGAGCGCCGGCATGAACCGTCGTTCAGCCACGCAACCTCACCAGGGCGGTCCGGGTCGGGTACGGCAGGGCCGGTGTCAGGCCACGGGTCCACTCGACGTCCACCGGGACCGGGGACTGGGCGATCGCGTCGCGGTAGCGCTCACGGTCGACGTTGTCGAAGACGAGCACGCCGCCGGGAGACAGTCGCGTGACGGCGTGGCGGAAGCAGGCGTTGCGGGCACGGCCGTCGACCACGATCAGGTCGTAGGTCCCCTCGGTCGAGTCCACGGCCGCAACATACTCGGCGAAGTCGAGGCCCGCGAAGCCGTCCTTCTCGCTCAGCTCCTCGCCGGCAGCGCCGGTCGCCGGGACCGGCTCGACGACCGTCACCGCGGCGTTGGCGGGCAGCACCGGGCGGACGATCTCGGCCCAGACCGCGTCGTGCTCGATCGAGGTGACCGAGCCGGCGCGCCGCGACAGCCAGGCGGTGGACGCGCCCGAGCCCCACTCGAAGACGCGGGCATCCGGCTTGGCCTCGAGCACTGCTGCGACCTCGTCGGAGGCCTTGAAGGTCCACCACGGCACGTCGTACGGGAGCAGGTCGGCGAGGTCGTAGATCGAGAACAGCGAGCGGACCCACAGGCCGGTCCGGGAGCGGCGCGCCCACCGGTCGAGGAGTCCGAGCACCCCGATCGTGGCGAGGACCTTCCGCAGGGCGCGGACCCCGGACACGTACGCGTTCTTCATCTCTGACCTTCCGTCGGTTTCAAATGATTCCCCTCGAGCTCGTGCTCGGCCAATCCGGTCATCGTGACCCCGAGTGTGCCGTCGTTCGCCCGTCGCAGCGAGATCCACACCCCGTGACCCGCTGACGCCTGCTCGACGCTGATCGGCACCAGGAACGCGCTCGGCGTCCGCTGGAGCAGCACCGGCCTACCGCCCACCCTCGCAGTGAGGTCGGAGGGACCGTAGCCGCTGATCTGCAACGTGCACCCGTAGACCCGGCACTGACCACCGGGACGGAACGCTATCCAGGCCTGCGGCGAGCGCGCCGACAGGGCGAACCGTGTCGGCCACCGCTCCCACCCGTCCACGGCGAAACGCCACAGGTCGCGCTGCTGGGCGGTGGCGAGCGCGGTGCTGTCGGCGTACACGCCCTCCGGCGGCATGATCGGGGGATCGGTGGTGCACCGGGCGAGCACCGTCAGCGTCACGTCGAAGCCGTGCCGCCAGCGGGTGACCTTGTTGCGCGGCGTGCAGTTGACCGGGGCCGTGCGCAGGAAGACCGCGTCGTAGACGCGATCGCCGGGAGCGCGGTCGACCGCCAGGTGGGCGGGCGCGAGCGGCCCGTTCGCCTCCTCGCGGCAGTCCAGGCTGCGGCTGGTCGAGTACTGCCCCCCGTTGATGAAGCGGTAGGCCCGGCCCCGCAGCGTGCCGACCATCGCCTTGCACAGCAGCTGGTGGTCGAGCTGCTGGCCCTCGATCAGCTCGGGGATGCTGACCCGCCAGAAGTCGCTGCCCGGACGTTGGTCCGCCGGCCGCGTCGCGGCGGCCAGGTCGGTGGCCAGGTTCACGTAGGTGACCTGGTACGGCTGCAGGGTGATCTGGTCGACCAGCGGCAGCAGCAGGCCGGCCACCGCGCCGAGGGCGACCAGGCGCCGGGTGCGCTGCCGAGGGCGCTCGAGCCACCAGGCCATGCCGTAGGCACCGAGGACGGCCGAGGCAGGACCGGAGAACAGCAGCTGGCGCAGGTCGTTGTAGAGGTCCGAGCCCACCAGCACCGCCACCACCGGCATCGCGGACGCCTGGAAGCCGACGAGCCCGACGCGAGCCGCGAGCACCGGGTCGGAGCGCCAGCGCTGTGCCACCACCAGGCCGCCGACGACGAGCCCGGTGAGGATGAAGAACAGCAGCAGCGTCGGGATCTCGGTCACCAGGTGGCCGGGCACGTACAGCCGGTTCGGGGGCTGCCCGTCGCGGAACTGCGAGGAGCCCTCGGTGGTGCGCGGCAGAGCGCGCAGCGGGTCGCCGAAGAGGTTCGGGTAGATCGCGATCAGCGCGGCCGCCGCTGCGGCGCAGCTGACCCCCAGCTCGACCGTGGTGCGCACCGCGACGCGACGCGGTCCGGGGGTCAGCCAGATGCCGGCGACCGCGACGGCCACCACCCCGAACAGGCCGGGCCACATGCCCGGGCGGGTGCCCATGGCGAGGACCAGGCCCGCTGCCAGCGTTGCCGCGCGGGCCAAGGCCAGGCGTCGGCTCGCAGCGGTGGAGCGGACGTAGCAGAGCAGGCCGAGGGTGGCCAGGGTGTAGCCGGTGGCGACCGGGACGTCCTTGACGTTGAACATCTCGTGCCCGGTCCACATCGGGATCGCGGCCAGGATCGCGGCCGAGACCACGCCCCAGCCCCAGGACCGCAGCAGCACCCGCCCGGTGGCCGCCACCGCGCCCAGGCCGACCAGGCCCATCAGCACGACGCCGAGGTGACGGACGTCGTAGGCGTGCGCGCTGGCCGAGACGTGGCCCCAGCCCTCGACGCCCCAGAGGACGTTCCAGACGTGCAGCAGCAGCATCGCGACCGGGGCGTAGACGAAGGTGTTGGTGCCGTCGCTGCCCGGACCCGAACCGTCGTAGTCCCAGTCCAGGCCGTACCAGCCGTCGTGGAAGTAGTTCCGCAACCGCATCACGTGGATGGGCTCGTCGGTGCTGATGCCGGCGTGGAGGGCGCCGAGCACAGCGAGCACGGTGGAGACCACGAGGACGACGGCACTGGCTGCGACCAGTGCCCGCGGTGGTCTCACGCGCGCTCGCGCTCGCGGTTGCGCGAGTAGACGACGAGCTCGGCCAGCAGGCCGAACAGGACGAACTGCAGGCCGGCCAGCAGCGCGGTCACCGAGGCGATCATCAGCGGGCGGCCGCCGATCGCCTCGCCGGCCAGCTTCTCCACCAGCAGGTAGCTCAGGCCCAGACCGCCGACGGCGAAGCTGGCCAGGCCGACGCCGCTGAACAGGTGCGAGGGGCGGCTCTCGTAGGACATCAGGAAGCGGACGGTGAGCAGGTCCACGAAGCCGCGCCAGAACCGGGCCAGGCCGTACTTGCTGGTGCCGTGCAGCCGCGGGTGGTGCTGCACGGTGACCTCGGCGGTGCTGAACCCGAACCAGTGCGCGATCACGGTCAGGTAGCGGTGCAGCTCGCCGTACATCATCGGCGCCGCCTGGCGGGCGACCTCCGCACGCATCACCTTGAAGCCGGAGTTGAAGTCCTTGCCGGGGACGCCCGAGAGCCGGGCGGTGGCGCCGTTGTAGATCTTGGAGGTGTTGCGCTTGATGAAGCGGTCGTTGCGCCCCTCGTTGCGCGCACCGGTCACCAGGTCGGCGCCGTCGTCCATCCGGGCCAGCAGGACGCCGAGCTCGGCGGGGTCGTCCTGGCCGTCGGCGTCCATCATCGCGACCACGTCGGCGCCGGCCTCGAGCGCGCGCTCGAAGCCGTGCCGGAGCGCGGTGGCCTTGCCCTGGTTGCGGCCGAGCGAGAGCAGCTCGACCTGCCCGAGCCGGTCGGCGAGGTCGATGCCGACCTCGCGGGTCTTGTCGGTCGACCCGTCGTCGACGACGAGGACGTGGCCGTCGACCCCGAGCAGGACCAGCTCGTTGACGATCGCCGGGATCACGACCGGCAGGTTCTCGGCCTCGTTCAGTGCGGGTACGACGACCCAGACGTTGCTCGACATGGTGAGTTCTCCTAGTTCTTCTGCGCGATGACGCGGAGCTGGTGGACCTGGAGGCCGAGTGGCTCTCCAGACGTGCGGGCGAAGGTGATCCAGGCAGTGCGGGTGCGGGCCGGGAGCGAGATCCGGACGGTTCCGGTCGGGGAGTGCTCGACGCGGGCGGGAGGCAACCCGTTGACCGAGGCCGTCAGGTCGCTGGGGGAGTCGGCCCCCAGGACCACGACGCAGGCGCCGGCCTGGCAGGAACGCGGGGCTGCGAAGGAGAGGACGGCTGAGGCCCCCGGCGCAGTGATGGCGGTGGCGGTCCCGCGGGCGACCCAGCCCTCGGGCGCGTACGACCAGGCCTCGGGCGCCAGGGCGTCCTCGGCCTCCTCGGCGTCGCGGTCGAACACGACCGGGGCGGTGCCGATCACCGGCGGTGCCTGGGTGCAGCGGGCGACGTACGTCATCGACAGCCTGCGCAGGTGCCGGACCCGGTCGACGGTGGCGAGCCGGGTGCAGTTCTCCGGCGTCGGGTGACCCCGGTCGATGATCACGTAGAATTGCTCGTGCGGCAGCAGGTCGACCGTGGGCAGCCGCTCGGCGCTCCAGCGCGAGGCGAGCGGACCGAGCTCGTCGGTGCGGCAGTCCGCGCTGGTGTCCTGGGCGAACCGGAAGGCCGTCCGACCGCTCTCGGTCCGGGTCGGGGAGCACACGATCTGACCGTCGGTGGGAAGCAGCGGCAGCAGCTCGCGGATGCTCACCCGCCAGTAGTCCGAGGGCACGTGCACGCCGGTCGCGTCCAGCGCCACGTTGTAGTAGGTGTACTGGTACGGGAACAGGGTGACCTGGTCGAGGACCGGCAGCACCAGCGCGGCCGCGGCCACTGCTCCGACGGCACGGACGCGGTTGTTCTCGCGGGCCCAGGCCACCGCGTGCGCCAGGCCGATGGTGACGACGACGGCCCAGGCGGGCGCGGCGAAGAGCAGCTGGCGCAGGCCGTTGTAGAGGTCGGAGTGCCGCAGGATCGCCACCACCGGTAGCGCGAGCAGCTGGGCGAGCACGAGCGCGTGGCTGGCCCCGCTGCGACCCCGTACGACGGCCACCAGGCCGACTGCGAGGAACGCCAGCAGGAGCAACGGGACCTGGGCCAGCACGTGGAACGGCACGTAGCCGAGCACCGCGTCGTCGCCGTCGCGGAAGTTCGAGGACTTCTCGGCCGAGTGCAGCAGGTTGGTCGGGTCGGAGAAGACCGTCGGGTACGCCAGCACGAGCAGCAGCCCGGCGCCGAGGACGCCGGCGGCGGCCTCGGGCAGCGCGCTGCGCCCCTTGGTCACGGCGAGGACCACCAGGGCCACCAGGACGGCCGAGAACATCGCGGGTCGGGTGCCGACCATCAGCACGATCCCGGCGACCAGGCCGGCGATGCGGAGCCCGGGCCGCCCGGCCGCCCGGTCCATCGCGACCAGGGCCAGCGTGATCAGGGTGTAGCCGGTCGCCACCGGCACGTCCTTGATGTTGAACATCAGGTGGCCGGTCCACATCGGCAGCGCGAGCAGGACGGCTGCGGTCACCAGACCCCAGCGCCAGCTACCGAGGATGATCCGGCTGATGCCGGCCGCGGCGGCGGTGCAGGCCAGGCCGATCAGCGCGACGCCGACGTGGCGGACCTCGTACGCCGCGGGTGAGGTCGACACGGTGTTCCAGTGCTCGACGCCCACCAGGGCGCCGAGGCCGTGCAGCAGCAGCATCGCCACCGGGCCGTAGACCAACGTGTTCGACCCCGGGTCGTCCGGGTTCCCCGACCAGTCCAGCCCGAACATCTGGTGGTCGAGGTAGTTGCGCAGCCGCATGACGTGGAACGGCTCGTCCCAGGAGGTCCCGGTCCGCAGCGCCCCCACGAGGCCCATCGTCACTCCGGCGACGACCACACCCAGGCTCACCCACTGCAGGAGCCGCGGGACGTCGGTCGCCGGACGGTGAGGGGCGACGCGTGTCCCGGCATCCGGCGGAGCCAGGACGGTGGTCACCGCTCCAGGTTCGCCGTGGAATCCGAACCGGTGTTGGCGCTGACGGAAACAGCACGTGTCCGGGTGCGGTCAGTTCAGGTTTTTGGCAGCCACCTGCGACCGGTAGCCTTGCCCGTTGTGGCATCACGTGACTACGACTCCGAGATCAAGCAGCTCAAGGCAACCATGGGCACCATCGGCAAGGTGCTCGACCTGGACGAGATGCGCCGCGAGATCGCGACCCTCGGCGAAGAGGTCGCCGACCCGAACCTGTGGGACGACCAGGGCAACGCCCAGCGCGTGACCGGCCGGCTCTCCACGCTGCAGGGGGAGATGGAGAGGTTCACCTCGCTGGAGTCGCGACTCGAGGACGTCGAGCTGATGGTCGAGCTCGGCACCGAGGAGTCCGACGAGGAGTCGCTGAACGAGGCCGGCGCCGAGCTCGACCGGATCGCGAAGTCGGTCGAGGCACTGGAGGTCCGCACCCTGCTCAACGGCGAGTACGACTCCCGCGAGGCGATCGTGAGCATCCGCTCAGGTGCCGGCGGCGTCGACGCGGCCGACTTCGCCGAGATGCTGATGCGGATGTACACCCGCTGGGCCGAGCGCAACAAGTACAGCGTCGAGGTCTTCGACGTCTCCTACGCGGAGGAGGCGGGGATCAAGTCCGCCGAGTTCGCGGTGCACGCGCCGTACGCGTACGGCACCCTCTCGGTCGAGTCCGGCACCCACCGGCTGGTGCGGATCAGCCCGTTCGACAACCAGGGCCGCCGGCAGACCAGCTTCGCCGCGGTCGAGGTGATCCCGCAGCTCGAGCAGACCGACGAGATCGAGGTCGACGAGAACGACATCCGCACCGACGTCTTCCGCTCGGGCGGCCCGGGCGGCCAGTCGGTCAACACCACCGACTCGGCGGTGCGACTGACCCACATCCCCACCGGCGTGGTGGTCTCCTGCCAGAACGAGAAGTCGCAGCTGCAGAACAAGGCCTCCGCGATGGTGGTCCTCAAGGCCAAGCTGCTCGCGCTGAAGAAGGCCGAGGAAGCCGCCCTGAAGAAGGACCTGAAGGGTGACGTGCAGGCGTCGTGGGGCGACCAGATGCGCAGCTACGTCCTGAACCCGTACCAGATGGTCAAGGACCTGCGCACCGAGTTCGAGTCGGGCAACCCCCAGGCCGTGCTCGACGGCGACATCGACGGCTTCCTCGAGGCCGGCATCCGCTGGCGCCGGGGCGCGGAGAGCTCCGCCTAACCGGCATCGAGCGCGTCGGCGACGCTGACGCACCACGCGTCGGCGCGCTGGCGCAGTGCCGTCGCCGGGCCGTGCCCGGCGACCTCGCAGCTCAGCCAGGTGTCCCCGAACAGCCCCGCGAGACGGGTCCGCCGCGGGGCGCCGCTGCGGACGCAGCTCTGCACCAGCGAGGGGTGGCCGAAGCGCGTTCCCGCTCGCGCGGTGCAGCCGGGGTCGCGGTCCGCGGCGCGGACCAGGGTGCGGGCGAAGGCCGGGCTGACCGGTCGGGCGAAGACCCAGGCCCGCGCCAGCCGGCCGTGCGGCCCGCTCCAGGAGCAGCCGAACTCGTGGCCCAGCTCGCCCCCGGCCGCGGCGACCGGGTCCCCGTTGTGCCAGCTGGAGGTCCGGGTGGGTGCCGCGGCCAACGCTGCGCGCACCGCCCGGCGGGGGACCAGGTCGCAGAACGCGACCCGGACGACCCGCATCCGGTCGGGGTGCAGCTGGGCCAAGGAGGTCGGCTCGGCTGCCCGAGGGGGCTTCGGGTGGCCCCCGCCGCCGCAACCGGTCGCGGTCAGGCACAGGGCGAGGGTGAACGCCCCGAGGAGTGCCGTCCGGACCGTGCGCATGCGCGAAGGCTAGACGAGAAATGGGCCACACCCGGCGCCCGTGCCTGCGTGGATCGGCTTGGAGGACGACCTAGACTCCGATGACTGTGATCCGTTTCGAGAACGTCTCCACCACCTACCCGGGCCAGAACCGGGCGGCGCTGGGCAATGTGAACGTCGATATCGAGAAGGGCGAGTTCGTCTTCCTCGTCGGCGCTTCCGGCTCGGGCAAGTCGACCTTCCTCCGGCTGGTGCTGCGGGAGGCGCGTCCGAACCACGGTCGCGTCTACGTCGCCGGCAAGGAGATCAACCGGATGGCGAGCTGGAAGGTCCCGGCGCTGCGTCGCAAGATCGGCACGGTGTTCCAGGACTTCCGGCTGCTGCCGAACAAGACCGTCTCGGAGAACGTCGCGTTCGCGCTCCAGGTCATCGGCAAGCCCAAGAGCCACATCAACCTGGTGGTCCCCGAGACCCTCGAGCTGGTCGGGCTGGAGGGCAAGGGTGGGCGGATGCCCGACGAGCTCTCCGGTGGCGAGCAGCAGCGCGTGGCGATCGCGCGCGCGTTCGTCAACCGGCCGCAGATCCTGATCGCGGACGAGCCGACCGGAAACCTCGACCCGAACACCAGCGTCGGGATCATGAAGCTCCTCGACCGGATCAACCGCACCGGCACGACGGTGGTGATGGCGACCCACGACGCCGGCATCGTCGACCAGATGCGCAAGCGCGTGATCGAGCTTTCCGACGGAACCGTCGTCCGGGACCAGTCCCGCGGCGTCTACGGCTTCCAGCACTAAGAGCTTTCGAGCAGAGAGAAGCAGATGCAACTCCGCTACGTCTTCACCGAAACCGGCAACGGCCTGCGCCGCAACGTCTCCATGACGATCGCGCTGGTGGTGACGATCTTCGTCTCCCTGACCCTGGTCGGGATGGGCCTGCTGCTCAACGCCCAGGCCCAGAAGGCCGAGCAGTACTGGGGCAGCAAGCTCCAGATCACCGTCTTCCTGTGCAACCAGAACTCGCGCACCCCGCACTGCACCTCGGGGGAGACGAACGAGGCCCAGAAGGCCGCGATCGTCAACGTCATCCAGACGCATCCCGAGGTGAAGTCGTACTACGCGCAGAGCAAGGAGCAGGCGTTCCAGGTCTGGAAGCGCGTCTACATCTCCAAGGACGCGACCGAGCGCGAGATCTACTCCACCGTCACCGCGAACGACATGCAGAACTCGTACTGGATCACGCTGAAGGACCCCAACAAGTACAAGGGAGTCGAGTCCGCGCTCTCCGGGCTCGACGGCGTCGCCTCGGTGCACGACCTGCGCCAGGTCCTCAAACCGATCTACTTCTGGATCACGGTGATGAAGTGGGGCGCGATCGGCATCGCGGCGTTCCTGCTGATCGCCGCCGTGCTCCAGGTCGGCAACACCATCCGGCTGGCGGCGTTCGCGCGGCGCAAGGAGATCGGCATCATGCGGTTGGTCGGGGCCTCGAACCTCTACATCTCGCTGCCGTTCCTGATGGAGACGCTGGTCGCGGCGCTGATCGGCGTCGGGATCGCCACTGCGAGCCTGGGCACGTTCATGTACGTCGTCATCTACGGCAAGCTGCGCAACCACTCCCAGATCGTCGAGTGGATCGACTGGCGCGACGCGCTCGTCGCCGTCGGGGGGATCGCCGCGCTGGGGATCCTGATCACGCTGGTCCCGACACTCGTGATGACGCGCAAATACCTCAAAGTCTGACTCCAGTCCGCTACGGTCACACAAGTTCACTTCTTCCCCAGTAATGAACAGGTCGTCTCCGTGGCGCGAAACCTTCCCCGTACGCCCCGCACCCGCCGGCAGGTCCGTCTGCCCGCGGCGGTGCTGGCGACCGCTGCGCTCGTCGCGGGCCCGGTGCTCTCCGGCGCCCAGGCCGACGACCTGCACGACAAGAAGAACCACGCCCAGGGCCAGGTGAAGGCCGCCCAGGCCGACCTCGAGGACTCCAGCAAGGCCCTGTCCGCGGCCTACACGCGGCTGCACTCCGCGGAGGCCAAGCTGGCCACGGCACAGAAGACGCTCGCCGAGACCCAGGGGCAGCTGACTGCCGCTCGCGTTCTGGACGCCCAGATGCAGGCCAAGCTGGTCGCCGCCGAGGCGGCGCTGGAGAAGGCGCAGGTCGACCTGGCCACCGGGATCGCGAACGTGAAGAAGCAGCGTTCCGACATCGGCCGGCTCGCGGCCTCGAACTACCAGTACGGCGACCCGCGGCTGCTCGGTCTCTCCGCGGTGCTCAACGCCCAGGACTTCAGCGACCTGACCACCCAGATGAACACGGTCGACAACCTGATGGACACCGAGAAGTCGATGCTCGACCGGCTCAAGGCCGCGAAGGCGCTGCTGATCGTCCAGCGGACCAAGGTCGCCCAGTACCGCGGTGTCGTCGCCGAGCAGCGTCAGGCCGCCGCGGTGAACCTCGAGCGCAAGAAGGCGCTGGAGAAGCAGGCCGCCGCCTTCTCGGCCCAGGTCGCCACCCTGGTCACCCAGCGCCACGGCGCCGCCGCCTGGGCGCAGGAGATGCGCGCCCACGACGCCCGCAAGCTCGCAGCCTCGAAGAAGGAGGAGGCGCGGATCAAGCGTCTCATCCTGGCCCGCGCCCGCAAGCAGCACGGCGGGTACCAGGGCGCCTCGAACGGTTTCCTCTACCGCCCCGTGCCCGGCTACGTGACCTCGCCGTTCGGCTGGCGACGGCACCCGATCTACGGCTACTGGGGCCTGCACGACGGCGTCGACTTCCACGCCCCGTGCGGCACGCCGGAGCGCGCCGGTGCGGCCGGCACCGTCATCGACGAGTACTACTCGGACGTGTGGGGCAACCGGCTGTACCTCGACGTGGGCAAGGTCAACGGCAAGGCGATGACGCTGATCTACAACCACATCAGCTCCTACAAGGCGCACACCGGCGATCACGTCGGGCGCGGCGACACGGTGGCGTACGCCGGCACGACCGGCTGGTCCACGGCCTGCCACCTGCACTTCACGGTGATGCTCAACGGCACCGCCGTGGACCCCATGAAGTATTTGTAGTTGCCGGTGCTGAGAGACTGCTCCCTATGCCCAAGGAGCAAGGGCGCAAGCTGATTGCGCAGAACCGCAAGGCGCGGCACGACTACCACATCGACGACGTCTTCGAGGCCGGCCTGGTCCTCGTCGGCACCGAGGTGAAGTCGTTGCGCGCCGGTCGGGCGACCCTGGGCGACGGCTTCGCGGAGATCCACGACGGCGAGGCGTTCCTGCACGCCGTGCACATCCCCGAGTACACCCAGGGGACCTGGACGAACCACGAGCCGCGGCGGGTCCGCAAGATGCTGCTGAACCGGCACGAGATCGACAAGATCGACGCCAAGGTCAAGGAGCGCGGCTTCACGCTGGTGCCGCTCTCGATGTACTTCAAGGACGGCCGCGCCAAGGTGGAGCTCGGGCTGGCTCGCGGCAAGAAGACCTACGACAAGCGCAACGCCCTGGCCGAGCGGCAGGCGAACCGGGAGAAGCAGCAGGTCCTCGGTCGGCGGATGAAGGGCATGGACTGATCGAGGTGGCTGTTCCGGGCCTCTTCGACGTGCACGTGCACTTCCTGCCCGCGAACATCCAGGCCGCGGTCTGGCGCGAGTTCGACCAGGCCGGCCCGAAGATCGGTCGGCCCTGGCCGATCCGCTACCGGGGCAGCGTCGAGGAGCGGGTCGAGCAGCTGCGCTCCTTCGGCGTACGCCGGTTCACGGCGCTGCCGTACGCGCACAAGCCCGGGGTCGCCGGCTACCTGAACGACTGGGCGGCCGACCTGGCCGCCGCGGTGCCCGAGTGCCTGCGGTCCGCGACGTTCTACCCGGAGCCGGGCGTCGGCGAGTACGTCGCCGAGCTGGTCAGCGACGGGGTCGAGGTCTTCAAGCTGCACACGCAGGTCGGGGAGTTCCTGCTCGACGACCCGCTGCTCGACCCGGCCTGGGAGGCGCTGGCCGCCGCGGGCACGCCGGTGATCACCCACGTCGGGTCCGGACCGGTGGGGAACGCCTTCACCGGACCCGAGCACCTCGAACGGCTGCTCGCCAAGCACCCTGACGTCCGGGTCGTGGTGGCCCACCTGGGAGCGCCGGAGTTCGCGGAGTTCCTGGACCTGGCCGAGAAGCACGAGCACACCTACCTGGACACCACCATGGTGTTCACCGACTTCTTCGTCCCGTTCCCCGACGTGCTGGTGCCCCGGTTGGCGGGACTGGGGGACAAGATCCTCTACGGCAGCGACTTCCCGAACCTGCCGTACGAGTACTCCCACCAGCTCGAGGGGCTGGAGCGACTGCTGGGCCGGTCGGCCGGCCTCGACGAGGGCTGGCTGGACCGGGTCTGCTGGCACAACGCGGTGCGGTTGTTCGGGGACACCGGATCTGGTCTGATCTCCCCATGACTCGAGCGCGCAAGCTCGTGGGGGTTCTCGTCCTGCTGATTCTGGCCGGGCTGCTGGCCTGCCCGGCCGCCGGCGCGGCGACGAGCGGGTACCGCTTCTACGCGACCCAGGGCGCTCCGGTCGAGCCGGTCCGCTGGAACCCGTGCGCGACGCTCACCTACCGGATCAACCCCAACGGATATGCGAGCACGACCGCGGTCAACCGGGTCCTGGCAGCCGTGGGCGAGGCGTCCCGGGCCACCGGGATCCGTTTCAGCTACCTCGGCCGGACGACGGTCGTGCCGGACGACCCGCGCTACCCGACGGCGGGGACCGCAGCCGACCTGGTGATCACCTGGGCCAGGTCCGGAGCCGGGACGCGGCGCTCGGCGATGCTGCCGACCGACCCGCGGGTGGCCGGCATCGGCGGCTACTCCACGATGCACACCAACAAGGGCTTCGAGCTCGCCCGCGCCGGCTACGTCGTCTTCAACGCCGGACGGGTGTTCTCGATGTCGGCGCGGCGCCAGTACGTGGTGGCGCTGCACGAGCTCGGCCACCTGCTCGGTCTCGACGACGTCTCCGACGGCCGCCAGATCATGAACGGGACCGTGCTCGTGAGCGGGCCCTCGCACTACGCGACCGGGGACCTGCAAGGCCTGCACCGCCTCGGACGGAGTGCCGGTTGCCTGGTGCCCGCGCCGACCCCGAGGCCGCCGTCGGTGGCGCGAACAGGGGACCGGGTCAGCATCGCCACCGCTCCGGTGGTCTCGGTCTCCGGGCCGGTCACCTACGCGCTCTACTCGCCGGAGCTCGGGCAGGTCGCGACGAGCACGACGCCGGCGTTCACCGTCCCGCTCGGCACGATCGCCGAGCGCGGGTACGCCGGCCAGGGCATCCGTTTCCAGGTGCGCGCAGCCAATCGCGTGGGTTCGACGACGAGCAGCGCCGCGGCCTACGCCGTACCGGCGGTGGTGGTGACCCAGCCGCCGAAGCTGGTGGTCACGCCGAGCACGCTCGACCTGGTGGCACCGCACGCCGTCCTGTCCGGGACCTCGATCGACGTCAGCAGCCTGCTGCGGACCAGCACCGTCGGCAGCGTCGCGGTCTACAAGGCGCAGGGGCTGGCCTTCACCACGCCGCTGCACGAGCACATGCTGCTGGCCGGGCTGCCGATCTGGAGCTACCGGGTGACCGGGGCGGTCGAGGTGCTCGGGGCCGGGCTCGACCGGACCTTCGACGTCGGCGGGGAGTACCTGACCTCGGCGTGGGAGCCGCCGCCGCCACCACCACCACCGCCCCCGCCGGCCGAGTCTGCGCCTTAACGGTTCGAACCTGTCGGGCCCGCCCGGTAGACTGGGACACACAACTCAAGAGGGGCTGATTGGTTTCGACTAGGGACGTTTGTCCCAGGAGAAGCGGGTCGAGAAGCCAACGTCATCTCGTAAACGTCCGTTGGAAACCTATAACTGCCAACAACACTCGCAGTTCCTTCGCTCTCGCTGCCTGAGCAGTGATCGAAGCGTCAGACCGGGCATCCGCCTTCGTCCCGGATCCTGACGTCATCTAGAAGGCTTGCTGATCAACCTCCGTCGGGAGGGTTGATCGGGACTTAATCCCGACTGAGCCCGTCGGCGCACGTGTCTGTGCAAGCGCCGGGGCCGAGAAAAACGACCATTGCAGACTGCACCCGGAGAAGACCTGGCACGGCGCTCGAGGACGCGGGTTCGATTCCCGCCAGCTCCACCACTGCCCGCACTACTGTGCGGGCATGACCGTTACCCCTGCGCTGCGCCCGGACGTCTTCGCCGGACGCTCGATCCTGGTGACCGGCGCCTCCTCGGGCCTCGGCGCCGCTACCGTCCGACGTTTCGCGGCCGCAGGCGGGCGCGTCTACGCCGCTGCCCGGAACGCCGAGCTGCTGGCCGAGGTCGCGGCGTCGTGCGCGGACCTGCCGGGTGAGGTCACCTTCGGCTCCCACGACATCACCTCGCCGGCCGAGTGCCGGTCCGCGGTCGCCGCGACCGTGGCGGCTTTCGGGCGACTCGACGTCGTGGTCAACAACGCCGGTCGGCACGACTTCCGGATCACCACCGACGTCACCGACGAGCAGTGGGCCCACGACGTCGCGCTGAACCTCTCGGGGGCGTTCTTCGTCGCCCAGGCTGCGCTGCCGCACCTGCTCGAGAGCGGCGGCAACATCGTCAACGTGGCCTCGGTCGCGGCGATCATGGGGGAGGCCTACTCGGCGGCGTACACCGCCTCCAAGCACGGCATCGTCGGGCTCACCAAGGCCCTGGCGATCGAGTACCTGAACACGCCGGTCCGGGTGAACTGCGTCTGCCCGGGCGGGATGAACACTCCGCAGGTGACCACGATCGACGTCCCCGACGGAGCCGACTGGGACCTGATCATGCGGGTCTCGGCCAAGCGGGGGCTGATGGAGGCTGACGCCGTCGCCGGGGTGATCGCGTTCCTCGCCTCCGACGACGCGGCCGCCGTGCACGGCAGCATCCTTCCGGTCGACCAGGGACACCTGGCCGGATGAAGGTCCTGGTCCCGCTGCCGGACACCGACTTCGACACCACCGAGGTCGCGGTGCCGTGGCGGTTGCTCACCGAGGCCGGTCACGACGTCGTCTTCGCCACCGAGCACGGTGGCACGGCGCCTCGCTGCGACCAACGACTGCTGGACGGCGTGCTGTTCGGCAAGCTCGGCGCCGACCCCGAGCCGATCGCGTTCTACGAGGAGATGGTGGCCTCACCGGCCTTCGCCGCACCCGTGTCGTGGCTCGGGTTGGACGTCACCGAGTTCGACGGGCTGCTGCTGGCGGGCGGCCACGCTCCGGGGATGCGGCAGTACCTCGGATCGGCCGAGCTGCAGGCGGCCGTTGCCGCGTTCTGGGAGACGGGGCGACCGGTCGGGGCGATCTGCCACGGCGTGCTGGTGCTGGCCCGCAGCACCGACGCGCACGGACGCAGCGTGCTCGCGGAGCGGCGCACGACGTGCCTGCCGAAGTTCCTGGAGCGCAGCGCCTACCTGCTGACCGCCTGGAAGCTCGGGCGCTACTACCGGACCTACCCGGCGTACGTCGAGGACGAGGTGATCGCCAACCTCGCCGACGCGGGCCAGTTCTCACGCGGCCCGCTCGGGACCAGCCGCGGCACCC
Organism: Marmoricola sp.; assembly: GCA_045806825.1. Lineage (GTDB taxonomy): Bacteria > Actinomycetota > Actinomycetes > Propionibacteriales > Nocardioidaceae > Marmoricola. The sequence continues at coordinate 39,136 of JBJMIP010000021.1, forward strand.
GCACCGACCACACGCACGCGTTCGTCGTGGAGGACGGCAACTACGTCTCGGCCCGCTGGCCCGGCGATGCGTACCTGTTCGCCGAGCGGTTCATCGCCAGGCTCGGTTAGGCCTCGAGCTCGGCAGCCTGGCCGGGGTCGAGCCAGGTGATCCGGTCGGCGTACCGGGAGGTGGCCAGCACGGGTTCGGCGACAGGCCGGTCCTGCTGGAAGTGCGACCAGCCCTCGTAGTGCACCGGCACCACGTTCGTGGGCGCGACCAGGTCGATCAGCTCGACGCCCTCGCGCGCGTCCATCGTGTAGCGCAGCCAGCCGGACAGGTAGCGGAAGCGCACCGAGCCGAGGTGGAGCAGCAGGGTGCCGACGTCCAGCCGCTCGGGCACCTCCCGCAGCGCGGGGTAGAGGACGGTGTCGCCGGTGATCCAGAGCTGCCCGTGCTGCTGACCCTCCCAGGCCAGGGCGAAGCCGACCACCGGTCCGGTGATCGGATCGCTGCCGACCACGCCGTGACGGCACGGGGTCGCGGTGATCGTGATGGTCGGTTTGCCCGGCGCCTCCAACGTCGTGGTGTCCCAGGCGTCCAGGCCGACGCCGCCGAGCTTCGCGGCGGCCTTCTTCGTGGTCACGGTGGTGCCCCAGCGGGGGAGCAGGGCCTGCGCGGTGGGGTCGAGGTTGTCGCCGTGGTGGTGGTGGCTGACCAGGACGGCGTCGATCGGCCCGAGGTCGTCCGGCTGGATCGAGGGGCCGGTGAGCTTGCGCGAGGTGGTGCCCCAGCCGAAGAAGTACCGGCGGCCGGGCGGGTCGAACGTCGGGTCGGTGAGGATCCGCCAGCCGGCGAACTCGATCAGGGCGGTGGGGCCGCCGATGTGGGTGATCCGCATGCGCCCCATCCAATAGGGTCCCGAGCATGAAGGCGAGCCTCCAGCCGGTCGGTGCCGGCGTGGTCGCAGCGCTCGTCGGCTTCGCCAGCTCGTTCGCGGTGGTGCTCGCCGGGCTGGAAGCGGTGGGCGCGAGCCAGACGCAGGCGGCATCCGGGCTGCTCGCCCTGTGCGTGACCCAGGCGCTCGGCATCCTGTGGCTGACCTGGCGGCACCGGACCCCGTTGATGCTGGCCTGGTCGACCCCGGGAGCCGCGCTGCTGGTCAGCTCCGGTGCGGTCGACGGCGGTTGGCCGGCCGCTGTCGGCGCCTTCCTGGTCGTCGGTGTGCTGGTCCTGCTCACCGCGCTGTGGCCGGTGCTCGGTGACCTGATCGCCGCGATCCCCACGCCGATCGCCCAGGCGATGCTCGCCGGCGTGCTGCTCTCGATCTGCCTGGAGCCGGTGAAGGTGTTCGCCGACCAGCCCGGCCTGGTGGCGCCGATCCTGCTGGTCTGGGTGCTGCTGCTGAGGTTCGCCCGACGGCTCGCGGTGCCCGGCGCGTTCGTGGCCACGATGGTGGTGATCGGCTTCTACCTGGCCGACCACGGGGCGCCCCACCTGCACCTCGCCCCGCACGTCTCGTGGACCGAGCCGAGCTTCGACGTCCAGGCGCTGATCGGCCTGGCGATCCCGTTGTACGTCGTCACGATGGCCTCGCAGAACGTCCCCGGCGTCGCGGTGCTCTCGACGTTCGGCTTCAAGGTGCCCTGGCGCGAGACGATGACGGTGACCGGGCTCGGCACGCTGGCCGGCGCCACCGCGGGCGGGCACGCGATCAACCTGGCAGCGATCACCGCGGCGATGGTGGCCTCGCCCGAAGCCGATCCGGAGCCGGGGCGTCGCTGGATCGCCGCGAACGCGGGTGGGTGGGCCTACCTCGTCCTGGCGGCCGTCTCGACCGGGCTGGTCGCCGTCGTGGCCGCAGCCCCGGACGGGCTGATCGAGGTGGTCGCCGGGTTGGCGTTGCTCGGCACGCTCGGCGCGGCCCTGAAGGGTGCGACCGGGGCCGACGAGGGGCGTGAGGCAGCCGTGGTCACCTTCGTGGTGGCCGCGAGCTCGGTGTCGTTCGGACGGATCGGGGCCGCCTTCTGGGCTCTGGTCGCCGGCTTGCTGGTGCACGTGGTGGTGGGCCGGGGAGGATCGCAGCCATGAGCTGCCTGTTCTGCGACATCGCC
>JBJMIP010000022.1:0-15464 GCA_045806825.1 Marmoricola sp.
CGAGAACCCGGGCGGTCACGTCGTCGACGTTGTAGCCGCCGCTGCCGTCCAGGACAGCCTGCAGCTCGTCGGAGAGCTGGTCGGCGTCCGCTCCTCCGACGAGGACGTAGGAGCGGCAGGCGTGCGTGGTGGCTGCTGTCGCGTCAGCCTTGTCGTGGTCGTCGCCCCCGCAGCCGGTGAGGACGGCACCGAGCAGCGAGGTGAATGCGAGAGCAGGGATGGCCCGAGAGATACGCATGCGCGGACGCTAGCGGAGATGGGCGCAAGGTGGCTGAAATAGCCGGCGAATTGACTCAGGGCCCAACCGGGGAAGAACGGCAGAGTGCTGGGCCCCTGGGCCCAGACTCCCCGGGAATTGACTCAGGGCCCAGCCGGGGAGGGAGGGAGGCTGGGCCCTGATTGTCCACGTGGTGTGAACCGTGTCGAGATCGGGCCTGGGAGGGAGCAATGCACCCGATCTGTACTGGTAAACGAGTCCGGTCAGGCGGGGTTATGCGTTACCCGAAGTTTTTTTCGGGACATTTCGACCCTGATTTGGTGGCCAGGCACGTCACCGGGTTTCGAGGCTCCTGCGCTCGTTCCTCGCTCCGGAGCACCTCAACCACCGAGCCCTCCGGAGCAGCTCAAGCCCCGAGCACTCCGGAGAACCTCGACCACCGGGGTCAGGAAACCGCGACGATCGGCAGGTGCAGCGCCCCAGGCGCCCCGCTCGGGACGGCCGGCGAGTTCGGCTCGACCGCGGCGACCTGGAGGTAGGCCGTGCCCAGCTCGGGCCGCGGGTCCTCCTCGCCCTTGTTCGGCCAGAACGACATCGCCCGCTCCGCCTGGGCAGTGATCGTCAGCGACGGGTTCACGCCCAGGTTCGCCGAGATCGCCGAGCCGTCGGCGATGTGCAGGCCCGGGTGCCCGTAGACGCGCTGGTACGGGTCCACGACCCCGGTCTCGCGGGAGTCACCGATCGTGCAGCCGCCGATGAAGTGGGCGGTCAGCGGCCGGTTGAAGGGCTCGCCGATCGAACCGCCGGCGGTGCCGTCGACGATCTCCGCCATCCGCTCGACGGCCTCGTTGCCGACCGGGATCCAGGTCGGGTTCGGGGTGCCGTGACCCTGCTTCGAGGTCATGTACCGGATGTTGGTGCCCGGCACCTTCTTGGTGAAGGTGGTGATCGAGTTGTCGACCGTCTGCATCACCAGGGCGATCACGGTGCGCTCGGACCAGTGCTTGAAGTCGTAGAGCTCGCGGATGTTCGCCTTCTGGGTCCACATCTCCTTGAGCCACTTCTGCCAGCGGGGCGTCGGGCCTTCACCGTCGGTGAGCACCGTCTGCATCATCGACATGAAGTTGCTGCCCTTGCCGTAGCGCACCGGCTCGATGTGGGTGTGCTCGTCGGGGTGGAACGAGGAGGTGATCGCGACGCCGCGGGAGTAGTCGACCTTCGAGCCCGACGGTGCGATGGCGCCCAGGATCGACTCGGAGTTCGTCCGCGAGAGGTAACCAAGCCGGTCGGACAGACCCGGCAGGTGTCCCTCGTCCTTCATCTTGTGCAGGAGCCGCTGGGAGCCCAGCGACGCCGCTGCCACGACGACCTGCTGCGCCGTCAGCGTCCGGGTCGACCGGGCAGTGGCGCGACGGGCCTTGGTGAACTTGATGGTGACGTCGTACCCGCCGTCGGCGCGGGGCTTGAGGCGCGTCACGGTGCTCAGCGGCATCACCCGGGCACCGAGCTTCTCGGCCAGGTACAGGTAGTTCTTCACCAGCGTGTTCTTGGAGTTGTGCCGGCAGCCGGTCATGCACTCGCCGCAGGCGCGGCACGGCACCCGGTCGGGGCCGGCGCCGCCGAAGTACGGGTCGGCCACCGTGTCGTGGTGGGTCTCCCCGGGACCGCCGAAGAAGACGCCGACAGGGGTCGGGTGGAACGTCTCGCCGACGCCCATGTCCTTGGCGACCTGCTCCATGACGTCGTCGGCCGCGGTGCGCAGCGGGTTCTCGACGACGCCGAGCATCCGCTTCGCCTGGTCGTAGTACGGCGCGAGCTCCTCCTTCCAGTCGGTGATGTGCGCCCACGACGGGTCGCGGTAGAACGCGTCCAGCGGTTCGTAGAGCGTGTTCGCGTAGACCAGCGAGCCACCGCCGACGCCCGCGCCGGAGACGATCATGCAGTCCTTCAGGGCGTCGATCCGCTGGATGCCGTAGCAGCCGACCTCGGGGCGGAACAGGTACCGCTTCACGTCCCAGGAGGTGTCCGCGAAGTCGTCGTCCTCGAACCGTGCACCGGCCTCGATGACCGCGACCTTGTAGCCCTTCTCGGAGAGCCGCAGTGCGCTGACCGAGCCGCCGAAGCCGGAACCGATCACGATGACGTCGAAGTCGAAGCCTTCGGCAGTTGAGCTGGTCGAAGCCATCACGCGCGTCCCATCTTCTTCATCAGCCGCAGGCTGAGGGTCATCGTCTTGGCGTACTGCTCGTCGTCGAGCCCGAACTGCGGGCTGAACCGGAGAAGCGCCTGCGAGGCGACCGCCTGGGTCTCGGTGTAGCGGTGGATCCCCTCGCTGCCCTGGCGGCGGCCCATGCCCGACTCGCGCATGCCGCCCATCGGGGCGTCGATGCTGGCGAAGGTCGCGCCGAAGGCCTCGTTGATGTTCACCGTGCCGCACTTGATCTGGCGGGCGATGATCCGGGCACGCTTGACGTCCCGGCTGTAGATGGACGCGTTCAGGCCGTACTCACCGTCGTTGGCGCGCGCGATCGCGTCGGCCTCGTCGGAGAAGCGGTACAGGCTGATCACCGGGCCGAAGGTCTCGTGCCCGAAGCAGGTCATCTCCGGCGTGACGCCCTCTAGGATGGTCGGCTCGTAGAAGTACGGGCCGAGGTCGGGTCGGGCCTTGCCGCCGGCGAGCACGGTCGCACCCTGGGCGACCGCGTCGTCGACGTGCGCGGTGACCGTGTCGAGCTGGTCCTGGCTGATCAGCGACCCCATGTCGCTGCCCCACTCCAGGCCGGCGGAGAGCCTCATCGCCTGGGTCGCGGCGACGAACTTCTCCTTGAACTTGTCGTAGACCTGGTCGGCGACGAACATCCGCTCGGTCGAGACGCAGAGCTGGCCGGCGTTGGAGAAGCACGCCCGGACGGCACCCTCGGCCGCCTTGTCCAGGTCGGCGTCGCGCAGGATCAGGATCGGGTTCTTGCCGCCCAGCTCCAGCGAGCAGCCGATCAGGCGGTCAGCCGCCTGCTTGGCGATGATCTTGCCGGTGGCGGTCGAACCGGTGAAGCAGATGTAGTCGGAACGCTCGATGATCGGCGTACCGAGCTCGCGACCGGGGCCGGCGACGACGTTCCAGAGGTCCTTGGGGAACCCGGCCTCCTCGAGCAGCTGGGCTCCGAGCAGCGCGGAGAGCATGGTCTGGGCGTCCGGCTTGGTGACCACCGCGTTGCCGGCGAGCAGCGCGGGGATGCCGTCGCACAGCGCCATCGTGAACGGGTAGTTCCACGGCGAGATGATGCCGACGACACCCTTCGGCACCCGGTTCACCTCGGCGCGGGTGAGGCCGGGGATCACGCCGAGACGGCGCTCGGTGTCGAGGTGCTGGTGCGCGGTGCGGCCGTAGTAGCGCGCGGTCAGCGCGATGTGCAGCGGCTCGTCGAAGGCGTGCTTGCGGGCCTTGCCGGACTCCCAGCAGATCAGGTCGATGATCTCGTCCTGGCGGTCGAGGACCAGGTCGTGCAGACGGAGCAGGAGCGCGGCGCGGTGGTCCAGCGAGGTGCGCTGCCACGACTGCTGCGCGCGACGGGCGCGGGCGAACGCCTCCTTCACGTCGGCCTCGTTGGACTGCGGGATGACCGCCAGCGGCTTGCCGGTGGCGGGCGCGTACGCCGTCACCCCGGTGCCCGTGGTCGCGATCAGGCGCCCGGTCAGGGCGGCCACGTACTCCGGCTCGAACGCGTACGACGCCCGCGGGTCGTGCTCGGGGTCAGCAGGCAGCTGGGTAGAGGGGTTCACGCTCATGGACGGAGCGTAAACCCAGCGGTAACTTTACACAACGGACGATCTGTAAAATGGACCGCGTCGGCTGTCACTTGAACCGGAAGTAGATGAACCTGCCTGCGTTGGCATGGTTCAGCCGGTCCCCCAGGAACTTCGCGCGGACCCGGAAGTTGACCCCGGACCCGTGCGTGCCGACCCAGGTCCAGGTGACCGAGCCCTGGCTGTCCTCCGCCTTGCAGGAGCTCAGCAGGATCGGCTTCCAGCCCGAGGCGTACTGGCGCCAGACCTCGTGGCGCAGGCACCGGCCGGCGTGAGCGGGCACGGTCGCGCTGCGGAACGCCGGCTGGTACCCCTTCGGGAACACCGCGTAGGAGCCGGAACGGGTGTAGTAGCTGCCGATGGCGGACCCGACCGCGGCCTGGACCGGGAGCTTCAACGTCGCGTCAGGGGTGGTCGACCCGGCGACGTACACGTCGATCCGGGTGTCGAAGTACATGTAGACCTGCTCGTCCGGCACCGAGTCGGAGTAGACGTCGGTGTCGTTGTAGACCTTCGAGGCTCCGTTGGCGTAGACCGCGACCACCTTCAGGTGGGTGTTCTGGCCGGCGTTGGAGATCTTGAAGGACAGCACCGCGGTCTGACCGGTGACGTACACGGTCTTGTTCGCGTGCACCTCCACGCTCGGCGCGGGGTCGGTCGCGAACGCAGGCAGGACTGACGTGGGCAGGACGGACGTGCACAGGACCGCGGCCAGCGCGAGTACGAGCAGACGCCCCCAGAGCTTCATGAAGTGATCAACGCAAAACGGGCAGCATGGTCACGGTCGCGACTCAGTCCGCGGACGGTTCCGGCGGCGTCTCCTTGCCTTCGGCCTCGTCGCGGTCGGCCCACTCGAGCAACGGCGCGATGTCGAAGACGTGGTCGTCGATGTCGTGGTGGAGGTCGCCGAGCTCGGCGTAGCGGTCCGGCATCGTCGCGATCGTGAAGTCACCGGGCGCACAGTCGTCGATCTCGTCCCAGCGGATCGGAGCGCTCACGGTCGCTTCGGCGTTGCCGCGGACCGAGTACGCCGCCGCGATGGTGTGGTCGCGGGCGTTCTGGTTGTAGTCGACGAAGAGGTCCGCCGGGTCGCGATCCTTGCGCCACCAGGTCGTGGTCACGTTCGGGTTGCGGCGCTCGACCTCGCGCGCGAACGCCAACGCCGCACGGCGTACGACCTTGTGGTCGCCGTCGGGCCGGATCCGGACGTAGATGTGCATGCCCTTGCCGCCGCTGGTCTTCGGGTACCCGACGGCGCCGAGGTCCTCGAGGACCTCGTGCGCGGTGTGCGCGACGCGCTGCACCGTGGCCCAGTCGCACTCGTCCCCCGGGTCGAGGTCGATGCGCCACTCGTCCGGCACCTCGACGTCGGCCTTGCGGCTATTCCACGGGTGGAACTCGACCGTGCTCATCTGCACCGCCCAGACGACCTGGGCGATCTCGGTGACGCAGAGCTCGTCCGCGGTGCGCTTCCACCGCGGGAAGAAGACCTCGACGGTCTCCATCCAGTCGGGCGCGCCCTTCGGGAGTCGCTTCTGGTGCACCTTCTCACCGGTCACCCCGGTCGGGAACCGGTGCAGCATGCACGGCCGCTCGCGCAGCGCGTTGACGATGCCGTCGCCCACTGAGAGGTAGTACTCGACCAGGTCGAGCTTGGTCTCGCCGCGGGCCGGGAAGTAGACCCGGTCGGGGTTGGAGATGCGTACGACCTTGTCGTCGACCTCGAGCTCGATGGCAGCGCTCACCCTCCCAAGTAAACCGGGTCGTGTGCCCCAGCGCGTCACGGGCGACGCGCTGGGGCACACAACCTCACTTGGCGTAGTTGGACGCGCCCCACCAGTCGACCAGCACGACCGGCTCGTCGCCCACGACCCAGGCGTCGTGACCCTGGGGAAGCGCGGTGACGTCGCCGGGGTGGCCGTCGAACTCGGTGCCGTCGGCCATCTGGATCCGCAGGGTCCCGGCCACGTGGTACTGGAAGTGCGGTGCCTCGCAGAGCTCGGTACCGGCGATCGGCTTGACGTGCTCGGACCAGCGCCAGCCGGGCTGGAGCGTCAGCCGGCCGATCTCGCTGCCGCCGATCGAGAGGATCTCGACCAGGCCGCGCTCGAAGGACCGGGTCTCGTCGGGGCTCGCGAAGCTCTTGGTCTCCGCAGGTGCTCCGGTGTGGGTGTGGGTGGTCATGGTCGTGCTCCGTCCTTGGTCGGGATGGCCCGGGGAGGGCCGGTGATCCGACCCTCGCTCGAGCGCCTTGCAGCCCGCTTGCAGCGCTAGGCTCCGCACGTGATCCTCGCTAGCGCTCGTCAACGCGACGTCGACCACTCGGTCTCGCCTCGCTGGCGCTCGGCGGACGCTCGCTAGGCTCCGCACGTGGATGCGCTGTCGGTGCGTGTGCTCGGCGAGCTGTCGATCGACGGCATCGACGTGCGTTCCTCGGTCGACCGCAAGGCCCGGCTGCTGCTGCGTTACCTGGCGCTGGCCCGCGGGCGGCCGGTCCCGACCGAGTCCCTCGCGGACGCGCTCTGGGGTGACAAGCCCCCGGCGAAACCGGCCGACCAGGTCGCCGTGCTCGCCAGCCGCCTGCGGCGGGCGCTGGGCAGCTCGGCGGTCGAGCACGGTGACCACGGCTACCGGCTCGACTACGCCTGGCTGGACCTCGACGAGCTTTCCCGCCTGGTGGCCGCGACCGAGGAGCGCCGCGACGGCGGCAACGTCGCCGCGGCCTCGGCCGCCGCCCGGGTGGCGGTCTCGTTGCTGCGCGGACCGTTGCCCCGTCCGGACACCGATGCCGCCTGGGCCCAGGCCGACCACGCGGCCGCCGTCCGGCTGGTGATGCGCGCCCGCCGCAGCGCCGCCGACGCCCTGCTCGCCTCGGGTGACTGGCTCGACGCCCTCGACCTGGCCGCAGCCGCCGTTCAGGAGGACCCCTACGACGAGGACGCGGTCCGGCTGGTCATGCGGGCGAATGCCGCCGGTGGCCGGCCGGCGGCTGCCCTGGCGACGTACGCGGCCCTGCGGGAGCTTGTCGCCGACGAGCTCGGCACCGACCCGGCACCCGAGACCGCGGCGTTGAACGAGGCGATCCTGCGCGGCGAGCTGGTCACCGCCGTCGCCAGTGCGACCCCGGCGCACCTGGTCGGTCGCTCGAGCCAGCTCGGCCACCTCGACTCGCTGGCCGACCGGAGATCGGTCGGCGCGCGGGTCGCCGTGGTCACCGGCGAGGGCGGGATCGGCAAGACCAGCCTGGTGCGCGCGTGGTCCGAGGCGCGCGCCGCTCGCGGCGACACCGTGCTGTTCGGCACCTGCGGCACGCTGGATTCCTCCACCCCGCTCGACGTCCTGCTCGCTGCGATCGGTGAGCACCTGCGCCGCAGTGACGACCCCGCGGGACTGCTCGCCGAGGACGCTGCCCTGCTCGGCCCGCTGCTCGGGGTCCGGACCGGCGATGACGGCATCGGAGCCGTGGTCCCCGACGGCATCCTCAGCCTGGCCAGCCTGTACGCCGCGATCACCGGCGTGCTCAGCCGGATCGGTGGCGACACCGGGGTCATCGTCGTGCTCGACGACGCCCACCTCGCCGGGCCGACCCTGGCGGACTGGGCCCGCTTCGCCGAGCGCCGACCCGTGCGGTTGCTGATCGTGGCCGCCGCCCGACCGGCCGAGGGATCGCCGTTCCCGGCCGCCGAGGTGGTCAACCTCGGTCCGCTCGACCGGGCGGCGGTGACCGAGCTGGTCGGGTCCGACCGCGCGGCCGACCTGCACGAGCGCTCCGGCGGTCACCCGCTGTTCCTCCACGAGCTCGCCACCGCGCCCGAGGGCGAGCTGCCGGCATCGCTGGTCGCCTCGATCGAACGCCGCTGCGACGACCTCGGGAGCGGGAGCGAGGTGATCCGCAGCGCTGCGGTCCTCGGCACCGACCTGGACGTCGACCTGCTCGCCTCGGTCCTGGGCCGGGCCCCGCTCGACGTGCTGGCCGACCTGGAGACCGCCGCCGATCGCAACCTGCTGGTCGAGAAGGCCGGTCGGTTCGCCTTCCGGCACGCCCTGGTCCGCCAGGCGTTGACCGACGGCACCCGCGGCAGCCGGGCGGCGCTGCTGCACCGGCAGGCCAGCGTCGTCCTGGCCGGCCGACCCGACGCGGACCCGGTCGAGGTGGCCGAGCACGCCAGGCTCGGGGGCGACACCGCGCTGGCAGCACGCTCGCTGCGCGAGGCTGCCGCCCGCGCGGCGGACCGGTTCGACCACGTCACCGCCGAGAACCTGCTCGACCAGTCGCAGCGGTTGGCCGCCGACGACGCGACGCTGATCGCCCGGGCCCGGATCCGGATCCGGCTGGGCAAGTACGCCGAGGCCGAGGCCGACGCCACCGCCGCACCGACCAGCGGGGCCGAGGGCGACGAGCTGCGCGCCTGGGCGGCCTACTTCGACCGACGCTTCGAGGATGCCGTCCAGTACGCCCACGACGGCGAGCTGACTGCCGAGGACCCGAGCACGCGGGCCCGCTGTCAGATCGTCGGGGCCCGGACCCTGCACGCCCGGGGCCAGCTCGACGAGGCGCAGCGGCTGCTCGGCGAGGCCGTCGAGTCCTCGGTCGGCGTCGACCGGCTGACGGCGTCCGCGTGGCTCGGCGCGCTCTACGCCCACCGCAGCCGGGTCGACGACGCGCTCGCCCTGATGCGCCCCGCCACCCGGCCCGGTCTGCACGTGGACCACACCTCGGCGAGCATGCACGCCTGGCTGTTCACCGGGCAGGCGCACGCCGCCGCCGGCCGGTCGGCCGACGCCCTGGCCGCGTTCCGTCGCTACACCGAGGAGGTCGAGAAGCGGCAGGTTCCACGGTTCGGCGGGCGCGGGACGAACAGCGCCGGCTGGGTGCTGCGCAACATCGGCGCGACCGACGAGGCCCGCGACATCCACCTGGAGGCGCTCGAGTACGGCACCTCGTTGGGCACCCCCGAGGTCCGGGTGGCCGCGCTCGAGGACCTCGCCGACGACCGGCTGCTGGTCGGTGATCCCGAAGCCGCGACCGGCTTCCTGGACGAGGCGGAGTCCGCGCTGACGGACACCCTGGTCTTCGGCTGGCGCCTGGAGCTCAAGCTCGCGCTGCTGCGCACTCGGGTGTCCATGCTGGCCGGCGACCCTGAAGCCGCGCTCGCCGGCGCCGCTGCGCTGCAGGCCTCGGCCGACGCGATCGGCGTGCCGCGCTACTCCTCGGTCGCGCGGCTGCTGCACCACCACGCGCGGGCCGCGCTGGGCGAGCCGGTCGACCGCGAGCAGGTGCAGCGCGACCTTTCCGCGGCGCAGGAGAGCATCGCGATCGAAGCCTGGTGGTGGGCCGGCGAGACCGCGGTCGCGGTCGGCGAACCCGCGTTCCTTACCACCGCGGAGGAGCTCGCCGACCGGCTGGCGGCCCGGAGCGCACGGCCCGAGGAGGTTCGGGCCGCGGCCGACCACCGCCTCGAGGGCTGGCGGCTCAGGCTGCCCCGGAGTGCGCGCTGAGCGCGAGCATGGGCACCACCACCGGGTCGGACCCGGCGACCGCCTCCTCGGATCGCTGCCGCATCCGCTCCCGGGTGGGCGCGTCCAGCGAGGCCACGAACGGCGCGAGGTGGGCCATCCCCCAGCGCCACTCCACCATCTGGGCCGGGTTGACGATCCCGGTGACCACCTCGACGCGGCTGACCTCGACCCCGGTGTAGCCCGCCCCCTCGGCCATCCGGGTGAGCTCGGCCGGGTCCTTCACCTGGTCGTTGGTCGTCTGGATCCCGGCGTACCAGGCGGGTTCGGTGAACCCGGCCTCGGCCATCACGGCGTCGACCAGGGTCTTCGCGGGGTGGCTCCAGGACCGGTCGAAGCTCGAGGCCACCAGCGCCGGCGCCACCCGCCGGCACTCGCGCAGCCCGCGAACCGGGTCGTCGAGGTGGTTGATGACGAACGCCGCGACCACCAGGTCGAAGGACCCCGGCGCGAACGGAAGGGCGTAGGCGTCCGCCTGGACTGCGCAGCGAGGAGAACCGGTGCGGAGCATCGCGGCGGCGCGGTCGGTCGCGACCACCGAACCCGCGCCCCGGGCCAGCGCCGCCCGCCCGGCCAGTCCGGTCCCGGCACCCAGGTCGAGCACCCGGGCTGCGGCCACCGCGACCGGCGACGCGTCCAGCAACGCCTCGGCGCACGCCCGGTAGAGCCGACCGGGCCCGTGGTCCCAGGCCCCGGCCGCCATGTCGTACGCCGCGAACTCGCTCACAGCAGCGCTGCCCCCTCGAGCGTGCGCTCCTCCCACCAGGCCAGCTCGTCGTCGTACCCGCCGAGGGCCTTCTCCCAGCCGAAGTGCACCAGTGCGCCGATCAGCGCCAGGCCGAGCTGGCGGTCCCACCACTCCCCCGTCGCGACGCCACGGCGGTGCAGGGCCTCGCGGTAGACCTCGAGGGTCTCCTCCTTGCTGACCGGCAACCGCCGGCAGTTGATCGCCAGGTACCAGGCCACGTCGGCCAGCGGGGCGCCACGTCCGGGCAGCTCCCAGTCGAACAGGATCGTGCGTCCGTCGTCATGGGTACCCAGGTTGTCGAGCTTCCAGTTGCCGTGGATGAACGTCTGCGGCGTCCCGGCCATCGCGGTGACCAGGGGACGCGGGTCGTGCGCCAGCGGCAGCACCACCGCGGCCGCGCGCGGGGCGACGTCGGCGAACATCGGCCAACCGCGGGCTACGAGCTGCGGCACCAGGTGCTCGGAGCCCAACGCCGCCTCGGCCGCGGCCATCTCGGGCGAGAGCTCCAGGTACCGGCGCTCGGGCGTGACCACGTCGATCGCCTCGGCGCTCTCCCAGAACCGGACGTGCATCGCGGCCATCGCGTCCAGGAAGCCCTCGTTCTGCGCGCGCGGGATCGGCTCGTCTCCGCCCGGCACCAACCACCCGGAGACGTCACGCATCAGCAGCACCGCCTTGGTCCCCAGGCTCGCGACGCCGACGATGGGGCTGTCGATCTCGGGCGGCAGCGCGTTCAGCAGGCCGCGCCGCCAGACCTCGACGGGTGCGGTCGCGGGCACCTGCGCGATCCGGATCGTCCAGTCCTGGTCCGGGTCGAGGTACTTCACGACGTACGGGTCGCCGTCGATGGTGACCCGGTCCAGACGGGCGCCGGACTTGCCGACGCTGTCGATCGGGCGCAGCTCGCCCACCTGCTCACCGGCACCGGCCAGCAGCTCCTCCAACGAGTCGAGGACCACCTGGGGCTCAAGCATGCAGCGCCACCGCCCCTTCCTGGGCTTCCATCTCAGCCATCAGCCCTGCGGACCAGCGACCTCCGCACATCACGGTGTCCGCCACGATCCGGTCGTCGACGACGTCGAGCACGTGCAGGTGGTGGGCGGTGTGCGGGACGCCGTCCTCCTGCCAGGCGAGCAGGTAGTCGACCACCTCGCCCCCAGGGACGGGGATCCGGCGCAGCGACTCGAAGTGCCCGGGGTCGGCGAACCAGCCCCGGTACGTCGCCCGCAGGTCGTCAACCCCGCGGCGTTGCAGGCGCCAGTTCGGAACAGTCGCGTCGAGCAGCACGTCCGGCGCCCAGGCATCGCACTCCTCGATGGTGGCGTTGCAGACGGCGTCGAGAAACCTGTCGACCGCGGGAAGGGGGTGGTGCATGGCTGCCTCGTCTCGGGTTGGGGTCATCGTGTCACCACGAGGCTCCCGCGAGCCGGTTGCAGCAGCCTTGCAAAGGCGCCCGACCGAACCACCGCAGGTCAACCGAACCACCGCAGGCCGACCGAACCACCGCAGGCCGACCGAGCCACCGCAGGTCGAGCGAGCCACCGCTGGTCGAGCTCAGCCGAGACCTACTCCGTCCCGTGCTCCGCGATGAACGCCAGGATCGGCTCGGCGAGCTCGGGCCGGCAGACGATCAGGTCCGGGAGCAGCACCTGGTCCTGGTTGTAGACCAGCTCGGAGCCGTCGACCCGGCTGGTGAACAGACCGGCCGCGCGTGCGACCGCCACCGGCGCCGCGGAGTCCCACTCGTACTGACCACCGGCGTGGACGTAGGCGTCGGTCACGTCACGCGCCACCGAGATCACCTTCGCGCCGGCCGAACCCATCGGCACCAGCTCGGCGCCGATCTCCAGCGCGAGCTGCTGGACAAAGGCCGGCGGGCGGGTGCGCGAGACCGCGATCCGCGGCTTGGGCGACGTGCGCGCCGGCACCACCGGCGGCTGCCCGGTGTGGAAGGTGCGACCCAGCGACGGCTGCGCGACCGCGCCGGCCACCAGCGCGCCTTCCTGCCAGAGCGCGACGTGGACCGCCCAGTCCTCGCGCGGGGGCTCCGAGTACTCCCGGGTGCCGTCGACGGGGTCGATGATCCAGACCCGCTTCGCCGTACGCCGGTCGTGCTGGCCGCTCGTCCCGCGGTGCTCCTCCTCGGAGAGGACGGCGTCATCGGGCTGGTACTGCGCGAACAGGCTCATCAAGAGCTCGTGCGAGGCGAGGTCGCCGGCATCCTTGAGCGCCTTGCCCTCCAGGCCGCTCTCGCGTACCTGCAGCAGCAGGCTGCCTGCGGCCGTGGCGGTCCAGGCCGCGAACAGGTGGTCGTTCGCGAGCGCCTCGGCCGGCGGCGTACCTGGGTCGAAGTCAGTCACGCCGCGAGCCTAGGGGACCCTCAGCGGTTGAACCGCTGCTGGGTCTCCTCGAGGCCGTTCTCGATCAGGCACTCGACCGCATCCGCGGCCGAGTCGACCTGGAAGGGCAGCTCCTTGCGCTCCACGGCGGAGTAGTTGCCGAGCACGAAGTCCGCAGGGTCCTGGCCACCCGGCGGCCGACCGATCCCGGCGCGCACCCGGTAGAAGTCCCCGGTGCCGAGCGAGGCCCGCATCGACTTCAGACCGTTGTGGCCGTTGTCGCCGCCGCCCAGCTTGATCCGCAGGGTGCCGAAGTCGATGTCGAGCTCGTCGTGGATCGCGATGATGTGCGCGGCGTCCACCCCGTAGAACTTCGCCAGCGTCGAGACCGGTCCTCCGGACTCGTTCATGTAGCCGCGAGCACGCCCGAGCACCACCTTCGGAGCGGGTGCCCCCGGCGGCGCCAACCGGCCCTCGAGCACCTCGGCGCGACCGGACTTGTGCGACTTCAGGCTGGCGCCCATGCGGCGGGCCAGCTCGTCGACCACCAGGTAGCCGACGTTGTGCCGCGTCCCGGCGTACGTCGGGCCGGGGTTGCCCAGCCCGACGACCAGCCAGGTGTCGTTCTCGCTCATCAGATCGAGAACGGACGACTCACTCGGAGTCGCCCGACTCCTCGGCCGGAGCCTCAGCAGCAGCGTCACCGGCAGCTTCGTCGGCGGGGGCGTCGTGCTCGATGCCGACCTCAGCCTCGGCCTCGGCCAGCTCGGCCTCGACCTGCTCGGCGCTCACGGCCTGGGTGATGTTGATGATCAGCTGCTCGGCGTCGCTGATCAGCGTCGAGCCCTTCGGCAGCGTCAGCGTGCCGGCCAGGATCTGGGTGCCGGCCTGGGCACCCTCGATGTCGACCTCGATGACCTCGGGGATGTGGGTCGCCTCGGCCTCGAGCGTGATGACGTTGTTCTCGATCTGGACGAACGTCTCCTTGGCGGCCTCGCCGGTGGTGTGCACCGGGACCTCCACGGTGACCTTCTCGCCCTTCTTCACGGCGACGAAGTCGACGTGCTCGAGGAAGCCCTTGATCGGGTCGGCCTGGACCTGCTTGGTCAGCGCGAGCTGGATCTTGCCGTCGATCTCGATGTTCAGCACCGCGTTCGCGCCGCCGTGCTTGATCGCCATCAGGGTGTCGTGGCCCGGCAGGGTCACGTGGACGGGGTCGCCACCGTGACCGTAGATGACGGCCGGCACCTTGTCGGCGCGGCGGATCCGGCGGGCAGCGCCCTTGCCGAACTCGGTACGGGTCTCGGCGATGATCAGGTTCTCGGACACGGTGGGGCTCCTGGAGTAGAGGAAACAGCTGAGTCGGGGGCTACCTGGCGCGGAAGGTCCGGAGACACGACATGCACCGCGCGCCGACGGGGCACGGTGCATGGAAGCTCACGAACCGACCGCGTCGATCACGGAACATCCCTGTCGGGAACGCTCCCTCGCCGAGGCAACCTGAAAATCTTAGCCATCACCGTGGGATAAGGCGAATCCAGTTGGTTGATACACCCGGACGGTCGGCGAGCCCTTTTCACAGTCCGTGGGTATCAAGCACCGGCGTCCGTCCGGGACAGCGACCGTTGAACCATGGATGAATGGAGCCTTCGGGCTCGCAAACCAGAGCTCACCAGACCCGTGCGTGTTGATCCCACGGGTGCACACGGTCCGACCAAAGCCCAAGCCTCCGGTCCGCGCTGGCGACGAACCGCGCCCGGCCTGTACGTGCCGACCCGCGCCGATAGGGCCGTGCCCGAGCAACGCATAGTCGAGGAGGCCTCGCGCCTGCCTGCAGGCGGAGCCGTCACGGGGTGGGCGGCGCTGCGTCTCCACGGGGTCGGATACCTGGACGGCCGCTCGGCAACGGGATCCGACCTGCCAGTGCCTTTCGTCATCCCTCCAGGCACCTCGATGCGATCGACGAAGGGCACGCTCATCTGCCGGGAGCGGCTGGACCCCGACGAGCTGGTCGTCGCCCAGGGCGTTCCGGCGACGAGTCCCGAACGAGGCGCGTTCGACGCCGCCGGCCGGGCGGCAGACCTCCGAGCCGCGGTCGGCGTGCTCGACATGGCGCTCGCCTCCCGGGTGGTCAGCAGGACGACGTTCTGTCGTTACCTGGCGACGAGGGGCCGGCGTCCCGGCGTCGAGCAGGTCCGCCACGCGTTCGCTCTCGCCGAGGAACGGACCATGTCCCCGGCCGAGACCGTGCTCCGGTTGATCTGGCTCCTGGACGCCGGGTTGCCCCGACCGCGCTGCAACTGGCCTCTCGCCGACCCTGCCGGCCGGCCCCTCGGGAAGCCGGACCTGCTGTGCGAGGAGCTGGCCGTGGTCGGCGAGTTTGACGGGGCCCACCATCGCTCACGGGAACGTCACCGCGACGACCTGCGCCGCGATGACGGATTTCGATCGGTTGGGCTGGAGCCGTTCCGCGTGGTCGGAGCGGACCTGCGGAACCTGCCGCTCGTACTGAACCGGATCACGACGGCGTAGAGCGTGCGGCCAGCTCACCGACCCCGAGGACCTGGCGCCTGAAGGCAAACCCAGCCCCGCTGTAACCGAGGTTGATACGTGGGGACGGCAACTCAGGCCTTGCGACCGTCCCTGTGTGTCAAACGAGCCGTCAGGCGTGGCCGTCGAACATCGAGGTGACCGAGCCGTCCTCGAAGACCTCCTTGATCGCCCGCGAGAGCAGCGGGGCGATCGAGAGGCAGGTCAGCTTGGCGAACGCCTTCTCGGGAGCGAGCGGCAAGGTGTTGGTGATGACGATCTCGGTCGCGGACGAGTTCCGCAGGCGTTC
>JBJMIP010000023.1:0-10877 GCA_045806825.1 Marmoricola sp.
GCTGACCCAGGCCCAGGCCGACTACCTGGGCGTCCCGGTCGAGGGTCCGTTCAAGTCGGACCTCTACCGGTACTGAAGCGGCCGAAGAGACCTGACGCAGTGACCCAGCAGGACCAGGTCGGCAAGGCGCGCATCCTCGTCGTCGACGACGATGCCGCGCTCGCCGAGATGTTGACGCTCGTGCTGCACAACGAGGGTTTCCAGAGCCGCATCGTGGGCCGAGGGGACGAGGCTCACGCCGCCTTCGTCGAGTACAAGCCTGACCTGGTCCTGCTGGACCTGATGCTCCCCGGCACCGATGGGATCGAGGTGTGCCGCCAGATCCGGGCCACGCCGGGTCCCATCGCCGGGGTGCCGATCGTGATGCTGACCGCCAAGAGCGACACCGTCGACGTGGTGGTCGGGCTGGAGTCCGGCGCGGACGACTACGTCGCCAAGCCGTTCAAACCCAAGGAGCTCATCGCCCGGATCCGCGCTCGGATGCGCCACTTCGAGGTCCCGGCGCCCGAGCTCATCCGCGTCGGCGACCTGCACGTCGACGTCGCCGGGCACAGCGTCACCCGCGGGCACGAGCCGATCGCGCTGACGCCGCTGGAGTTCGACCTGCTGGTCTGCCTGGCGCGCAAGCCGTGGCAGGTGTTCACTCGGGAGATGCTGCTCGAACAGGTCTGGGGCTACCGGCACGCTGCCGACACCCGCCTGGTGAACGTGCACGTCCAGCGGCTGCGAGCGAAGATCGAGCACGACCCGGAGAACCCCGCGATCGTGGTCACGGTCCGCGGCGTCGGCTACAAGGCCGGCAGCTCGACGACCGACGGTGACCACGATGGCCCCGTCAACGCCGGCTGACCTGCGCCGCGCGCTCGCGGGCGCCTTCACCTTCTGGCGACGCTCGATCCGGACCCGGGTCGTCGTCGCGATCGTGCTGCTCGGGGCCCTGGTCGCCGGGTCGGTCGGGCTGCTGCTGATGCAGCAGATCACCGACGGCCTGGTCCGCTCGCGGGTGAGCACCGCGGTCGCCGAGGCGGCCAGCGAGACCGCGACCGCACGGGAGAAGCTCGGCTCGGCCGGCAGCAGCGACTTCGACCCCTCGACGCAGCTGCGCCAGCTCGTCGAGAGCCTGGTCTCGCGGGGCGAGGAGCGCGGATTCGACGTGGTCGTGCTCGGCCCGGTCGGCTCCTCGGCGGACCCGTCCCCGGCCACCGGGATCCGGACCACCCCGGGGATCTCCTCGGAGAGCGTGCCGGTCAAGCTGCAGCGGGTGGTCGAGCGCTCGAACACCAGCGCGTGGACCTACACCCGGCTGCGCACGCTTTCGCAGAACCCGGGGCAGGGGACACCGGCGGTCGCGGTCGGTTCTCGGGTGGTGCTGCCGTCCGACGGTGGCACCTACACGCTGTACTACCTCTTCGACATGCGCGAGGAGCAACGCACGCTGAACCTGGTCCGGAGCGCGCTGCTGACCTCCGGCGCGCTGCTGCTGCTACTCATCGCCGGTGTCGTCTTCCTGGTCACGCGCCAGGTGATCACACCGGTCCGGCTGGCCCGTCGGGTCGCCGAGCGGATCGCCTCGGGTCGGCTCGAGGAGCGGATGCACGTGCACGGCGAGGACGACATCGCCCGCCTGGGCATCTCGTTCAACCAGATGGCCGACGCGCTCCAGCAGCAGATCCGCCAGCTCGTCGAGCTCTCCCGGGTCCAGCGCCAGTTCGTCTCCGACGTCTCCCACGAGCTCCGCACGCCGCTGACCACGGTCAGGATGGCCGGCGACGTGCTGCACGACTCCCGGGCGGGCTTCGACCCGGTCACCGCGCGGGCCGCCGAGCTGCTCCAGAAGGAGCTGGACCGGTTCGAGAACCTGCTCGCCGACCTGCTCGAGATCAGCCGCTTCGACGCCGGAGCGGCCGGGCTCGCACTCGCCGAGGTGAACCTGGTCGACCTCGCCCACCGGGTGGTCGACCAGTCCGACCCGGTGGCCCGAGGTCGTGGCGTCGAGCTCCAGCTCGTCGCCCCCGACCCGTGCATCGCCGAGGTCGACGAGCGCCGGATCGAGCGGGTGCTGCGCAACTTGGTCGCGAACGCGATCGACCACGCCAACCTGCGCGGGGACGCCCGGGTGGTGGTCACCGTCAAGGGGGACACCCACGCGGCGGCGATCACGGTCCGCGACTACGGCATCGGCCTGGCGCCCGGCCAGCTGCAGATGGTCTTCAACCGGTTCTGGCGCGCGGACCCGGCCCGCGCCCGCACCACCGGGGGGACCGGGCTCGGCCTGGCGATCTCGTTGGAGGACGCCCAGCTGCACGGCGGCTGGCTGCAGGTCTGGGGTGCGCCGGACGTCGGCGCCCAGTTCAGGGTGACGGTGCCCCGCCGTGCCGGTGACCCCCTGGGCCACAGCCCGCTGCCGCTGATCCCCGAGGACGCCGAGGTGCCCGATGCCTGAGCCCACCCGTAGGTTCCGCCTCAGCCGGCTCCGCGGCACCGTGACCGCCCTGCTCGCGGGCGCCCTGCTGGTCGCCGGCTGCAGCACGCTGCCGACCAGCGGGCAGGTGCACACCCGCCCGGACACCGACCCCGGTGCCGCGGGCCAGGCGCCGTACTTCGCTCCTCCCGGCCCGACCAAGGGCGACGACCGGGCCGGTGTCGTCCGCGGGTTCCTGCTCGCGATGCAGGCCAACCCGCCGAGCACCGCGGTCGCGCGCCAGTTCCTCTCCGAGCGGGCACGGACCACCTGGAAGCCGGTCCAGGGCACCGTCGTCTACAACGCCTCCACGGTCGAGCCGACCAACGACAGCGTGATCGCCCGCTTCAACGACGCGCACCGGCTCGACCCCGCGGGCGGGTGGGTGCAGGGGACCGGCGGCAGCATCTCGGTCGAGTTCCGCCTGGTCCAGGACGACGGCGAGTGGCGGATCGAGAACCCGCCGAACGAGCTCGCGGTGCCCGCGTCGTACTTCCCGAGCCTGTTCCTGCCGTTCACGCTGTACTTCTACGACAGCACCGGCACCGTGCTGGTCCCGCGCCGGGTCTACGTGCCGCGCGGGGAGCAGACCGCCACCAACCTGGTCCGCGGGCTGCTGGCCGGCCCCGGGTCCGCCCTCTCCGACGTCGCCACCACGGCCTTCCCGCCGCGCACGCTGCTCGACCTCGCCGTGGTCGTCGACGACTCCGGCCTGGCCGAGGTCCCGCTCGGCCCGCGCAGCCTGCGGATGTCCTCGGTGGAGCTGACCCGGGTGGTGGCGCAGCTGTCCCGCACCTTGCGCCAGGTCCCCGGCATCACCCGGTTGCGGCTCACCGTGGACGGTTCGCCGCTGACGCTGGCCGACGGGCAGACTGACGCCAGCGTGAACTCGGGCTCCGACCTGGACCCGGTGATCGCGACGTCGCACGACGTCGTCGGCATCGTCGGTCGCCAGGTCGTGCGCGACGCCGACGGCACCGTCGGACCGATCGGCGGCCCGTTGGGCGTGCCGGGCTTCGCCCTGCGCTCGGTCGCCCTCGACGTGGAGCGGCACAAGGTCGCCGCGGTCGCCGGGAACGGCAAGCGTCTCTACCTCGCGGCCGACGAGGGCGCCACCACGCCGACGCGGGTGCAGACCCCGGTGACGGGCAGCAACCTGCTGCGTCCCTCCTTCGACCGGTTCGGCCGGCTCTGGACGGTGGACCGGACCCGCAAGGGTGCCGTGGTCCACGTGGTCAGCGGCGGCCGCGACCGCGTCCTGCGCGTCCCCGGTGTGAGCGGGCGCCCGATCTCGGCGTTCACGCTGACCCGTGACGGGGCCCGGTTCGTGGCCACGTTGGCCACCGGTACCGCCCCCACCGTGCTCGTCGGTCAGGTCGTCCGCACCGACGTCGGCGGCGTGCTCCGGGTCACGGGCACCAGCAGGGTGACCGTGCCCGGCGCCGACCTCGGCCCCGCCACGGACGTGGTCCAGGACTCCGCCACCACGGTGGCGGTACTCGTGCAGCCCGCTTCGGGCTCCGGCCAGGTCATCTCGGTCGAGCTCGACGGGTCGCCGGGTCTGCCGACGGCCGGGCCCGACCTGGTGCCGGGCTCGCTCGTCGGTCTGGTCGGCAGTCCCGACCCGAACGACCCGCTGCGGGTGGTCACCGCCGACCGCAAGCTGCTGGAGCTGACCGATGCCGGTCAGTGGGTGCCCTCGGCCACGAAGTTCCTCGCTGCCGCCTACCCGCAGTAGTTCTGCACAGGTGTGTGACGACCGGTGGCGAGCCCGGTCGTCAGCAGCGAGCCTGTCCTGATGCGCGACGCCTTCTGCGACCTGCTGCTGGGCGGGCGGTGCGCCGGCTGCGGGGTCGGCGGCCGGGTGCTGTGCGCGGACTGCCGCGAGGACCTGCCGATGGCCGGGCGACCGTCGGTCCCGGAACCGGCCCCGGCAGGCCTGCCCCCGGTCTTCACCGCCGGCGAGTACGCCGACCTGCTGCGCCGGCTGGTGCTGGCGCACAAGGAGCACCGTGCTTTCGGGCTGGCCGTGCCGCTGGGCGTGGTGCTGGCTGCGGTCCTCGCGGACGCGCTGGCCGACCTCGGCGCGCCTGCCGGGACCCGGCCGCTGCTGGTGCCGGTGCCGTCCTCCCGGTCGGCCACCCGCGCCCGCGGGCACGACCCGGTCCGTCGGATGGTCATCGCCGCCGCCCGGGCCGCGCGGGGGCCGACGTTCGCGGCCCCGCTGCTGCGGGTGGCCCGGAAGGTCGCCGACCAGGCTGGTCTGGACGCCCGGCAACGGGCCGCGAACCTGGACGGCCGGCTCGCGGTGAGCGGCCGGCAGCTGCGTCTGCTCGCCCGCAGCGGGGGACCGGTGCTGCCGGTCCTCTGCGACGACGTGCTCACCACGGGCGCCACCCTGGCCGAGGCGCAGCGGGCGCTGACGGCGGTCGGGCTGCCCGCTGCCCTGGCCGTCACGGTGGCCGCGACGCGCAAGCGGCTACCGCTTTCGTAACCCGGCGGCTAACGTCTGTACATGGAGTCCGTCCGGGTCCGTGGTTGCGTCAGGCAAGTGCTGGTCCGGGGTTGTCCTCGGCCCGGCACAGCCCGGCAAGCCGATGCCAGTCGCAGGCGAAACGGCCCACGTAAGGCGAGTGCACAGAGCAATCTGACGCAACGCCGATCACGGTGCGGCTTAGTCGTAAGTCCTGCCTGCCGCCCCTCGTCAGATACGGGGACGCGGTGGAGAAGGCCAGTAGTGGCAGAAGCTGCGAACGCCTCAGCAGGCGGGTGTGGGGTAGAAGACCAGGTCGGCCGGGCGGGCTCCTCTTCTGCCCCCAGGTAAGTCATTCGAGGGGCGGGTTGAGCCGCCCCAGACAACGGGAGGTCTGTATGGACGTTGTGGTCAGTAGTCGGCACTGCGAGATCTCGGAGCGGTTCCGCGAGCACGTCGAGGACAAGCTCGTCCGTCTCGAGAAGCACGACCACCGGATCATCCGGGTCGAGGTTCTCCTCGAGCGGGAGCGGAACGCCCGTCAGCCCGAGCGCCAGGTGCGCGTCGAGCTCACCGCGAAGTCGAAGGGCCCGGTCCTGCGGGCCGAGGCAGCGGCGGAGGACAAGATGGCCGCGCTCGACCTCGCCCTGGACAAGATGTCAGCGCAGATGCGACGCGCCGCCGACCGGCGCAAGGTTCACCGCGGCCAGCACGCCCCGGAGTCGGTGCACCAGGCGATGGCCCGGGCCGGGACCGGTGTCAACGGTGCGGCCCCCGAGGACGAGCTCGTCGAGCGCGAGGTCGGACCGGTCACCGTCGACGGCGACGGACCCCTGGTGGTGCGCGAGAAGACCCACTCGGCCACCCCGATCACGCTCGAGCAGGCGCTGTACGAGATGGAGCTGGTCGGCCACGACTTCTACCTGTTCGTCGACAAGGAGAGCGAGCGTCCCTCGGTGGTCTACCGCCGAAGGGGCTACGACTACGGGGTCATCTCTCTAGACCTGTCGTGACCCCGGCATAGTCCGTTCGGCAGATCTGGGTGCACATCTGGGTAGATCTGGGATGATGCATCTGTGCCAGAACTGATGGGGGCCTCGGAGCCGGTTCGGGTCGTTGTGGTCGACGACCAGGAGCTGTTCCGGAGGGGACTGACGATGCTGCTCGGGGTCGAGCCCGATATCGAGGTGGTCGGCGAGGCCGGTGACGGCATCAGCGCCGTCGAGCTCGTGGTCGAGACGACCCCGGACATCGTGCTGCTCGACGTACGCATGCCCAAGCGCAGCGGTCTCGAGGCGTGCATCAAGATCAAGGAGCAGGCGCCGTCGGCCCGGATCATCATGCTGACCGTCAGCGACGAGGAGGGCGACCTCTACGAGGCCGTCAAGAACGGCGCGTCGGGTTACCTGCTCAAGGACTCCTCGATCGACGAGGTGGCCCAGGCGGTCCGGGTGGTCGCCGAGGGGCAGTCGCTGATCAGCCCGTCGATGGCGGCGAAGCTGATCGACGAGTTCAAGGAGATCTCCCGGGCGGACCGTGAGCCGGGCAACGCGCCGCGGCTGACCGACCGCGAGCTCGAGGTGCTCCGGCTGGTGGCCAAGGGGATGAACAACCGCGAGGTCGCCAAGCAGCTGTTCATCAGCGAGAACACCGTCAAGAACCACGTCCGCAACATCCTGGACAAGCTGCAGCTGCACTCGCGGATGGAGGCGGTCATGTACGCCGTCCGCGAGAAGCTCCTCGACATCCCGTAACTGTCCGCGTCCGCCACTAGCCTGGCGCGCATGCAGACCCTGTCCAGCGCCCAGGCGCGCCGGATCACGCTCGCGGCCCAGGGATTCCTGGACAAGCCGCACGCGGTGCCGACCCTGGCCACCCTGGCCCGCACCGTACGCCGCACCGGCGTGCTCCAGGTCGACTCGGTCAACGTGCTCCAGCGGGCGCACTTCATGCCGCTGTTCAGCCGGATGGGCGCCTACGACACCGAGCTGCTGCGGCGCGCCTCGACCGGTCGGCAGCAACGCCGGCTGGTGGAGTACTGGGCGCACGTCCAGGCGCTGATGCCGGTCGAGCTCTGGCCGGAGATGCAGCACCGGATGGAGCAGTACCGGCCCGAGCGCGGGAAGTGGTGGAAGGACGGAGTGACCGACGAGCTGGTCGCGCTGCTCCTGGCCGAGATCGCCGACCGTGGTGCCAGCACCGCCCGCGAGCTCGACGAGCTGCTCTCGAACGGGGCAGCGCCGCGGGAGAAGAAGCACTGGGGCTGGAACTGGTCAGCCGCGCGCAAGGCGCTCGACTTCATGTTCGTGGTCGGCGACCTGGCCATCGCCGGGCGAAACAGCCAGTTCGAGGTGCTCTACGACCTCCCCGAACGGGTGCTGCCCGACCGGGTTCTCGCCCGACCGACCCCGGCGCCCCAGGAGGCGCACCGCGAGCTGGTCCGACGCGCGGCGATCAGCCACGGTGTCGGCACCGAGCAGGACCTGCGCGACTACTACCGGATGAGACCGGCCGAGTCGAAGCCCGCGGTGGCGGCTCTCGTCGAGGAGGGCGAGCTGGTGCCGGTGCACGTCGAGGGCTGGAGCCGGCCCGGCTACCTGCACGCCCAGGCACGGCTTCCCCGGCGGGTGCACGCCCGGGCGCTGCTGAGCCCTTTCGACCCGCTGGTCTGGGAGCGCACCCGGACCGAGCAGCTCTTCGGGTTCCGGTACCGGATCGAGATCTACGTGCCCGAGCACCTGCGCGAGTACGGCTACTACGTGCTGCCGTTCCTGCTCGGCGACCGGATCGTGGCCCGGGTGGATCTCAAGGCCGACCGCAGGGCCGGCGTGCTCGCGGTCAAGGCCGCCTACGCGGAGGAGCACGCTCCACCGGGGACCGCGGAGGAGCTGGCCGCCGAGCTGGCCGAGCTGGCCGGCTGGCTGGGGCTGGACGCGATAACGGTGGCAGGTCGTGGAGATCTCAGTGCTGCGCTGCGATCCGCCGTACGATCCGCGGCATGATCCGTTTCGAGGGAGGGTTCGGCCTCCTGCTTCTCGCGCTCGACATCTACTGCCTGATCGACGTGATCACCAGCGACGAGAGCAGGATCCGGAACCTGCCGAAGATCGCCTGGTTCCTGCTGATCCTGTTCTTCCCGCTGGTCGGCTCGATCGCCTGGTTGGCGGCGGGCCGACCCGAGTCCGGGCCGCGCCGCCCCTCGGCGTACGAGCGCTCCGCGCCGGCCTACCCCGAGTACGACCGTCCTGGCCGGGCCGCCGGCCAGTCGCCGGAGTCCGACGAGGAGTTCCTGCGCAAGATCCGGGAGAGGGCCGAGGAGCAGCGGCGCAAGGCCGCGGAGGAGAAGAAGCGCCGCGAGGCCGAGGAGGGCGGCAGCGCCTAGCTGCTGCGCACCCCGTTCGCCACCGCGGCGAGGACCTGGTCCGCGGCGGTCTCGGTACCCCGGGCGCCGCGGATCGCGGCGCCCAGCCGTGCCGCGGCCGCGCGGTGGGGGCCGTCGGCGAGCAACCGTGCGATCACCGGCGCGAGTTCCGCCGGTGTGGCCTTCTTGGCGACCACGACGCCTGCCCCGGCCTTTTCGACACTCCGGCCGACCATGGGCTGGTCGAGCATCGGGTGCATGGGCATCACCACCAGGGGGAGGTCGTGCGCCAGGGCGCGCACCGTGGTGGCGTGCCCGCCGTGGCCCACGACCAGCGAGACCTGGGGCATCAACTCGTCGTGCGGCACGAACCGGTGCACCTCGTGGTTCGGCGCCGTGCGCAACGAGGCCGGGTCCACGACCGGACCGGTCGTCACGATCACCCTGGCATCCAGCTCGGCGGTGGCGTCGAGGATGTTCTGCAGGCACTGCGCCATACCGGGGAAGTTGAAGGTGCTCAGGCTGACAAGCACGGCCGGCGGGTGTCCGTCCAGATCGTGCGCAGCGGGTACGTCGAGCACGGGTCCGGTCCAGACGAGGTTGTCCGGGTGCTTGTGGCCCGACGCCGGGTCGAGCTCGGGCAGGCTGACCACCAGAGCGCGCCTGGCCCTGCCCCAGGACCGCACCGGTCGTCGTCCGCTCAACCGGGAGAACATGCCCATCGGGCCCTTCAACCACGGGCCGCGCAGGAACGCGTCGAAGAGGTGCTCGAAGGTGACGTAGGGCAAACCGGCTGCGTCGCACGCCCGCACCGCGCCGGTGAGCATGCAGTCGACGAGCACCACATCGGTCGGGACCCGACGGGCCTCGGCGACCACGTCGGCTCCGATCGTCCTGTCCGAGAACAGCGCGGCCATGCGTGGCACAGAGTTCTTCTCTGTTCCCGTGAACGGGTCGGCGGTCGGGTAGGGCGTGAACTGCAGGCCGGCTGCGGTGACCTCGGCGCGCTGCGGCTCGTTGCCGATCACCCGGACGCCGTGGCCGCGGCGGGCGAGCTCGCGGCCGATGAGCAGTCCGGGCGGGACGTTTCCGCCGCCGTCCCAGGTGGCGATCAGGATCTCGGTCATCTCAGTGTTCCTTTGCTGAGGTGATGCCCGCGAGAACCGCGGTCACCAGGGAGTTGATGCGTTGCTCGGTCCGGTCGCGCGACAGGCCGCGGTCGCGGCGCATCAGCTTCCAGGTGTAGACGTCGGTCGCGATCACCAGCAGGTCGATCGCCGCGTCGTGAGGCTCGGCACCGGTAGGGAGGAAGGGGCCGAAGACCTCGGCGACCCAGTTCCGGTGCATCTTCTTGCCCATCTCGCTCATCTGGCGCACGTGGTCGTACGAACCCTCCTGGGCCAGCATCAGGAGGGCGAAGTCGCCGTGCTTCTCGTAGTGGTCGACCAGAACCCGGACCGCCCCGGGCACGTCGCCCGAGGGGGCCCGGCGCTCCTCGGCGATGTCCGAGTTGATCAGCTCGAGGCTGGCCTGGAACAGCTCGGCCTTGCTGCCGAAGCGGCGCAGCACGGTCTGGACGCTGACCCCGGCGCGGATCGCGACGTCCTCGAGCGAGATCTCGGTGGTGAGCCGTTCGGTCTGCAGCTCGAAGGCGGACCGGATGATCCGGAGCCCGGTCTCCTCGGCAGCCCGCGCCCGGGCGGTCTGGTTGTAGGTGCGTGTCATTTTCATGTCAGTCATAGTTGACATCAATTTATATTTGATGTCAACGGTTATTCACATGAAATCTGGCGGGCGCCGACCGTCCTCCCTGGCGACGTCACCGGTTCACGCGCGGCTCGGTACAGTGGGCAGTCGCAACATCTGCGAACGACCCACCCAACGGGAGCCAGACGAACGTGCCTGCCATCATCGACAAGATCCTCCGCATCGGCGAGGGGAAGATCCTCCGCCAGCTGGAGACCATCGCGAAGGCGATCAACGCGATCGAGGACGACTTCGTCGCGATGAGCGACGAGGAGCTCCGCGGCATGACCGAGGAGTTCAAGGGGCGCTACGCCGACGGGCAGAGCCTCGACGAACTGCTGCCGGAGGCGTTCGCGGTGGTCCGCGAGGCGGCCACCCGCACGCTGGGCCAGCGGCACTACCGCGTGCAGATCATGGGCGGCGCGGCGCTGCACCTGGGCAACATCGCCGAGATGAAGACCGGTGAGGGCAAGACCCTGACCGGCGTGCTCGCGGCCTACCTCAACGGGCTGACCGGCGAAGGCGTGCACATCGTCACCACCAACGACTACCTGGCCAGCCGCGACGCGGAGTGGATGGGCCGGGTGCACCGCTTCCTGGGGCTGTCGGTCGGCACGATTGTCTCCGGACAGCGGCCCGACGTGCGCCGGGAGCAGTACGCCTGCGACATCACCTACGGCACGAACAACGAGTTCGGCTTCGACTACCTGCGCGACAACATGGCCTGGTCGCTGGACGACCTCGTCCAGCGAGGTCACCACTACGCCGTCGTCGACGAGGTCGACTCCATCCTGATCGACGAGGCGCGGACGCCCCTGATCATCAGCGGACCGGCC
>JBJMIP010000024.1:0-8696 GCA_045806825.1 Marmoricola sp.
CCCCGGAACAGCCGAGCGAGCCGTACTCGTGGACGACCGGGGTGATCCCGTGCGAGAGCAGCGACGCGATCAGCTGCGCGGTCTCGGTCCGGATGCCGGTGTGCCCGGTGGCCAGCGTGGAGAGCCGCAGCAGCATCAGCGCGCGGACGACCTCGCGCTCGACCTCCGGGCCGGACCCGGCGGCGTGCGAGCGGACCAGGGACTTCTGCAGCTGCACCCGCATCTCGGTCGGGATGTGCCGGGTGGCCAGCGCACCGAACCCCGTCGAGATCCCGTACGCCGGGGTGGGCTCCTCGGCCAGCCGGTCGACCACGGACCGGGCTCGTTCGATCGCGACGATCGCCTCGGCGGTCAGCTCGACGCCGGCGCCGTCCCGGGCGACAGCGAGGACGTCGTCGAACGAGACCGGACCAGTGCCGACGGCGACCGGGGGAAGGGAGCTCATGCCCACCATCCAACGCCCGGCAGCTGCCTCGGAACCAGACCCCGGCGACTGGGCGTGTCTCAGAAGCGAGACTCGAATCGTCTCGCCATTCGAAACAATTTGTCTTGAATAATGAAACAGCGTAGCGTCTCAAGCGTGAATCCGCAGCGCCCGCGGCCGTGGTTGATGCTCGCAGTGAGCACCGCCGCGCAGGCTGCTGCCGCCGTGACCATCCACGGTCCGGCGTTCCTGATCCCGGCTCTGCACGAGCAACGCGGGCTGTCCCTGCCGGTGGCGGCACTGGTCGCAGGCGCCTCGATGTTCGGTGTGATGACCACCCTGGTGGCCTGGGGCTGGTTCGTCGATCGCTTCGGCGAGCGGCGCGCGCTGCTGACCGGTCTCACCGCGACGTTCGTGGCCGGCGTGGTGAGCACCCAGGTGCACAACACCGTGGCCCTCGGCATCGCGCTCTTCTTCGGCGGCGCTGCTGCCGCCAGCACCGGCTCGGCCAGCGGCCGCGTCGTGGTCGGCTGGTTCCCGCCGCGCCAGCGGGGTCTCGCGATGGGCATCCGTCAGACCGCGCAACCAATCGGCGTCGGCATCGCTGCGATCACGATCGCCGTCCTCGCGGACCAGCACGGGATCAGCACCGCCCTCGTCGTACCGGTGGCGGCCGCAGCCCTGGCAGCGGTGGCGGTGGCGCTGGTCATCCTCGACCCGCCGCGGCCACCGCAGAAGGACGGCACCACTCCGAACCCCTACCGCGAGGACACCTTCCTGACGCGGATCCACGGCGTCTCGGTCCTGCTGGTCGTCCCGCAGTTCATGGTGTGGACGTTCGCCCTGGTCTGGCTGATCGACGACCGCGGTTGGTCGGCGGGTGCCGCCGGCGCGATGGTCGCGGTGGCCCAGATCTTCGGAGCCGGGTCCCGGATCCTGGTCGGCGCCATCTCGGACCGTGTCGGCAGCCGGACGCGGGTGCTGCGCTGGGTCACCGTCGCCGCAGCAGGGACGATGGCGCTGCTCGGCCTGACCGCCGGCCTGGACTGGTCGGTGGCCGTGGTGCTGATGGTGCTGGCGACCGCCGTCACCGTCGCCGACAACGGGCTCGCGTTCACCGCCGTCGCCGAGCGGGCCGGGCCGTACTGGTCCGGCCGCGCCCTGGGCGTGCAGAACACCGCGCAGTACCTGACCGCGGCCGTGACCGGGCCGGTCGCCGGCGTCGTCATCGATCAGTGGGGCCACCCGACGTCGTTCGCGTTGTGCGCGCTCTTCCCCGTCATCGGCTATGCCCTGGTGCCCCGGGACGAGCGCGAGCTGAGCTAGCTCCGCACGGCGGAAACCTGCGCGATCTCGGCTGCGTCGGAGGACCATGACCAACGTGGCCACGAGAAAGCAAGGATGGGCGTTCGCACTGGTCGGTGCACTGGTCGCCGCTCTCGCCGCCTACTACTTCTGGCCCTCGTCATCGGGAGATCCGCACGCAGCGGTGGTCGACGGTTCCGTTCGCGGCTGGAAGACCATCGAGTACCAGGACGTCCGGGTGGACATCCCCGCCGACTGGGAACGCCGCGATCTGAGCGACTGCGAGTTCCAGTACGAACGCTGGGCGGGGCCCAGGGCAAAACCGTGCGAGTTCACCGAAGGTCTCTCCTTCTACGGCTCGGCCCTGTTCGACCCGTTTCAAGGTCCGGGAGTGAGCCGCACCATCGAGAACGGTCAGCCGGTCTTCGCCGGCTACGTCTACGCCGGTCCGTTCGCCGTCTACGCGTCGGGGTCGGACCGGGCCGAGGTGCAGCGGATGCTGGACTCGGCTCGCCCGAGCAAGATCACCGTGTCGACCAACGCGCGAGAGCGACTCCCGGTCGGCTCGAGCGGCCACTACACGTTCTCGCTGCACTGCGACCTCGCGACGCAGATCACCATCGACGGACGCTCGTGGGAACCCGCGTGGCGCGCGGATCCGGAGCTCGGCCTGTCCGGGTCGGGGGTCCCGATCGACCGGATCCTGAAGCAGCTGCGCGTCGGCCCGGACGGTCAGAACCTGCGCGGCACCCTGGTGCGCCGATCGGTCGAGAGTGCGGTGTTCCGGAGCCCAGACCTCCCCGACGGGCTGGTGCTCGACTTCCGACCGACCAGCCGGCAGCGCCCGGGCTGCGCCTGAGGGCTCAGTCGTCGACCGGACGCACGGACACCTCGACCGTGTCGCCCTCCTCGATCCGTTCCTTGACGCGGACCGGCTTCTTCACCGGCAGCACGAACGAGCCGGTGTCGGCTGACGGGAACACCGAGGTCCTCCAGACCGAGGACCCGATCACGACCTCGACCCGGATGCTGCCGAACCCGCGCGGCGGACCAGCCTCCATCCGCAGGTCGTCCGCCAGCTCCTTCGGGAGCGTGACGAAGAACCAGGACGAGGTCGTCTGCGCCTCCCACTGCCACAGCTCGGCGGTGAAGCTGAAGTCCTCCATCCGCCGAGCATGGCAGGGGGCACCCCCGCTTCTACGTCACCGGGTTTCGAGGCTCGCGCTAGCGCGCTCGCACCTCAACCACCGCAACCACCGGCGCGCTCGCACCTCAACCACCGCAACCACCGGCGCGCTCGCACCTCAACCGCCGCAACGCCTGGCGCGCTCGAACCACCGTGGCACTCCGAGCGGACCGAATAGCCTCTCCCCATGAGCCAGGTCCCTGCCGCCACCAAGGCGATGCGCGTGCTGAAGTTCCTGGCCAGCCAGCCCGACCCGGTGCCACTGGACCGGATCATGCGCGCCTGCGGGCTGCCCCGGTCCACGGCGTACCACCTGATGGCGGCTATGGCCGAGGAAGGCTTCGTCACCCACCTCGTCGACGAGCGCCGCTACGGCCTCGGCGTGGCCGCGTTCGAGGTCGGCAGCGGCTACTCCCGGCAGGCGCCCCTCCAACGGCTGGCCCGTCGCCCGCTGGCCGCCCTCGCGGACAAGGTCGGCGAGTCCGCGCACCTCGCGGTCCTGCACGGGCGCGACGTCCTCTACGTGATCGAGGAACGGGCCCACGGGAAGCCGTCGCTGGTCACCGACGTCGGCGTGCGCCTTCCCGCCCACCTGACCGCGAGCGGCCGCGCGATCCTGGCCGCCCTTCCGCAGCCGCAGGTCCGGGCGCTCTACCCGGACAAGGACTCCTTCGTCGAGCGCACCGGCGTCGGGCCGCAGTCGCTCAGTGCGCTCCGCGGGATCCTCACCGAGGCCCGGCTGCGCGGCCACGCCGTCGAGAACGGCGAGATCACCACCGGCTTCGCCTCGATCGCCGCGCCGGTCCTCGACCACAACGGACTGCCGTTGGCCGGCGTCGCGGTCACCTTCGCCGATGCCGGCCCGGTCGACACCGCAGCGGTCGCCGAAGCGGTCAAGGCGACGGCAGCAACCCTGACCCGTCGCGTCGGCGGGCACTGATCGGGCAGACTCCCGCCCATGGAGACGCCCGAGGAGCCCTTCGAGACGGTTGCTGCGCAACCGCCTCAGGAACCCGCCGACCAGTCCCGGCGCAAGCTGCGTACCCGCGCCCGGACCCTGCTGACGGTCGACGAGACCCTCGAGGGCATCGGGACGACGACCGTGGCGCTCGGCGTCGCCCTGAACGACTTCAACGCCGCGCTCGACCGGTTCAACGACTCCCTGGACCGCTTCTCCGACGCCGCCGACCAGCTGAACACCGTCGCGCTGCGGCTCGACGCCATCGTCGACAAGGTCGAGCCCCTGGTGAACCTGCTGGCCGCGCCGCTGAGCGTGGCCAGGCGGATCGTTCCGCGCGCCGACCGCTAGGTAAGACCCGAACCAGAACCTGTTCTCGTCAGCGCGTGACCCTGGTTGGCCGCTGCTCGTTGAGTTGAGGAACTCACCGGTGCGAAAAACAGGAACAGGTCGTCATGCGCGGAAACCTTCGGCTCGCCCTCGTGGTGTGGGTCTCGATCGTGGTCGTCGCGGCGACCATCGCCATCAACAAGGGCGGCGGCTCCGGCTCCGCCGACGAGCTCAAGAAGGCGTACGCCGCCACCGCGGCCAACACCACCAAGAAGACCACCGACACCACGGTCTACAACGCCGACGGCACCCACGCGCACGACCCGGGTGCGCCGCCGCACAACGACAACGACCCCAAGACCAAGAACTCGGTGTCGCGTTCCGCGCCGACCACCGACGCCGACTCCGCCGACCCGACCACGCCGACCCAGGCGAGCCGCAACCTGCGCGCCGCGGCCGTCCAGCGCGCCGAGACGCCGGCCCCGCTGACCCACGTCGCCGTCGACCCGGCCCAGCCGAGCATCCCCACCAACCGCTACAACCTGTTCAACGCCTGCTACGGCTTGAAGTCGACCGCGACCGGCAAGTGGCTGACCGCCAGCGGCTTCAAGGGCGCCACGTTGAGCGCAGCCACGCCGCTGTACTTCAAGCCGAGCTCGCTGGGTCACTACCTGGTGATGACCAAGGCGAAGACGTTCCTGGGCGGCAAGGGCACCGCGAGCTTCACCACCACCGAACCGGGTCCGACGGTGAACTGGACGGTGTCCCAGGTCAGCGCCAAGGCCTTCCGGATGCAGCTGCCCGGATCGGGCTTCCTGGCCGCGACCTCGGGTGGCGGCGCGGGCTTCGCCCCGACGTTGACCGGCAGCTCCCTGCTGACCCCGGTCCGCCGTACCGGGTGCACGCCGTTCCCGGAGATCAGCACGAACGTCGTCGGTGACCCGACCGCTGGCGTGACCAGCTTCCAGGAGACCCGCGGCTACATCGACGCGCACACCCACGGGATGGCCTTCGAGTTCCTCGGCGGCGACCTGCACTGCGGCCGTCCTTGGTCCCCCTGGGGCGTCACGGTCGCGCTGCAGGGCTGCACCGGCGCCAACGCGGCCGGAAGCGGTGCGGTCGGCGGCTTCCTGTCCGGCAAGCCCGGTGCCGACCCGGTCGGCTGGCCGACGTTCAAGGACTGGCCGGCGCCGGACGCGCTGACCCAGGAAGGCACGTACTACAAGTGGATGGAGCGCAGCTGGCGCGCCGGACAGCGGGTGCTGGTCAACCTGCTGGTCGAGAACAACCAGCTCTGCATGATCTACCCGCTCAAGCGCAACTCGTGCGACGACATGACCTCGATCCGGCTGCAGGCGCACGACATGCACCTGATGTCGGAGTACATCGACGCCCAGCACGGCGGCCCCGGCAAGGGCTGGTACCGGATCGTCACCGATCCCGAGCAGGCACGCCGGGTCATCAACGCCGGCAAGATGGCCGTCGTCATGGGCATCGAGACCTCGGTGCTCTTCGGGTGCCACACCCACCTGGGACAGCCGACCTGCACGGCGGCCTCGATCGAGAAGCAGCTCACCGACGTCCGCGCGATGGGCGTCACCCAGATGGAGCTGGTCAACAAGTTCGACAACGCGCTCGCCGGTGTCGCCGGCGACGAGGGCACCACGGGCTACCTGGTGAACGCCGCCAACACCCTGGAGACCGGTTCGCCGTGGCACATGACCACCTGCGACCCGAACGACCCCGAGGTGCACGACAAGGACCAGGACAACTCGGCGCCGATCCCGTCGCAGGACGCGTTGTTCGGTGCGGTCCTCAAGGTCATCCCGACCAACATCCTCGACCTGATCCCGGCGATCCCGCTCTACCCGGCCAAGCACCACTGCAACACCCTCGGCCTGACCCAGCTGGGCGCGGACACGATCAAGGGCATGGTCAGGCGGCACATGCTCTTCGACCCGGACCACATGAGCGTCAAGGCCCGCAAGCAGTCGCTGGACCTGGTCGACCAGCTCAAGTACCCGGGCGTGGTCTCGAGCCACTCCTGGTCGACCCCGGACGCCTACCCGCGGATCTACGCCGAGAAGGGCTTCATCACCCCGTACGCCGGCGACAGCAACGGCTTCGTCGACAAGTGGAAGCGCCACCTGACCTGGGCCAACCCCGCCATCTACTGGGGTATCGGCTTCGGTGCCGACATCAACGGCCTCGGCGCGCAGGGCAACCCGCGCCCGGACGCGGCGAAGAACCCCGTCACCTACCCGTTCACCGGGCTGGGTGGCGTGAAGGTCTACCAGCAGAAGAGCGGCCTGAAGACCTACAACATCAACACCGACGGCGTGGCCCACTACGGCCTGTACCCGGACTGGATCCAGGACCTGAAGATGCAGGCCGGCCCCGACATCGTCACCGATATGACCCGCGGCCCGGAGGCCTACCTGCAGATGTGGGAGCGCGCGTACGGCGCCCAGTCGGACGCCTGCTCAACCCCGGCCTACCAGCACAGCGCGGCCTACTTCCGCAGCGTGCTGCACGCCGGGCAGGACTGGTGGACGGTCATCAAGAAGGTCGGCCAGCCCCACCGTCGCATCGACGAGCGGTTCTCCTACTGCACCACGACCGGCTCGCTGGCCGTGAACTTCGACCACGCGGGGAAGCTCACCTCGATCCGGTAGGCATACGGCGGGTTACCGGTGGGTAGCCTTTGTCACACCGTCTCGGCATGACCGCCGAGCACGCTGACCCGTAGTCTGCTCCCGAAAAAACATCGGGCGACGCCACCGGGCACGGCCTACAAGGTTGGAGTGACAGTGAGTACCACCACGACCCTGATCCTCGGTCTGATCCTCAACATCGTGATCCTGCCGCTGGCGCTGAAGCGGGTCCTCTTCCTGTTCCGGCTCATCACCAGTGGCAAGCCCGCCCCGGACCGGATCGCCGGTGTCACCGGACGGCTGAGCCAGGCCCTGAAGAGCCAGCTCGTCGAGGTGCTCGGCCAGAAGAAGCTGCTCAAGTGGTCGATCCCCGGTATCGCGCACTCGTTCGTGATGTACGCGTTCCTGATCCTCGCCTCCGTCTACGTCGAGGCGTACGGCGCGATGCTCTCGCGCAACCCCGACTGGCACTTCTTGTTCATCGGGTCGTGGGGGCCGCTCGGCTTGCTGCAGGACCTGATCGCCGTCCTCTGCCTCGTCGGCCTGGTCATCTTCTACTTCATCCGGATGCGCAACCAGCCCGCGAAGCTGGGCCGCAAGTCCCGGTTCGCCGGTTCGCACCTCGGCGGCGCGTACCTCGTCCTGATCATGATCTTCAACGTCATCTGGACGATGTTCCTGTTCCGCGGCGCCGTGCAGGCGCACGTCCTGGCGGCCGGCACGGACGAGGGCTACGGCAAGTGGGCGTTCGTCTCCTACGGGCTCGGCAAGGTGCTGCCGGACAGCAAGACCCTGATCGGCATCGGCCTGCTGCTGCACATCGGCATCATGCTGGTCTTCCTCATCGACGTGCTGCACTCCAAGCACCTGCACATCTTCATCGCCCCGATCAACGTCATGTTCAAGCGCCCCGACGGCCCGGTCGCCCTGGGTGCCGTGAAGCCGATGATCTCCGAGGGCAAGGCGATCACCCTGGAGGACGTCGAGGACCTCGACGAGGACACCGTCCTCGGCATCGGGTCCATCGAGGACTTCTCCTGGAAGGGACTGCTGGACATGTCCAGCTGCACCGAGTGCGGCCGCTGCCAGTCCCAGTGCCCCGCCTGGAACACCGAGAAGCCGCTCTCCCCGAAGATGCTGATCATGAACCTCCGCGACCACGCGTTCGCGAAGGCGCCGTACATCATGGCCGGCAGCGAGGAGAAGCGCGCCGAGCTCGACGCGGACACCCTGGCCGAGGCCGAGCGTCCGCTGGTCGGCGTCTCCGAGGGTGAGTACGCCTGGCACCCCGAGGGCGGCGCGATCATCGACAACGACGTGCTCTGGTCGTGCACCAACTGCGGTGCCTGCGTGAACCAGTGCCCGGTCGACATCGAGCACGTCGACCACATCGTCGACATGCGTCGCTACCAGGTGCTCGTCGAGGCGAACTTCCCGGCCGAGCTCAACGGCCTGTTCAAGGGCCTGGAGAACAAGGGCAACCCCTGGAACATGAACCCCAACGCCCGCATGGAGTGGGCGCAGGGACTGGACTTCCCGGTCAAGGTCGTCGGCGAGGACGTCCAGGACCTGACCGAGGTGGACTGGCTGTTCTGGGTCGGCTGCGCCGGTGCGTACGAGGACCGCGCGAAGAAGACCACCCGCGCCGTCGCCGAGCTGCTCGACATGGCCGGCGTCTCGTTCGCCGTCCTCGGCAACGGCGAGACCTGCACCGGTGACTCCGCCCGTCGCGCCGGCAACGAGTTCGTGTTCCAGGGCCTGGCGGCGCAGAACATCGAGACCTTCAAGGAGCACAAGGTCAAGAAGGTCGTCTCGACCTGCGCCCACTGCTTCAACACC
>JBJMIP010000025.1:0-4831 GCA_045806825.1 Marmoricola sp.
GAACCAGGACGAAGGCGGCGAATCACTGCCTGCTGCCGCCGAAGCCGGCCGAGATCCGTTGCGCGGCGCGCTGCACCATCGCGACCATCGGCTCGCGACCGGCCGGGTAGTCGTAGTCCTGAGCGCTGTTGGTGATCCGGAGGACCGTGATCAGGGCACCGTCCCGCACCATCCCGATTGCCTCGAACCGGCCGGTCTCGTCGCCCTGCGGAGCCCAGGAGACCAGGTACCAGCGAGCCTGCAGGTCTCCCGCGACCGGGACCGCCTTCTCGGGTCCTACCTTCGGGAACTGCTTCGGGCCGATCGTCGCGGCGCAGCGGCCGCGCCAGGCGTCGAGCACGGCCCAGGCCTGCCGAGCGCTCTTCGGGTCGGCGAAGCCGGCGACCTGCTGCGCGGCGTTGTCGTCGCTGTCGTCGGGCGGGAAGTACGTGCGCTGCCGGACCTTGACCGCGCCGATGCTGGCCAGGTCCGCCTTCGCGCAGATGCCGAACGGCTTGTCGCCGAGACCCGAGGTGCCGTCCTGCCAGTGCCAGCCCTGGTTCAGCCCCGGAACCAGGGCCGTCGGCAGGAAACCGTCGGTCGGCGCCGCCGGGGTCGGGCTCGTCGTCGGCGCGGCGGTCGTCGGGGTCTCGGTCGGTTGGACCGCTCCGGTGGTCGCAGCGGGCGACTGGCCCGCGGCGGGCTCGTGGGGTTTGTCGGAGCTGGAGGTGCAGCCGGCGAGTGCGATCGCCGCCGCGACCAGCAGCGCAGGGAGCGCCGGACGGGGGACAGGCATGCCCCAACCCTAGGGCGACCCGGTTCACACTCCGCCCGACGTGGGTCCTGCGGCGTGTCCCGCTATCGTGAACGTGCTCGTGGGGCAGTCCCTCGCGCAGGAGGGAGTTCCGAGAGTGATCGGCGCACGTCGCGGGATGGTCGCGCTGGTTCTCGCAGGCGCTGTGGCGCTCACCGCCGGCTGCGGCGGGGACAAGCCGAAGGCGCAACCCAAGCCGACGCCCACCCCCTCGGGACCGACGCTGCTCTCCTTCGCGGTCTACGGGCCGCCCCAGGTCATCACGGCGTACGCCAAGATCGCCGCCAACTTCACCGCCGAGCACCCGGACACGGTTGTCAACGTGCAGCCCTACGACTCCGCCGCCGCCGCGCGCGCGGCGATCGCCGAGGAGATCGCCAAGGGTGATCCGCCGGACGCCTTCCTGG
Organism: Marmoricola sp.; assembly: GCA_045806825.1. Classification (GTDB taxonomy): domain Bacteria; phylum Actinomycetota; class Actinomycetes; order Propionibacteriales; family Nocardioidaceae; genus Marmoricola. Next base: position 1,201 of record JBJMIP010000025.1, read on the forward strand.
CCCCGCTGACCGACCTGCCCGAGCTGGTCGCGAACAAGTCGGTCCGCCGCGTCGACGACCTCCTCGGTGAGCGCGAGGTCGACTTCGGCGACGGCTACCAGCGCTACTCGCTCGAGGCCTTCAGCGCCGAGAACGCGCTGCAGTGCATGCCGATGGACGTCTCGCCGCTGGTCGTCTACTACAACACCGACCTCATCGACCTCTCCACGATCAACCCGCCCGGCAGCCGTCCGGTCAGCGCCGAGACCGGCTGGAGCCTGGACCAGTTCGCCGCAGCGGCGCACCAGGTGACCAAGCCGACCGCCCGCGGGGTCTACGTGGCTCCGTCGCTGGAGCAGATCGCGCCGTTCATCTGGTCCGGCGGTGGGTCGCTGGTCGACAACCTGAACGACCCGACGACGCTGACGCTCTCCAGCGGTTCGACCGAGAGCGCGCTGGAGAAGCTGCTCGAGGTCGTCCGCGACCCGCAGATCACCTACAACGCCAAGCAGCTGGCCCGACGCTCTGCGCTGCAGCGCTTCAAGTCAGGACAGCTCGGGATGATGCTCGGCTTCCGCAACCTGACCCCGCAGCTGCGCGACCAGCAGGGCCTGAACTTCGACGTGATGCCGCTGCCGAAGATCGGCGCCAAGGCGACCGTCGGGACCAGCTCGGGGCTCTGCATCAGCTCGAAGTCCGAGCACCCGAACAAGACCGCGGACTTCCTCGCGTACGCCGTCTCGGACGACTCGAGCAGCTTGCTGGCGCAGACCGGGTACGTCGTCCCGGTGAACCTGGACGTCGCGAACTCCGCAGCCTTCCTGCAGCCGGAGCTCGAGCCGTTCAGCGCCTCGCTGTTCGTCAGCACGGTGCGCAACATCAGGTCTTTCACCACGGCCGAAACCTGGCCCGCTGTCGAGTCGAGCACCGCGAAGCTGCTCAACGGCCTGTTCTACGACGCGGTGATCGACCCGCTCGACGACCGGCTGAAGGCGATCGACGCGGCCTCCGCACCGATCTTCACGCCGATCCCGTCGCCGTCCGCCAGCGCACCTACCTCGGGGTCGCCGTCGGCAACGCCGACCGGCAACTGATCAGTCGGAGCTCTCCGGGCCCTCCAGGTCCGCGGCGATCTCCGCCACGTCGACCTCGGGGCTCCCGGGGTTCCGGATGGCGTTGCAGATCAGCGGGCTCATCAGCTCGATCTGCCACGCCCGCGCGCCCAGGTCCGCCAGCTCGGCAGCCACGGCGGCGTCCAGCTCCGCGTCGCTGACCTTGGGCGGGCTCCACAGCAGCCGACGCATGTAGTCGGGGGTGAGCAGGTTCTCCACCGGCACGTTGCGGTTCTCGGCGAGCTCGGTGACCGCAGCGCGGGCCGTGTTGAGCCGGGCGGCGGCGACCGGGTCGCGGTCGGCCCAGGAACGGACCTGCGGGGGACCGTCGGAGCGGTTCGCGACCGGCGGCAGCTCGTTCTCCGGCAGCGCACGCGCCCGTTTGAGAGCGTCCACCCACGTGTCCAGGTACCGGCGTGCGCCGCGTCCGTGGAAGCCCGGGGTGTCCATCAGCAGCTTGCCGCTGGTCGGGAGCGCGTTGGCGGCCGAGATGACCGCGGAGTCCGGGATCAACCGGCCCGGGGTGGTGTCGAGGTCGGCGGCGAGCTGGTCGCGGACGGTCCAGAGCTCGCGCACCGCGGCCAGCGCCCGACGTCCCTTGGCCTTGTGGATGCCCGAGGTCCGGCGCCACGGGTCCTGGCGCGGCGGCGGCTCGTGCGCGATCAGGTGCTCGAACTCCTGGCGGGCCCACTCGGTCTTGCCGGACTCCTCGAGCTCGGCGCCGAGCACGTCGCGCAGCTCGACCAGCACCTCGACGTCCAGGGCGGCGTACTCCAGCCACGGCTCCGGCAGCGGGCGCTTGGACCAGTCGGCCGCGGAGTGCTCCTTGCGCATCGACTTCCCGACGATGACCTCGACCAGGGTCGCCAGGCCCACGCGCGGGTACCCGAGCAGCCGCGCGGCGAGCTCGGTGTCGAAGAGCCGCACCGGCACCAGCCCGACCTCGCGCAGGCACGGGATGTCCTGGCTGGCGGCGTGCAGGATCCACTCGGCGTCGCCGATCGCGGTGTTCAGGTCGCTGAGGTCGTCGAAGGCGATCGGATCGATCAGCGCGGTCCCGGCGCCCTCACGGCGCAGCTGGATCAGGTACGCGCGGGCCGAGTACCGGTAGCCCGAGGCGCGTTCGGCGTCCAGGCCGACCGGCCCGGTCCCGCGGGCGACGGCGGCGACCACCTCGTCCAGGGCCTCGCGGGTGTCGACGATCGGGGGCAGGCCGTCACGCAGGGCCAGCAGCGGTGCGGGAGGTGCTTCTGGCGCGGCCGCACCCTCGGTGGTGTCGTCCTGAGCGTCCTCGTTGGCTCCTGCTGCCATCACGGTGCCACTACTCCGGGCCGCGCTGACCGCGCCGGCTCGGCATCGTGGCGACGCCCTCGGGGACAGGGGGCAGGCCGGCGGCCGTGCAGAGCAGCTCGCCCCAGGCCTCGACGTGCGCGGTGAGCTCGCCGACCGGGGTCCAGGAGGCGCGGATCTCGATCTGCGCGGTGGCCGGCTCGGCGGCCATCCCGCCGAAGCTCTCGGACGAGACGCTCGTGACGGTGCCGGACGGGGCGCCGTACTCGGCACCGTGGGCCTCCAGCGCCTCGGTCAACCAGGTCCAACCGACCTCGGCCAGCAGCGGGTCGGTGACCAGCTCGGGGTCGATGTCGGCGCGCGCGTACGCGACGCAGCGGAAGGTGCCGTCCCAGGTGTCGTTGCCGGCGGGGTCGTGCAGGATCACGATCCGTCCGGTGCCCACGTCCTCGCCGTCGACGGTCACGTCGGCCGAGATCGCGGACGCGAACGGAGCGATCCGCTGCGGCGCCGGCATCTCCTCGGTGTAGACCTCGGGACGGAACTTGGCGGCCCGCAGCTGCTTGACGGCACGCTCGAACTCGGCCGGAACCGGCGTCGGTTCGATGTGCCGTTCACGAGGGGCGGACATGGCTTCAGGTTAGGACGGTTCTGAGGATCCCGCGTCGGCGACTCGCCGCCTGACCTGCGAAGATCGGGTCATGTCCGACTTCACCCCGGCTGCTTCCCCTGCCGACTCCGCCTTCCTCCGCGCTGCCCGTGGAGAGCCGGTCCCGCACACCCCGGTCTGGTTCATGCGCCAGGCCGGCCGGTCGCTGCCGGAGTACCTGAAGGTGCGCGAGGGCGTCACCATGCTCGATTCCTGCATGCAGCCGGACCTGGTCACCGAGATCACCCTGCAGCCCGTACGCCGCTACGGCGTCGACGCAGCGATCTTCTTCTCCGACATCGTGCTGCCGCTCAAGTCCATCGGTGTCGATCTCGACATCGTCCCCGGGGTCGGCCCGGTGGTCGCGAACCCGGTGCGGACCCTCGCCGACGTCGAGGCGATCCCCGACCTGACGCCCGAGCACGTCCCGTACATCACCCAGTCGGTGCGGCAGCTCGTCGCCGAGCTCGGCGCCACGCCCCTGATCGGGTTCGCCGGGGCGCCGTTCACGGTCGCCTCCTACCTGGTCGAGGGAGGCCCGTCCAAGGAGCACGCCAAGACCAAGGCCCTGATGTTCGGCGCTCCCGAGGTCTGGGACGCC
>JBJMIP010000026.1:0-6808 GCA_045806825.1 Marmoricola sp.
CCTTGACCCGGTTGTAGAAGATCCGCGACCCGGCGGAGGCGCCGAGCGCCGTCACGTGCAGGAACTGCGAGGCGCCGGCCGCCTGGGCCGCGGCGGCGAGGTTCACGACGGCATCGTGGTCGACGGCCCGGAAGGCCTCCTGGCTGCCGGCGAGCTTGATCGTGGTGCCGAGGCAGGAGAAGACGTCGTCGGCGGCGGGAACCTCACCGATGTCGGGGAACGACACGATGAGCTGCTCGAGCTTCTCCCCGGTGCGGTCGACCGGGCGGCGGCCGACGCAGACGACGGCGTCCCAGTAGGGATCGGCCAGCAGCTGGTCGAGCAGGTGGGAGCCGACCAGACCGGTGGCTCCGGCGATCAGGGCCGTGCGTGTTCCGGGACCGGTCATGAGCTCCATCCTCGTCGCTGGGAGAGCCAGGACCACGCCGCCTCGGCGAACCAGTCCGTGTGGGTGCGCAGGTGCGGGGAGGTGGAGGGCCCCGGACGGTTGCGGGCGAACAGCATGAACCCGCAGATCGCGGCCAGCCAGGCGTCGATGTGGTCCGGGTCGACGTCGCGGGTCAGTGCGCGCTCAGCCAGGAACGCATCCGCGTCGAGACCATCGCCGTGGGCGGCAAGCAGGAGGTCGACCGTGTCCTCCCAGGCCGGACCCAGCGCCGGCCAGTTCCAGTCGCACGCGAGCGTGCGGCCGTCGGTGGCGAACAGGATGTTGTCGTCGCGCAGGTCGGCGTGCACGAAGTGCCGGTTGTCGGGGACCTGGGCCAGGCTCAGCGCCAGGGCCGAGGCCTCGTCGTGGTGCGGCCAGTCCTCCGGTACGCCGGACCAGCCGGTCAGCAGCGGGGGCAGGTCGACGTACAGGGGTTGCAGGGCCAGCTCGTCCGGCACGCTTTCCGTGGTCGTGTGGATCGCCTCGGCAAGGTCGAGAGCTCGGTTCAGCTCGGCGGGACGCCACGGTCGGCGCGGCTGCTTGCAGGCGACGTTCTCGAAGCCGAGGACGACCCAGCCGTCCTGGTCGCTGATCCAGTCGAGGCGTGGTGCCGGCACCTGGTCGCCGAGGAGCTCACGCTTGCGGGCTTCCTCGGCGTACGAGGAGGCGATCTCGGACTGCGCGGCGCGGCTCGCGGCCTTCACGAACGCCGTGCTGCCGTTCTCGCCGGTGACCACGGAGGCGAACCCGGGCGTGAAGCCGGCGGTCTGCGAGACGGCGCTCGCCACCGGCGACCCGAGCCGGCTCTCGATCAGGGCCCGGACGTCCGGGGGCAGGAACTTCCAGTCCAGGCGGAGCGCGGTGCGGCCGTGCGGAACCGTCGGGACGCCGGCGATGCCGACCGGCGCGGAAATCGGTTCCATGAGCGGGATTCAAGCAGACCGGCTGGCGGGCCTGGCTGAGCTGACCCGCCTCGACCTCAACCGACGTTGATCCCGGCGGCTTCCTCGAGCTCGACGAGGGCGTCGCGGACGGCGTCGGCGAGCTGGTCGAGGTCCGGGGCGACCTCGGGGGTGCTGACGAACCCGAAGTCGATCGAGTCCAGGTAGCTGAACACCGTGATGTTGAGCGCGACGTCGAGCACCAGCGGGCCGATCGGCAGCAGCGAGCGCAGCGGTGCGGTCGCCATGTACAGCGGGAACGGCGGACCGGGCACGTTGGAGACGACCAGGTTGATCGGCGCCAGCGAGTTGGCCAGCCCACTCGCGGTGTAGGCGCGGGAGGCGAGGCTCAGCAGCCCCGGAGGGGTGATGTCGGGGAGCTGCATGATCTGGTGTGCGCTGAGCGCCTTGGCCATCTCCTTCGCGCCCTGGGTGCTCTCGAAGATCGCCCGGATCCGCTCGCCCGCGTCCTCGATGTCGGTGGCCATGTTGACCGTCATCGAGCTGACCTGGTTGCCGACCTGGCCGGCCGACTCCTCGGTCCGGGTGGAGACCGGGATCTGCGCGATCAGCGGCTTGGTGGGGATGCCCTCGCGCTCGGCGAAGTAGATCCGCAGGGCACCGGAGACCAGCGCCAGCACGACGTCGTTCAGCTTCACGTCGTACGCGGTCTTGAGGGCCTTGACCCGGTCGAGCTCGATCTTCACGCCGGTGATCCGGCGGTGCGGGCTCAGCGTCGCGTTGAACCGGGTCGACGGGGCGGTGAAGAAGGCTGGCGGCTTGTTCTTGTAGTTGCGCACGGCGACCTGCTGGCGCACGGTCTGGTTGAGGATGCCGACCACGCGCGCCGGCGTCCGGAAGGCGAGGTTCACCCAGCCCTCGGCGAGGCCCTTGAGCGGGTTCTGGGTCTTCGAGCCGATCCCGTGCACCACCTCGGTCGAGGCGTCGCGCGGTTCCGGGGTGACGTCCAGCAAGATCTCGCCGAGACCGGCGCCCGAGACGCCGTCGACGATCGAGTGGTGCATCTTGGTGAGCGTGGCGACCCGGCCCTTCTGCAGGCCCTCGATGACCCAGAGCTCCCAGAGCGGGCGGTTGCGGTCGAGCTTGTAGGACATCAGCCGGCTGATCAGCTCGTCGAGCTCCTTGCGGGTGCCCGGCTGCGGTACGCCGATCCGACGGATGTGGAAGTCGGGGTCGAGCGTCGGGTCCTCGACGAAGTGCGGTCGCTCGAGGCCGAACGGCGACTCGACCACCTTCCAGCGCAGCTGCGGCATCTGGGGGAGGCGCTCGATGACGATCCGACGGACCTCGTCGAAGCTGAAGTTCGGGGCGTCCGCGGTCTCGTGGATCGCCACGGCGCCGATGTGCATGTGCCAGGCAGGCGTCTCGCCGTACCAGAACGCCGCGTCGACCCCGCTCATCCGCTTCATGGGCGAAGCGTAGGGGAGCGCGGCAGTTACCGGCGAGAACTCACGAGGGGCGGTGACCGGTCCGGCCACCGCCCGTCAGTCGGTACCGGCGGCGCCGTGCGCCAGCGCCTCGAGAACCGCGTTGTTGAATGCCGGCAGGTCGCCGGGGTTGCGGCTGGTGATCAGGTTGCCGTCGGTGACGACTTCCTGGTCGACCCAGTTCGCACCCGCGTTGCTCAGGTCGGTGCGCAGGCTGGGCCAGGAGGTCACGGTCCGGTCCCGGACGACGTCAGCTTCGGCGAGCATCCAGCCCGCGTGGCAGATCGCCGCAACGGGCTTCCCGCTGGCGACGAACTCGCGCACGAACGCCACGGCGTCGTCGTCCTGGCGCAGCGCGTCCGGGTTGGCGACGCCTCCGGGCAGTACCAGCGCGTCGAAGTCGTCGACCGAGACCTCGGCAACGGTCCGGTCGACGGTCCGCTTCCCCGCGGCGTCGAGGTGGTCGAACGTGCGCACCTCGCCGGGCTCGGTGCTGATCAGCACCGGAGCGGCACCCGAGTCCTCGACCGCCGTCCACGGGTCCTCAAGCTCCACGCGCTCGACGCCCTCGGGCGCGGTCAGGAAGGCCACCTTCTTCTCGCTCAGTTCAGTCATGGGTTCTTAGTCCCCGACAGGCGCGGATTCATGCGCCCGGTTCGTCGGCCGCCGTCGGGGTACGGCACCACCATGCTGCGGTTCTTCGTCGGGGACGCCGAGCACGGCCGCGAGCTACCGGCTGAGGCGCCTCGGAGGCGAGCGCCTGCCCCGATCGATGCGTCGTCCCAGGAGGACCTGAAATGAGCACCGTTGCCGAGCTGATCGTCACCGCCCTCGCCGAGCACGGGGTGCGCACCATCTGGGGAGTCGTCGGCGACGCCCTCAATCCGGTCACCGACGCGATCCGTCGCGAGGAACGGATCGAGTGGATCGGCGTCCGCCACGAGGAGGCCGGCGCGTTCGCGGCGAGCGCCCAGGCGGGGCTGACGGGCGAGCTCGCGGTGTGCATGGGCACTGTCGGCCCCGGTGCGATCCACCTGCTCAACGGGCTGTACGACGCCAAGAAGTCGCACGTGCCGGTGCTCGCGCTGTGCGGGCAGGTGCCGCGCGAGGACATCGGGAGCGACTTCTTCCAGGAGGTCGACAACGATGCGCTCTTCGCCGACGTCGCGGTCTTCACCCGCACCGTCACCAGCACGGACCAGCTTCCGGGGTTGCTGGAGCAGGCAGTGAACGCCGCCATCGCGGAGCGCGGGGTCTCCGTGCTGTCCTTGCCCGGCGACGTCGGGGCACTGGACCTGCCCAAGCACACGCCGGTCCCCGTTTTCGTGGGCCCAGCACCGGTAGCGGCCGCGGACGAGCAGCTGCTGCGGCAGGCCGCTGCACTGATCAACGAGGCCGGCACCGTCACCGTGCTGGCCGGCCACGGCGCGGCCGACGCGCGCGCCGAGGTGCTCGAGGTGGCCGCGACCCTGTCGGCGCCGGTGGTGGTGACGCTGAAGGCCAAGGAGCACTTCGACGACGCCGTCGAGTACGAGGTCGGGCAGTCCGGACTGCTCGGCAACCCCGCCAGCAAGCAGGCTTTCGACGGCGGCGACGTCCTGCTGATGCTCGGGACCGATTTCCCGTACAAGAACTTCTACCCGACCGGGAAGAAGGTAGTTCAGGTCGATTCACGGGGCGGGCACGTAGGACGGCGGACCGGGGTCGACATCGCCCTGGTCGGCGATGCGGCCGCGACCGTTCGCGCTCTCCTCCCCCTGCTGGAACCGAAGACCGACCGCCGGCACCTGGAGAAGGCGGTCGAGAAGTACCGGTCCTGGCAGGAGCGGCAGCAGCACCTCACCGATCCCGCGTACGACCGCAAGCCGAAAGGCCTGCTGCGCCGCACCGTCGACAACCCGGACCGGCGGATCCGGCCCGAGCTGCTGGCGGCCGCTGTCGACCGGCACGCCGCCCGCGACGCCGTGTTCACCGCCGACACCGGGATGTCGACGACCTGGTTGGCGCGCTTCGTCCGGATGACCGGCGAGCGAAGGCTGATCGGCTCCTTCAACCTGGGCTCGATGGCGAATGCGATGCCACAGGCACTGGGAGCTGCTGCGCTCGACCGCGGGCGTCAGGTCGTTGCCTTCTGCGGCGACGGCGGCCTGAGCATGCTGCTGGGCGACCTGATCACCGCCGTCAGTCACGACCTGCCGGTCAAGCTGGTGGTCTTCGACAACGGACGTCTCGGGATGGTGAAGCTGGAGATGGAGCAGGTCGGGCTGCCCGAGTTCGGGACCGTGCTCCACAACCCCGACCTCGCCGCCGTCGCCCGAGCGATCGGACTGCACGGGGTGCGGGTCACCGATCCGGACGAGGTGGACGGTGCGGTGGCGGCGGCCCTGGCGCACCCCGGTCCGGTCCTGCTCGACGTGGTGACCGACCCCGAGGAGATCGCCGTGCCGCCGCACCCGAGCCTCGAGCAGGGCTGGGGCTTCGCGATCGCCAAGGCGCGCGAGTTCGTGGACAGCCCGGAGTGATGGGAGGATGGTCCGGCGCGCTCCGCAGGCGCCCGTGATCCGCAGTCCCGAGAGAGCCCTGAGTCGAACTCCGTGTCCCACCCCAAACCCCCGCAGCCCGGTCAGACCGATCCCGCGATCATCCGGAACTTCTGCATCATCGCGCACATCGACCACGGCAAGTCGACGCTGGCCGACCGGATGCTGCAGCTGACCGGGGTCGTCGACGAGCGGGCCGCCCGGGCGCAGTACCTGGACCGGATGGACATCGAGCGCGAGCGCGGGATCACCATCAAGAGCCAGGCCGTCCGGATGCCGTGGACGGTTCCGGCCGACAACGAGCAGGGCGCCGAGCCCGGTACCTACGTGCTCAACATGATCGACACCCCCGGGCACGTCGACTTCACCTACGAGGTGTCGCGGTCGCTGGAGGCGTGCGAGGCCGCGGTGCTGCTGGTCGACGCGGCTCAGGGCATCGAGGCCCAGACCCTTGCGAACCTCTACCTGGCGATGGGTGCGGACCTGCACATCATCCCGGTGCTGAACAAGATCGACCTGCCCAGCGCCAACCCGGAGAAGTACGCCGCCGAGCTGGCCCACCTGGTGGGTTGCGAGCCCCACGAGGTGCTCCGGGTCTCGGCGAAGACCGGGATGGGGGTCGAGGCGCTCCTGAACGAGATCGTCAAGGAGACCCCGGCGCCGGTCGGCGACCCCGACGCCCCGCCGCGCGCGCTCATCTTCGACTCGGTCTACGACACCTACCGCGGCGTGGTCACCTACGTCCGGGTGGTCGACGGCAAGCTCTCGCACCGTGACCGGATCAAGATGATGTCGACCGGCGCCGTGCACGAGATGCTCGAGGTCGGCGTGATCAGCCCGGAGCCGGTCAAGGCCGGGGACCTGGGTGTCGGCGAGGTCGGCTACCTGATCACCGGGGTGAAGGACGTGCGCCAGTCCCGGGTCGGTGACACGGTCACCAGCCAGCACCACGGCGCCCAGACCGCGCTGAGCGGCTACGCGCACCCCAACCCGATGGTCTTCGCCGGGCTGTACCCGATCGACGGCGACGACTACCCGACGCTGCGCGACGCCCTGGAGAAGCTCCAGCTCAACGACGCCGCGCTCGCCTACGAGCCCGAGACCTCCGGAGCACTCGGCTTCGGGTTCCGCTGCGGCTTCCTCGGCCTGCTGCACATGGAGATCACCCGGGAACGGCTGGAGCGCGAGTTCAACCTCGACCTGATCTCCACCGCGCCGAACGTGGTCTACCACCTCAGCCTCGACGACGGCTCCGAGATCGAGGTCACGAACCCGAGCGAGTACCCCGACTCCAAGGTCCGCGAGGTGCGCGAGCCGGTGGTGACCGCCACGATCCTCTCGCCGAGCGACTACATCGGCACGATCATGGAGCTGTGCCAGACCAAGCGCGGCACCCTGCTCGGGATGGACTACCTCTCCGAGGACCGGGTCGAGATGCGGTACACGTTGCCG
>JBJMIP010000027.1:0-4663 GCA_045806825.1 Marmoricola sp.
ACGCTCGGTGCTGCTCCTCGGTCTCGGCGCGGTCGTGTCCGGCTGCACGCTGAACAACCCGTACAACTCGGACCGGACGCCCGCCGCCAAGGCGGTGCGCGACCTCGCCCCCGACGTAGGCGTGGCGGTGCAGGCCGTGGCACTGCTGAACGAGGCGCAGCGCGAGCTCGTGGCCCTCGGTGCCCAGGGCCCAACGACCGGGGCCCGGCTGGCCGGCCTGGCATCCGCGTACGAGAGCTACCTGGCCGCACTTCGCGGCGCCGTCCCGAAGGGGGTGGACGTGAGCGGCACCCCGACACCGGGCACCCCTGCGCCCACCGTGAGCGCCGACCCGGTCCCGGTCGCCCGGCGGACCGCGACCACCGTCCACGCCCGGCTGACGGGCTACGCGCTGCGCGCGGAGAGCGGTTCGTTCGCGCGACTGCTCGGCTCGATGGCCGCCGGGCTCTCCCAGCAGCTGGTGGTGCTCGCCCGATGACCCCGCTCGAAGCTCTCCAGGACACCCTCGCCGCCGAGCACGCGGCCGTCTCGGTCCTCAGCTTCCTCGGCGCCCAGGCGTCGGCGTCGCGGCAGCCTGCGCTCTACGCCTCCCTCGACGCGGCGTACAAGGCGCACCGGCGCCAGCGGGACCAGCTGACCGTGATGGTCTCCGGGCGTGGTGCAGTGCCCACACCGGCCGCCGCGGCCTACGACCTCCCGGCGCTCACCCGGACGACCTCAGAATTGACCGATGCGGCACTCCTGGTGGAGCACCGCATCGCTCAGACGTACGGCCAGCTCGTCGAGAGCACCGCCGACGCAGAGCGTCGATGGGCCCTTGTCGCTCTCGACGACGGGGCCGTTCGTCAGCTTGAGTTTCGAGGAACCCCCGAGATGTTCCCCGGCTCGTCCCGATCCTGACGTGATCGGGCGCGCGGGGCCACGACCTGCGCGCTTCGTGTTCATGCAGTGCAGAACCCGGCAACAATCGCCGGGATCTCAGCCAGCTCGTGCGCAACGGCGTCGGGCACGCCCTCGGTGTGCCCGACCTGCTCGGACGGGATCGCGCTGTGCGGGACGTGGATCGCCCTCATGCCTGCGTTCTGGGCGCCCCAGACGTCGTCGAACAGCCGGTCCCCGACGTACACGCACCGGGCCGGGTCGCTGACCCCGACTGCCGTCATCGCGGCCTCGAAAGCCCTGGGCGAGGGCTTCGTCCACGGGATCTCGCTGCTGTAGACGTCGCCGTCGATCCGGTCCAGCACCCCGTCGCGCTCGAACCAGCCTCGGTGCCACTCCCGCGGCCACAGCGTGTTCGAGAGCACGCCCACCTTGATGCCCGCGCCGTGCAGGGCGTCGAACACGGGGCCGACCTGCGGGTCGGTCAACGTGTGCGGCTCCCAGAACTCCCGGTACGCGCTCAGCCGCTCGGGTTCGTGGCCGAGCCCGGCGACCTCGAACAGGTCGGCGACCGTGGCGCTGCGTTGCTCGTCACGGCTCCACCCCCAGACGGTCGCCCCCGCCGCGTGCAGCTTCCCGGCATGGGTGTGCAGGTCGTCGGACGGGTCGGGCGAGGCCGTGACCGCGGCGGCGAGCGCCAACGACTCCGCGTGGAAGTCGATGTCGTGCCAGGCGGTCAGGGTGCCACCCCAGTCGAAGATGACGGCCTGGACCGGTGGCTGCTTCTGCGTCTTGTTCCGGGGCGCGAGCGGGGTGTCCACGGACGCGAACCTATCCGGGACCGCGCAGCCCGGCAGCCCGTTTTTCCGTGGACCGCCGGGCCCCGCATCACTTCCGGTACGCGGTCCACATCTGCTTCATCCGGGTGACCTGCCCCGGGCTGAACGACCGGTAGCAGGCGTCGTAGCTGTAGTCCATGTAGTCGTGGATCGGGTCGAGGCCCTTCGCGCTGCACGAGTCGCGGCCCTCGGGGCAGCCGGTGCTCGGTGAGGCCTGGGCCGGCGTGTCAGCGACCTCGTCACCGGGCGAGGAGCAACCGTCCTGGAACGTGTGGAACAGCCCGAGCCAGTGCCCGGTCTCGTGCGTCAGCGTCTTCCCCTCGGCGTAGTGCGCCGCACTCCCGCCCGGGAGCGAGCTGAACTGGATCCGGACGCCGTCGATCGCAGGAGCCGAGGCGTCGTCCCACGGGAACGTTGCGATCCCGAGGTAGTCGAAGTCGACCAGCCACACGTTCAGCGCCGTCCGCCCGCCCCGCCGGGTCTTCGACCGGTAGGTCTCGCTGTCGCCGTCCGCGTGCCAGGTGCTGTTCCGGAACCGGTCGATGCCGGCGAGCCGGAACCGGAAGCCGGTGTCCGGGCCGGTCTCGGGGCCGGTGTCGGGGCCGGTGTCGGGGCTGGTGGTCCCGTCGGGGTCCTCGCCCGCGTAGGTCTTGTTCAGAACCGCGACCTGGCTCCGGATCCGGGTGTCGCTGACATTGCCGGCCCCGGTCCTCGAGGTCATCACGTGCACGTACACCGGAACGGTCACCCGGTCGGTCGTGGACACGGTGCGACGCGCCAGCAGCGCCCGGGTGCGTGCATCGATCGCCCGCTGCTGGGCCGCGGTGATCGTGCGGTGATCACCCGAACGCGGGTTGACGCTGCGAGCAGCGTCGCCCGGGGCAGCGCCGTGTCTCGCCGGCTCGAAGCAGTGCCGTGGGCGCTCGACCCCCGTCTGCACGACGTGGTCGAGGGCCGGCGAGACAGTCGGCGAGACAGTCGGCGAGACAAGGGCGGCGGCGACCACCAGCCCGGCGAGCGCGTGGTACGAGGAACGGATCATGAAGTCCTCCCGGTCGGGGCGGCAGACCGATCTGCCGCCGGTGACCGGCAAGGCTGGTCGAGGGTCGATGACCCGACGAGGTTCCCCGGAGACGCTGTGGAACGCGCAGGGCCGGGCCGTCCCTGTGGACGGCCCGGCCCGCGGGATCGATCAGGTCACTGCCGGTAGGCGGTCCACATGTTGCCGATGCGGGTCACCTGGTTCGGGGTGAACTCGAAGTAGCAGCTGTCGTAGCTGTAGTCCATGTAGTTGTGGATCGGGTCGAGGCCCGGAGCCGCGCAGGAGTCGCGGCCTGTCGGGCAGCCGCTGCTCGGTGATGCCTGGGCCGCGGTGTCGGCGACCTCGTCGCCCGGATCGTTACAGCCGCCCTGGAACGTGTGGTAGAGCCCGAGCCAGTGCCCGGCCTCGTGGGTGGCGGTCTCGCCGAGGTTGTAGTTGGTCGCGCTACCTCCGGGCAAGGAGCTGTACTGCACGCGGATGCCGTCGATCGCACCGTTCGCCGCGTAGTCCCAGGGGAAGGTGGCGATCCCGAGGTAGTTGAAGTCGACGAGCCAGATGTTCAGCGCGTTCTTCCCGCCCTGCCGGGTCTGTGCCCGGTAGGTGGTGCTCTGCCGATCGGTGTGCCAGGTGTTGTTCGCGATCCGGTTCGCACCGGCGAGGTAGAACCGTGCGCCGGTGTCGTGACCGGTCCCGTTCACGTCGTGGCCCGAGTAGGTCTGGTTCAGCACGTCGATCTGGGCCGCGATCTGCGCGTCGGTCACGTTGCCGGCGCCGCTGGTCGAGGTCATCACGTGGATGTAGACCGGGATGTTGTTCAGCGGTCCACCGGTCCCGGTGCCGCCGCCTCCGCCGCCGGGCTTGCCCTTGGCAGACGCGTTCTTGGCGGCCTTCTCGGCCAGGATCTTCTTCGTCCTCGCCTCGATCGCCGCCTGCTGCGTGGCGGTGATGGCACGGGTGTCGTGCGCCCGCGGGTTGGTCGCACCACGTGCTGCGGCGTTGACCGAGGTCGGGTCGAAGCAGTCCTTGCCGGTGCTCCCCGACGCGCTGGCCGAGAGCGTCGGGACTGCCGAGGTCGACAGGGCGAAGGCGCAGGTCAGCGCCCCGAGAACGGCGCTGGCGCGCCTGGTGGTCCGGTTCATCGCAGGGTTCCTCCCGATCGGGTTGGCAGGAGCGTAGGACGCTCACGACCGCACAGGAACGATGAGATCACTGCAGGTGTCAGAAATACACAAAAACGCAGATCTCTCCGCAGGACTTCTCGCGCCGCTCTAGTCCGGAGATCAGAACGACATTGAGAACTCCTGCGGGCCGCAATTCCTCCGCGGCTTATCCCCGCACGAGGGTGATCAGGTGGCCGGCCGCACCGGACACCGGGACCTCTGTCCGCTCACCGCTTCGCCGGTCCTTGACCTCGATCGTGCCGTCGGCGAGCCCCCGACCCACGGTGACGATCGTCGGTACGCCGATCAGCTCGGCGTCCTTGAACTTCACCCCGGGGCTGACCTTGCCGGCCCGGTCGTCGTAGATCACCCTCACGCCTGCCTCGTGCAGCTCGGCGACCAGGGCGTCGGCCGCGGCGAAGACCGCGTCCTCCTTGCCTGCAGCGACCACGTGGACGTCCGCAGGGGCGATCTCGCGCGGCCACACCAGACCGAGCTCGTCGTTGTTGCCCTCAGCGATCGCCGCCACGGCGCGCGAGACGCCGATGCCGTAGGACCCCATCGTCACGGTCACGAGCTTGCCGTTCTCGTCCAGCACCCGCAGGTCCAGCGCCTCGGCGTACTTGCGGCCGAGCTGGAAGATGTGACCCATCTCGATGCCGCGTGCGGACTCCAGCGTGCCGTCCGCACAGCTCGGGCAGGCATCCCCGTCACGGACCTCGGCGGCCTCGATGGTGCCGTCC
>JBJMIP010000028.1:0-8084 GCA_045806825.1 Marmoricola sp.
AAGCGCCTCGTCCCCGACGACGTCTTCGAACAGCTGATCAGCTCGGTCGTCGACGGGTCCCTGGAGCCCGGCGAGGCCCTTCCCAGCGAACGGCGGCTCGCGGAGCTGCTCGGGGTCTCGCGGCCCGCCGTACGCGAGGCTCTCCAGCGGATGTCCGCCACCCGGCTGGTCGAGGTCCGCCACGGCGGGTCGACCACCGTCCGCGACTTCCAGAAGCACGCCGGGCTCGACCTGCTCCCCCGGCTGCTGGTCCGCAACGGCGAGCTGGACACCGCGGTGGCCCGGAGCATCATCGAGGCCCGGCTGGCGATCGCCCCGGACGTGGCCCGCTTGGCCGCGGAACGAGGCGCCAAGGCGCCCGAGAGTGCCCGCCAGGAGCTCGCGACCTCCCTGAGCGACCTGGAGGCGGCGGGGAACCCGGTCGAGCGCCAGCACGCCGCCCTGGCGTTCTGGGACGCCGTCGTCGACTGCGCGGACTCGATCGTCTTCCGGCTGATGTTCAACAACCTCCGCCAGGCCTACGAGCCGGCGATCGAGCCGCTGGCGCCACTGCTCGACGGCGAGGTCAGCAATCTGGCCGGCTACCGAGCCATCAGCACTGCGCTGGTTGCCGGCCGCGGCGAGGAGGCGGCGGCAGCGGCCGACGCCCTGCTGCGCCCGGCCACCGAGGCCATCGTGAACTTCCTCGCCGCGGTCGAGGACGACCCGGAGACGAACACCGAAGGAGAACCGTCATGACCAAGCCGTCCCCCGAGATCGAGGCACTCGCCCAGGAACGCCTGGCCAGCGAGGAGGCCCGGATCACCGGATCCCGCCGTGCGACGGTCGGACTCGGCGAGACGTTCCGGGAGTTCCTGCGCCACCCCAGCCCGTGGATGATCCTGGCGACCCTCGTGAGTGCCGGGGCGTGGCGGGTCGCCGAGGGCGACTGGCGGCTGGCCGATCTCTGGGCGCCGGTCATCCTGGTGGTCACCTTCCCCGTGCTGGAGTGGGTCATCCACGTGTTCATCCTGCACTTCAAGCCGTTCAAGGTCGCCGGCATCAAGGTCGACAGCGAGCTCGCCCGCGACCACCGGCGCCACCACGCCGACCCGCGCAACATCCCGCTGGTGTTCATCCCGTGGCGCTCGCTGATCGCGGTCATCGCCGGAGAGTTCGCGATCGCGATCTACGTGTTCCCGCGCCTGGGCCAGGGCCTGACGTTCCTGTTCGCGACCGCTGCCACCGGCCTGATCTACGAGTGGTCGCACTACCTGATCCACAGCGACTACAAGCCGAAGAGCGCCACCTACAAGGCGATCTGGCGCAACCACCGGCTGCACCACTACAAGAACGAGCACTACTGGTTCACGGTGACCAGCACTGCCACCGCGGACCGGCTCTTCGGCACCTACCCGGACCCGGGCGAGGTCAAGGTCTCCCCCACGGCCAAGAACCTCCACGGCACCAACGCCTGACTGCCGGCGGCGGGTTCGGGCCCACTCGAGGGGGAGTTCGGGCCCACTCGGCGATTAGAGCGTGGTGCCTTGGGCGTACTGGGTGAACGGCAGGTTCCAGTCGCCGATGCCGTTGGCGAGGGTCATCATCCGGCTGGTGCCGGTGTACTCGACGACGTCGCCGATGATCGAGTTGTTGTAGAGCCAGCCGGCGTTCTCGGTGCTCATGCCGGTGCAGCCGTGGCTGACGTTGGCGCGACCCTGGGAGCCGACCGACCACGGAGCCGCGTGCAGGAACTCACCGGAGTAGGTCAGCCGCATCGCGAACTCGACGTCGTCGATGTCGTAGCCGTCCGCGTTGTTGACCGCGATGCCGACCGTCTCGGAGTTCATCCGCTTGTGGCGGTACTTCTCGATGATCACCTTCGTGCCCGAGCGGGTGGTGAACTTCGGCTGGCGGCCGGTGGTGATCGGGATGGTCCGGATCAGCTTGCCGTCCTTGAAGACCTGCAGCTGGTCGGTCCTCATGTTGACCTTGCTGATCATCGAACGGCCGATCTTGAACGAGGTCGTGCGGCTCTTCTGGCCGAACACGCCGTTGCCGGCCGGGACGCTGTCGATGTCAGCCGTGACGGTCACCTTGGTGCCGGGCTGCCAGTACGTCTTCGGGCGCCAGTGCACCTCGGTGTCGGAGATCCAGTGGAACGCGCCGGCCTGCGCCGGGACGCTGGTCACCTTGAGGTGGCGCTGGATCGACTGGTGGTCCTTGACCGGGACGTCGAACTTGATGATCGCCGGCAGACCGACGCCGACCGTGGCGCCCGGGGCCGGGAAGAAGCTCGGGAAGGTCTGCTTGCCCAGCGCCAGGTTCTCGGTGCGGAAGCGCGCCGAGTAGACCTTCTGCAGTCCCTTGGCGTCGACCGCGGTGCCGCGCACCGAGTAGGTCACGCCGGGCTGGAGGCGACCGGTGCTCTGCCAGGTCAGCTTGTCGGCCGAGAGGACGCCACGCAGGACGCCGGCGCCGCCGGAGACGCTGACGTCGTTGAAGGTGCCGCCAGCGACGTTCAGGCGCACCGACCGGTTGACCTTCACGCCGACGGTCCCCGGGGCGATGCTCGAGGTGATGCTCGCCGCCGAGGTGGCCGCGGCCGAGGAGCTGGGCGCCCCGCCGGGCTGGGGGTTCGCGGTGCCCTTGGGGCTCCCGCCGCACGCTGCGGCCAACGCCATCAGCAGGACTACTGATGAGGCGGCCCAGATCGGTCGCGTACGCATGGTTCTCCCCAACACAAATTCAGCACTCGTGGACCTCATAAGCCTAACAAGGCAACCCTGGGCCAACGGACATTCCGACGTGGGACGCATCACGCCCCGTTCCGGTGCGGAACGGGGCGCGAAATGCGTTGGTTTGTCACGATCAGTGAGCGTGTTCTCCGCGGTAGTACTCGAAGACCAGACCCGACAGGGCGACCGCACCGAGCGTGGCACCGATGATCACCAGCCACCAGCCGATGACCACACCGAGCACGATGGTGGCCAGGCACATGGTGCACCACATCGGCCACCAGCTGTACGGCGGGAAGAAGCCGAGCTCGCCGGCGCCGTCGGCGATCTCGCCGTCCTTGCGGTCCTCCGGGCGGGGCGCGCCCTTCACTGCGTGGAAGCCCAGGTAGAAGCTCACCAGCATGGTCAGCAGGGAGGTCATCACCAGGGCGGACGTGCCCGTCGGGTCACCGGTGACGAGCCAGTACGCCGGAGCGAACAGCACGAAGAAGAAGGTGCAGACGATGAACGTCCAAGCCTCGGCCTTCACTTGTCATCCCCTTCGAGCATTTCCTTGCGGCCTTCCATCTCGGGCGCGTCGGCCGGGCCGCCGCCTTCGAGGTTGTCGTTGTCGTCGTACTCCAGTGCCGCGATCTCCGGGTGGTGGAGGTCGAAGGCGGGCGACTCCGAGCGGATCCGCGGGATCGACACGAAGTTGTGGCGCGGCGGCGGGCAGCTGGTGGCCCACTCGAGCGAGCGTCCCCAACCCCACGGGTCGTCGACGGTCACCAGGGGCGCCCGACGCGACTTGTAGACGTTGTAGAGGAACGGCAACGTCGAGGACGCGAGCAGGAAGGCGCCGATCGTGGAGATCTGGTTCAGCGTGGTGAACCCGTCCTTCGAGGCGTAGTCGGCGTAACGACGCGGCATGCCCTCGACACCCAGCCAGTGCTGCACCAGGAAGGTCGTGTGGAAGCCGACGAACAGCAGCCAGAAGTGGATCTTGCCGAGACGCTCGTCGAGCATCCGGCCGGTCATCTTCGGCCACCAGAAGTAGAAGCCCGCGAACATCGCGAACACCACGGTTCCGAACACCACGTAGTGGAAGTGCGCCACCACGAAGTAGGAGTCGGAGACGTGGAAGTCCAGCGGCGGCGAGGCCAGGATGATGCCGGTCAGACCACCGAAGAGGAAGGTCGTCAGGAAGCCGATCGACCAGAGCATGGGCGTGTCGAAGCTCAACGACCCGCCCCACATGGTGCCTATCCAGTTGAAGAATTTCACGCCTGTTGGCACCGCGATCAAGAACGTCATGCCGGAGAAGAACGGCAGGTCGACCGCGCCGGTGACGAACATGTGGTGGGCCCACACCGCGACCGAGAGGATCGCGATACCGAGCGTCGCGGCCACCAGACCGACGTAGCCGAAGATCGGCTTGCGGCTGAAGACCGGGAGGATCTCGGTCACGATGCCGAAGAACGGCAGCGCGATGATGTACACCTCGGGGTGACCGAAGAACCAGAACAGGTGCTGCCACAGGATCGGGCCACCGTGGACGGCGTCGAAGACGTGCGCACCGAGCTTGCGGTCGGCCTCCAGGGAGAGCAGCGCGCCGGCGAAGATCGGGAACGCGATCAGCACCAGGAGGCTGGTGACCAGCGTGTTCCACACGAAGATCGGCATCCGGAACATCGTCATGCCGGGTGCGCGCATGCAGATGATCGTGGTGATGAAGTTGACCGCACCGAGGATGGTGCCGAGACCGGCGAGCCACAGGCCCATGATCCAAAGGTCACCACCGACGCCGGGTGAGTTCACCGCATCGGAGAGCGGCGCGTAGGCGAACCAGCCGAAGTCGGCGGCGCCACCAGGGGTCAGGAAGCCAGAGGCGGCAATGAGGCCGCCGAACAGGAACATCCAGTAGCTCATCATGTTCAGCCGCGGGAACGCGACGTCGGGCGAGCCGATCTGGAGCGGCATCACCACGTTGCCGAAGCCGAAGAACAGCGGCGTCGCGAACAGCAGCAGCATGATCGTGCCGTGCATGGTGAACAGCTGGTTGTAGACCTCGTCGTTGACCAGCTGCTGGCCCGGGAACGCGAGCTCGGAGCGGATCAGCAGCGCCATGATGCCGCCGACCATGAACCACGCGAACGAGGTGATGAGGTAGAGCTTGCCGATCAGCTTGTGGTCGGTCGTCGTCAGGATGCGAACGACCTGCTGACCCAGGGTCCGGGTGGGTACGCCGACTGCGGGGGCGTCAGAGACCGCGGTCACTTGGCTCCTCCATCCTGCTCGTAGCTGCTCTGGCCCGAGTCCTCGAGCCCGACCTGGGTGCGGTTGTAGGTGCCGCCAAGGTTCACACCGACGTTGCCCTGGTCCTTGAGCTCCTGCATGTGCTTGTCGAACGACGCTTGGTCGGTGACCTTCACGTTGAAGAGCATCCGCGAGTGGTAAACCCCGCAGAGCTCGGCGCAACGGCCGTCGAAGGTGCCGGAGCGGTCCGGCGTCAGGGTGAAGTGATTGAGCTTCTGTCGCCCGGGGACCACGTCCATCTTGAACAGGAACGTCGGTACCCAGAACGAGTGGATGACATCAGCCGAGTACAGGTCGAAGGACACGCTCTGACCCTTGACCAGCCACAGGGTCGGGCCGTTGCCGCCGTTGGGTCCGGTAGTCGCAGGCGTACCCGCGTCCCAGAGGCCGTGCTGCTCGCCGGCAGGCAGGGCGTCGATGACCGGGCTGCCCTTGGTGTAGTTGAAGGTCCAGGACCACTTCTGCCCGACGACGGTCACGTTCAGGTCTGCCTGGGCGTTCGCTGCGGCGAGGTCCTTGGGCGCGTGCAGCACGTCGTCCTGGGTCTGCACCGTGAAGAAGAAGAAGACGATGACCATCATCACCGGGGCGACGGTGTAGAAGATCTCGATCGGCAGGTTGTACCGGGTCTGCACCGGGATCTCGGTCTCGCTGCGGCGCCGGAAGCGGACCACGACGTAGAAGATCAGACCCCACACGACGACACCGGTGATGATCGCGGCGAGCCACGACCACAACCACAGGTCGAACATGTGGTGCGCTTCCTTGGTCGCCGGGATCGGCATGGCGAGGCGCTTGACGTCGCTGTGCTTGTCGACGGAGCAGCCGCTGAGGAGCAGGACCGCGGAACCGGCGACGGTTCCGTAGACCAGCTTCCGCGCACGCTTGGGGAGTTCCAGACCCACGAAGAGCCCTCTCTCTTGACCGAACATCATGCTTGAGACGAACAGGGGAACCCTACTACTGGCCGACCCGCGGGTGACGCACAGGTGGCCCCTTGGACGCGTGTGCCTTTCGCCACCCGGCGCACTACCGCGCCGGGCGCTAGTTTTCCCTTGTGAGCACGTACCTCGACAGCGCTTCCGGTGAGCCGCTGCACCCGGCTGCCCGGGCCGTCCTGGAGCAGGCCCTGGAGGCCGGGTACGCCGATCCGCGCCGTCTGCACGGCCCTGCCCGGAATGCCCGGATCATGCTGGACAACGCCCGGGCCGCGACCGCGGAGGCGCTCGGGGTCCGCCCCGACGAGGTCACCTTCACCCCCTCTGGCACGCACGCCGTGCACCTCGGTGTGCTCGGGCTGCTCGCCGGGCACGCCCGGTCCGGCGACCGGTTGGTGGCTTCGGCGGTCGAGCACGCCTCGGTGATGCACGCCGGCCGGTGGCACGAGCAGCACGGAGGCAGCTTCGCGACGATCGCGGTCGACGCCTCCGGTCGGGTCCCGGCCGATGGGGACCTCGAGGCGACCGTGCTCGCCGTCCAGGCCGCGAACCACGAGGTCGGCACCGTCCAGCCCGTGGCCGAGCTCGCCGAGCGCGCTCCCCTGTTCATGGACGCGTGCGCCTCAGCCGGCCGGCTGCCGCTGCCGCAGGGGTGGTCGGCCGCCGCAGCCTCCGCGCACAAGTGGGGCGGACCCGCAGGGGTGGGAGTCCTGCTGGTCCGCAAGGGCGCCCGTTGGCGCAACCCGTTCCCCGGCGACGACCGGGTCGACGAGCGCAGCACCGGCATGGAGGACGTACCCGGTGCGCTCGCCGCGGCGGCCGCCCTGCAGGCCGTGGTCGCCGAGCGCGACGAGGTCAACGCACGTCAGTTCGCGCTGATCGACCGGCTGCGCGCCGGCGTCGCCGCGATACCGGACACCGAGGTCGTGGGCGATCCCGTCGACCGGCTCCCCCACCTGGTCACGTTCTCCTTCCTGTACGTCGACGGCGAGAGCATCGTCGGCGAGCTCGACCGTCGCGGCTTCGCGGTCGCCAGCGGCTCGGCCTGCACCGCGAGCACGCTCGAGCCCAGCCACGTGCTCACCGCGATGGGCGCCCTGACCCACGGCAACCTGCGGGTCTCGCTGGCGCGGGAGACGACCGAGGCCGACATCGACCGCCTGCTCGCGGTGCTGCCGGACGTCGTGGCTCGGATCCGTCAGGACGCCGGCCTGTGAGCGAGGACCTCACCCTCGACTGCGTCGGCCTGCTCTGCCCGCGCCCGATCATCGAGCTCGCCAAGCACCTGGGCGACGTCCCGGTAGGTGGGGTGATCGCGGTGCTCGCCGACGACGTGGCTGCGGCGACCGACGTACCGGCGTGGTGCCGGATGCGCGGGCAGGAGTACCTCGGGGCCGAGAACGCCGAGGACGGCGTACCCCGGTACCGGGTACGCCGCCTCTCCTAGCTCTGCGTGGAGGTCGCGGGTCAGCTGAGGTACTTGGCAACCTCGGCCGCGGCGTCGTCGCCGTAGGAGTCGCCGAGCCGCGCGACGAACTGCTCGCGGCTGAAGGTGTACTCCTGGGTGCCCACCGTCTCCACGACGTACGCCGCGATGGTGCAGCCGACCTGCGCCGCCCGCTCGTGGGAGAGGCCCCACTCGGTCGCCGCCAGGAAGCCGGCCCGGAAGGCGTCGCCGACGCCGGTCGGCTCGACGGCGTTCACGTTGTTCAGCGCCGCCACGACGATCGGCTCCTGGCCCTTGGCGACGATCTTGACGCCGTCCTTGCCCAGGGTGATGACCTGCGTGCCGACGAGGTCGAGGATCTGCTCCGCGCTCCAGCCGGTCTTCTGCTCGATCAGGTGGGACTCGTACTCGTTGGAGAACAGCAGGTGCGCTCCGTCGATGAGCTGACGGATCAGGTCGCCCTCGCCGAAGGCCAGCTGCTGGCTCGGGTCGGCGATGAAGCGGTAGCCCCGCTGGCGGCACTCCTCGGTGTGGCGCAGCATGCCGTCGGGGTCGTCGGCGCCGATCAGGACGAAGTCCGGAGCACCGACCCGCTCGACGATCGGCAGCAGCTCGATCAGCCGGGCCTCGCTCATCGCGCCCGGGTAGAAGGAGGCGAACTGGGCCATCGTGGTGTCGGTGGTGCAG
>JBJMIP010000029.1:0-7638 GCA_045806825.1 Marmoricola sp.
CACTATTTCCCAACACTACTCTATTCCGATCAGGACGTGGAGCTCGCTCACAGAAGTGACGCTAGCGGGTCGCCCAGGCCGCGCCGGTTCAGGCGGCGCTGACCTCGGCCTCGAAGGCGACCAGGGTGGCCAGGGCGCTGCGGAGCTTGTCCTGCACCTCGGGGTCGTTCAGCACGTCGACGTCGATCGAGGTCTGCGAGACCGTGACGTCCTCGACCACGATCGCGCCGGCGATCTTCGCCGACTTCTGGGTGTCCTCGTGCGCCCACTTGCCGCCGTACGGGGTCGGCGTGACGCCGACGACGCCGAAGGGCTTTCCGGCGATCGCGCCCTGGCCGTACGGGCGGGACAGCCAGTCGATGGCATTGTTCAGCACGGCCGGCATGGTGGCGTTGTACTCGGGGGTGACCACGAGCACGCGGTCGGCGTTGCCGACCTTCTCGCGCAGCGCAGCAGCAGCGGCCGGGGCCTCGGCACCGTCGAGGTCCTCGTTGTAGAACGGCACGTCGGCGAGGCCGTCGACGATGTCGACCTGGACGCCGGCGGGCGCCTGGGCCTTCAGCGACTCGGCTACCTGGCGGTTGACGCTGTCGGCCCGGAGGCTGCCGACGAGAACGGCTACGTGGGTCATGGGGTGCTCCTGTTGAGGGGTGTGGGAACGCTTCTCAAGGAATAACCGGACTGCGGTCCGGTTTCATTCCCTCGTCTGCGAAAAGTTTTCCGGGACCTTCCGACTCGCCGCGCGGCACCCGCGACCCCCGTCCTAGGGTGGAGGACATGTCCGACCACGAGCTGCTGCCGATCCTCGGCCAGCCCGCCCGTGAGCGCCGCGATGCTGCCCGCAACCGCGACGCGGTGATGTGCGCGGCCCAGTCGCTGATCGACCACTGCGGAGTCGAGGCGCTCACCATGGATGCCGTCGCAGAGAAGGCCGGCGTCGGCAAGGGCACGATCTTCCGGCGGTTCGGCAGCCGGGCCGGGCTGATGGCGCGGTTGCTCGACGAGTCCGAGGCAGCGTGGCAGGCCGCGGTGATCAGCGGTCCCCCGCCGCTCGGGCCGGGAGCCGACCCGAAGGAGCGTCTGCTGGCGTTCGGACGGTCACGGGTCGAGGCGAACCTGCGGCACGCGGACCTGCTGCTCGCGGCCGTGGGCGCCGACACCGGGCGCAGCTATGCGGCGTACTCGTTCACGGCGACCCACGTGCGGTACCTGCTCGGCGAGCTCGGCGTCCGCGGAGACATCGCCCTGCTCGCCACGGCCCTGCTGGCGCCGCTCGAGGTGCCGATCCTGCGCCAGCAGACCGGGGTGGAGCACATGGACCTCGAGCGGATCATCGCCGGCTGGGAGGACCTCGTCGAACGGGTGATCACCGGTGGTCGAGCGCAGCCGAGACCCTAGGCGTTGTGGCGTCGTAGCCCGAAGGTCAGCCCGTCGATCAGCGCCTCCCAGGACGCCTCGATCACGTTGTGCCCGACGCCGACGGTCACCCACGAGGACTCCCCGTCCGAGGTCTCGATCAGCACCCGGGTGATCGCGTCGGTGCCGTGGCCCTGGTCGACGATGCGCACCTTGTAGTCGATCAGCTCGAACTTCACGATCTCCGGGTAGAGCTGCTCGATCGCCTGTCGCAGCGCGTGGTCGAGCGCGTTGACCGGGCCGTTGCCCTCGCCGACCATCACCAACCGCTCGCCGCCGGCCATCAGCTTCACGGTGGCTTCCGAACCGGCCTCGGCGCCGGCCGAGGAGTCGGTGATCACCCGCCAGGACTCGATCGAGAAGTACGACGGCCGGGTCCCCTCGACCTGCTCCGCGAGCAGCAGCTCGAAGGAGGCGTCGGCGGCGTCGAAGGTGTACCCGCGCTGCTCCATCTCCTTGACCTTCGCGGTCACGTCGACGATCACCTCGGCGTCGAGCTCGAACCCGAGCTCACGGCCCTTGAGCTCGATCGAGGCGCGCCCGGCCATGTCGGAGACCAGCAGCCGCATGTCGTTGCCGACACCTTCGGGCTCCATGTGCTGGTACAGGTTGGGGTCCACCTTGATCGCGCTGGCGTGCAGGCCGGCCTTGTGCGCGAACGCGCTGACCCCGACGTACGGCTGGCGCGAGGACGGCGGCACGTTGGTGACCTCGGCGACCGCGTGCGCGATCCGGGTCGCGTCGCGCAGCAGCCCCGCAGGCAGCACCCGCCGGTCCAGCTTCAGCTCGAGGTTGGCGACGACGTTGATCAGGTCCGCGTTGCCCGTGCGCTCGCCGTACCCGTTGATGCAGCCCTGGACGTGGGTCGCGCCGGCGTCCACCGCGGCCAGGCTGTTGGCCACCGCGCAGCCGGTGTCGTTGTGGGCGTGGATGCCGATCCGGCCGCCGGAGCTCGACACGACGTCGTCGACCACGTCGCTGACCCAGTTCGGCAGCATGCCGCCGTTGGTGTCGCACAGCGCGGCGACCTCGGCACCGGCCTCGAACGCGACGCGCAGCACCTCGAGCGCGTAGTCGCGGTTGTCCCGGTAACCGTTGAAGAAGTGCTCCGCGTCGAGGAAGACCCGCTGCCCCTCGGCGGTCAGGTGGCTGACGGTGTCCCGGACCATCGCCAGGTTCTCCTCCAGCGTCGTGCGCAGGGCGAGCTCGACGTGCCGGTCGTGCGACTTGGCCACCAGCGTCACCACCGGGGCACCGGACTCGCGCAGGGCGGCGACCAGCGGGTCGTCGGCGGCCTTGATCCCGGCACGCCGGGTCGCGCCGAACGCGGCGAGCTGGGCGTTCTTCAACGTCAGCTCCGCGCGCGCCTTGGCGAAGAACTCGGTGTCCTTGGGGTTCGCGCCCGGCCAGCCGCCCTCGATGAAGCCGACCCCGAGACCGTCGATGTGCCGCGCGATCGCCAGCTTGTCCGCCACCGAGAGGTTCAGGCCCTCCTGCTGCGCGCCGTCGCGCAGGGTGGTGTCGTAGACGTGGAACGCGTCGGTCGTGTTCATCGCGGTCGTACTCCGTTGATTGAGCTTGTCGATCGGTGGTCGAGGTGGTCGGAACGCAAACAAAAAACCTCCCGCAAGGACGAGAGGTTGGCGCGGCGGAGGGACTCCGTCGCGCTAGACGATAATGATGCTTGCTGCGTGCACGCTCCGAGTGTGCCACATCTTCACGTGCGGCAAGTCGGAGGTCAGAGAATGAAACGAGCGCTCGTGCTCGGGGGCGGCGGCGTCACCGGTGTGGCCTGGGAGCTCGGCCTCCTGGCCGGTCTGGCCGGGAACGGCGTCGACCTGACCGACGCCGGGAGTGTCATCGGGACGTCCGCCGGCTCGGTGGTCGGAACCCGGATCACCACGGGCACGCTGGACGCCGCGTACGCCGACCAGCTCCGCCCGCCGGACGGGGAGCTGCCGGCCAGGCTGGGCCCGACCACCCTGATCAAGCTCGGGGTGATGCTCGCGCGACCGGGCGACCAGGCGTCGAAGTGGCGCAAGCTCGGTGCAGCCGCTGCCAAGGCGCACCCCGAGGGGCCCGAGGCCCGCCGCGAGGTGATCCGCTCACGCATCGGTGACCCGGCGTGGCCCGAGCACGACCTGCGGATCACGGCTGTCGACACCGACCACGGCGAGTTCGTCGTCTTCGACGCATCGTCGGGGGTCAGTCTGCTGGACGCGGTCACGGCCAGCTGTGCGGTCCCGCTGGTGTGGCCGCCGGTGCCGATCGGCGGCACCACCTACGTCGACGGAGGGATCCGCTCCCCCGCCAACGCCGACCTGGCCCAGGGCGCGGACGTCGTCGTCGTCCTCGCCCCGGGCACCCAGACGGTGTCCCGCGAGCACGCGATCGGCCGTCAGCTCGAGCGCACCGGTGCCGGCCGCACGCTGGTCGTGAGCCCCGACCCGGAGGCGCTCGCCCAGATGGGGGCCAACGTGCTCGACCCCGCGCACCGACGCGCCTCGGCGCTCACCGGGATGAGGCAGGGCCTGGCCCTTGCCTCCGAGGTGGCCGAGGTCTGGGGCTAGCTCCCGACCCGGTGCATCCAGCCGAAGTCGTCGGCCACCCGGCCGTACTGGATGTCGACCAGGCGCTGGCGGATCTCCATGGTGAGCGGACCGGCCTCGGTCGACCCCTGCACCTCGCCGCCTTCCCAGCGCAGCGTCCCGACCGGGGTGACGACCGCGGCGGTGCCGCAGGCGAAGACCTCGGTGATCTCACCCGAGGTGATGCCGGTGCGCCACTCGTCGATCGAGAACTTGCGCTCCTCGACCTTGTGGCCGGCCTGCTGGGCGATCTCGATGATCGCGGAGCGGGTGATGCCCTCGAGGATGGTGCCGGTCGCCGGGGTGACGATGTGCCCGTCGGCGAAGACGAAGTACATGTTCATGCCACCGAGCTCCTCGACGTAGGTGCCCTCCTGGGCGTCGAGGAAGACGACCTGGTCGCAGCCCTGACCGATGGCCTCCTGCTGGGCGACCAGCGAGCTGGCGTAGTTGCCGCCCGTCTTCGCCGCCCCCATGCCGCCACGGCCGGCCCGGGTGTACTCCTCGGTCAGCCACAGGGTGAGCGGCTTGATGCCGCCCTTGAAGTAGGCGCCGGCGGGCGAGGCGATGACCATGAAGGTCACGTGCTGGCTGGGCCGCACGCCGAGGAACGCCTCGGTCGCGATCATGAAGGGACGCAGGTACAGGCTCTTCTCCGAGCCGGCCTCCGGCACCCAGCGCTGGTCGACCTCGACCAGCGCGTCGACGGCCTGGACGAAGTCCTCGGGCTCGAGCACCGGCAGCGCGAGCCGGTGCGAGGAACGCTTCATCCGCTCGGCGTTCTCGTTCGGCCGGAAGGTCCACACCGAGCCGTCCTCGTGGCGGTAGGCCTTCATCCCCTCGAAGGTCTCCTGCGCGTAGTGCAGCACGGCGGTCGCCGGGTCCAGCGTCAACGGCCCGTACGCCGTGATCCGGGCGTCGTGCCAGCCCTTCTCCGGCGTCCACTCCACGGTGAGCATGTGGTCGGTGAAGTACGTCCCGAAGCCGGGATCGGCGAGGATCTCGGCCACCTGCGCAGCGCTGCGCGGGTTGGCCGACGGGACGATCGAGATGTCCAGGGTCATGGGTCGAGGTTATCTCTCTGTGACGGGTGGTGGTTAGGGGGCGTTCACCCGCCACCGGCCCTTCGAGACGGTTGCAGAGCAACCTCCTGCTGAACCCAGTGGGCGGCGGGCTAGCCGGCTACTCGAGCGGCGATGCGGTCGCCGATCTCGGGCGTGCTCAGCGCTGCACCGGGCTCGCGCGAGGTGAGGTCGGCGATCACGGCCGCCTCGACCTTCTGCGCGGCCTCGGCGAGACCGAGGTGGTCGAGCATCAGCGAGACCGAGAGGATCGCGGCGGTCGGGTCGGCGATCTGCTGCCCGGCGATGTCCGGCGCCGACCCGTGGACCGGCTCGAACATCGAGGGCGCCGTGAGGTCGGGATTGACGTTGCCGCTCGCGGCCAGGCCGATGCCACCGGTGATCGCGGCAGCGAGGTCGGTGATGATGTCGCCGAACAGGTTGTCGGTGACGATCACGTCGAAGCGCGCCGGGTCGGTGGTCATGTAGATCATCGCGGCATCGATGTGCATGTAGTCGGTCGTCACCTCGGGGAACTCGGCGGCGACCGCCTGGAACAGGCGCCACCAGACCGAGCCCGCGTTGACCAGCACGTTGGTCTTGTGGACCAGGGTGAGCTTCTTGCGCGGACGGCGCTGGGCCCGGGCGAACGCGTCGCGCACGACCCGCTCCACGCCGAAGGCGGTGTTCACCGAGACCTCGGTGGCGACCTCCTGCGGCGTACCGACGCGCAGGGCGCCGCCGTTGCCGGTGTAGGGGCCCTCGGTGCCCTCACGGACCACGACGAAGTCCACGTCGCCGGGATTGGCGAGCGGCGAGACCGAGCCGGGGAAGATCCGGGACGGACGCAGGTTCACGTAGTGGTCCAGCTCGAAGCGCAGCCGCAGCAGCAGGCCGCGCTCGAGGATGCCCGGAGGCAGGTTCGGGTCGTTCGGCTTGCCCCCCACCGCGCCGAGCATGATCACGTCGTGCGCGCGGATCTCCTCCAGGACCGAGTCCGGGAGCACCTCGCCGGTCGCGAGGTAGCGCTCGGCGCCGAGGTCGTAGCGGGTCGGCTCGAACTTCACGTCCGACGGGGTGACCGCTTCGAGGACCTTGAGGGCCTCGGCGGTGACCTCGGTACCGATCCCGTCACCCGGGATGACGGCGAGCTTGAAGGAGGAGGTGGCAGACATGCGGGCGAGCCTAGTTGTCGTCCGGGCGCTGCCCGCCGTTGTCTCGCAGGTCAAGCGCCGCCTGCTGGGCGTAGCGCTGCGCATCCTGGGAGTAGGCGCTGTCGGGGTTGTTCTTGGCCGGGCCCCACTCGGGGTACATCTCGTACATAGGACTTTCCTTCGTCACGGAGGGGTTCGTAGACCGCTGGGCGAGAAACGCCGAACTCCGCGACGAGGTGGCCTACTCCGAAGTGGCCTCGCCGCGGCGGTCGATGGATACGAACACGCTCCGCATGATGGATCGAGGGTAGATCGAAAATCCCGGCGATGGAGGGGCATTGGCCACGACGTCCCACGATCCGAGACTTCCCGCCAGATTCCGGACCGGCGCGAACCGTTTGCGAGAGTGGACGCATGAGTGCACCCCCCGAGGTTCCGGCGATCGTCTCGCGAGCGTTCGACGTGTCCCGGCGGGCCGGGTACGTGTCGTTCTGCCGCAACGAGACCGGCCGCCTGCTCGCCGCCCTGGCGGCGACCCGGACCGGGACGATGGCCGAGTTCGGCACCGGGTGCGGGGTCGGGACCGCCTGGTTGCGCTCGGGGGCCCGGCAGGGCGCGATGATCCTCTCCGCCGAGCTCGACGAGAAGCTGGCCGTCGCCGCCCAGGAGATCTTCACCGACGACGACCAGGTCGAGGTGCTCGCTGCGGACTGGTCGACGCTGCGGAACAAGGGCCCGTACTCGCTGCTCTTCCTCGACCCCTCCTCCCCCGAGGACGCGTCGGTGGACTCGGTGGCCGACCTCGTCGAGCCCGGCGGGATCGTGGTGATGGACGACTTCACACCGTGCGAGATGTGGCCACCGATCACCCAGGGGCGGGTCGACTCGCTCCGCGAGGCCTGGCTCACCGACGAGCGGTTCACCGCCGTCGAGGTGATGGTCGCGCCGGACGCGTCCGCGCTGATCGCGACGAAGAACTAAGCCTGCGGGTCCGTCACCGGGTTTCGAGGCCACTGCGCTCGTGCCTCGCTCCGCGGCACCTCAACCACCGCCAGCTCGACGATCGCGTACGGCAGGAAAAGCTGCACCATCGGGCCGATGGCCAGCGCGTAGAGCAGGGTGCCGGGACCGACCGTGCCGCCGAGGAAGAACCCGATGACGACCACGGTGACCTCGAGGCCGGTGCGGACCAGCCGGACCGAGACCCCGGTACGCCGGTGCAGCCCGGTCATCAGCCCGTCGCGCGGTCCCGGCCCGAGCTGCGAACCGATGTACAGGGCCGTGGCCAGGCCGTTCAGGGCGACCCCGGCCACGGTGAGAGCGACCCGGGCGGCGAGCGCGTCGGGCTCTGCGATCAGCGCCAGGAACACGTCCGCGGCCAGGCCGATCAGGACGGCGTTGGCGATGGTGCCCAGACCG
>JBJMIP010000030.1:0-4650 GCA_045806825.1 Marmoricola sp.
AGCACCCAGCGCTTGCGCTCCGCCGCCCTCGATCGCGGCCACGACGTGAAGGTGCTGAACACCCTTCGCTTCGCGATCGACCTCTCGGCCGACGTACCCGATCTGCAGTTCCGCGGGCGCCAGCTCTCCGACTACGACGCGGTGCTACCGCGGATCGGGAACTCGATCACCTACTTCGGGACCGCGGTCGTGCGCCAGTTCGAGCAGATGGACGTCTACACGCCGAACACGGCGAACGGGATCACGAACTCGCGCGACAAGCTGCGCTGCTTCCAGATCCTCTCCCGGCACAACATCGACATGCCGCCCACGATGTTCGTGCAGGACCGTGCCGACGTGATCCCGGCGATCCACCAGGTCGGCGGCGCCCCGGTCGTGATCAAGCTGCTCGAGGGCACCCAGGGCATCGGCGTGATCCTGGCGCCCGGGCTGAAGGTCGCCGAGGCGATCATCGAGACGCTGCAGTCGACCCGGCAGAACGTGCTCATCCAGAAGTTCGTCAAGGAGAGCAAGGGCCGCGACGTGCGGGCCCTGGTCGTCGGTGACCGGGTCGTCGCAGCCATGCGGCGTACCGCGAAGGGTGACGAGTTCCGCTCCAACGTGCACCGGGGCGGCTCGGTCGAGCAGGTCGAGCTCGACCCCGAGTTCGAGCGGACCGCGGTGCGTGCGTCCCAGATCATGGGGCTGAAGGTCGCCGGCGTGGACATGCTCGAGGGCGACGACGGCCCGCTGGTGATGGAGGTGAACTCCTCGCCCGGCCTGGAGGGCATCGAGGCGGCGACCAAGCTCGACGTCGCCGGCGCGATCATCGACTACATGGACAACCAGGTCGCTTTCCCGCAGATCGACGTGCGTGAGCGGCTCTCGGTCTCCACCGGCTACGGCGTGGCCGAGCTGGTCGTGCACGGTGACGCCGACCTGGTCGGCAAGAAGCTCGGCGAGTCCGGTCTGCGCGACAAGGACATCACCGTGCTCACCCTGCACCGCGGGACGCAGGTCATCCCGAACCCGTTCGATCGGCACATCCTCGAGGCCGAGGACCGGCTGCTGTGCTTCGGGAAGCTCGAGGAGATGCGCTCGATGATCCCGGCGCGGCCGAAGCGCCGTACCCGGGTGAAGAAGCTGCCCAAGCAGCCGATCCTCGAGGACTAGGCCGAGGGGGCCGGGTCGGTCGCGGTGATCGGCTCGGCGGGCTCGGCGACCTTGTCCGGGACCGGCGCCTCGACATCGGCCGGCTCGCCGGCCCCGTCCTCCTCGACCGCCTCGGCCGGGAAGTTCCGGCGCGCGAACCCCTCGGCCATCCGCACCGACGGGGTCAGGCCGACCGAGGCGGCGACCACGATGGCGGCGATGACGAGCCAGCCCTGTCCGTCCGAGCCCCACTTCATCGCCAGGAACGTGTAGAGCGCCGGCGCCCACATCGAGCCGAGCGTGCGGCTGACGTCGGCCACGCCCTGGTACTCGCCGCGGCGGCGCGGATCCATCAGCTCGGCCTGGAACGACCAGCTCGCACCGGAGATGAACAGCTCCGCCCCGGTCACGGTGACGTGGCCGAGCCAGACCAGGAACACGGTGAGCAGCCCGGTGGTGGAGTGCGTGACCATCGTGATCAGGCACGACCCCACGAAGAACGCCGTGGAGATCCAGACGTAGCGCATGGCGTCCGCCAAGTTGCGCACGCCCTTGGACGTGTACGCCGGCAAGAAGATGCACAGGACCGTGTTGGTGCCGAACAGCCAGGCCAGCAGCACGTGCGGCGCATCGGTCGCCTCGACCAGCCACAGCGGGATGACGATGTTCAGCAGCACCTGGTTGGTCCACAGCGTGCCGTTGAAGAAGGAGGCCAGGATCCAGCCGGGGTTGTTGAGCGCACCCGGTCCCGGCGGCCGTTCCCGGACCTCGCCGCTGGCCACGCGCAGGTCGTGCGGCGCCTGCGGCAGCCGGCTGATCCACCACCCGTTCGCGGTCAGCAGGCCGGCTGCCAGCAACGGAGTCCAGCGCACCACGGTGAGGTTGTCGAACGCGAGCGAGACGCCGCCGATGACGGCGCCCAGGGTGAAGCCGACGTTCAGCGCGGAGTACAGGTAGGCCTGGGTCTCGATGCGCTCCTTGGTGGGCAGCGCGTCGAGCACGTAGGCCTGGAAGCTGGAGTGGCCGGCGGAACCGGTGAGCGCGAACAGCAGACCGACGACCAGGTACTCGTTGAACGAGCCGACGAACGGCAGCGCCACGAACGCGGCGGCGCGCCCCCAGGTGGTCAACGCCCAGACCCGCTTCGGCCCGAAGCGGTCGACCACCCGGCCGGCGGGGTAGGCGAAGAGGAACTCGGCGACGCTGGTGATGGTGATCGCCAGGCCGACCCGGGCTGCGGACATCCCGACGACCTGGGTCAGGAACACCGCGCTGCCGGTGTTGAACGCGCCCTCGCCGGTGGAGAAGAGCATCGACTGGACCGCGAGCCGTCGAGACATCGGCGTCGGCGGGATCAGCCGGCGCAGGAATCCAGGTCGCCCATCCGAGTCGGTCGTGGTCATCACCGGCATTCTTGGTCGAACCGGCGGCGTTGTCTCGTGCTTTTACGCGAAACCGCTGGGCAACCGCGGCGTGTACGGCGCCTCGAGGATCTCGATCTCCTCGTCGGTGAGCTCGAGGTCGAGCGCCGCGACCCCGTCGGCGAGGTGGTGCTCCTTCGTCGGGCCGAGGATCGGGGCCGCGACGACCGGGTTGTGCAGCACCCAGGCGAGCGCTACCTGTGCCATCGGTACGCCGCGACCCTCGGCGACCTTCGCCACGGCGTTCACGATCGCGGCGTTGCCCTCGTCGACGTACCGCTGGCCGAGTGCATCGCTCTCGGAGCGAACCGTGGCCTGGCCCCACGGTCGGGCCAGCCAGCCCTTGGCCAGCGGGCTCCACGGCAGCGAGCCGACGCCCTGGTCGGCGAGCAGGCCGAACATCTCCCGCTCCTCCTCGCGCTGGAGCAGGCTGTACTGGTCCTGCATCGAGATGAAGCGCGTCCAGCCGCCCGCATCAGCAGCGTGCTGCATCGAGGCGAACTGCCAGGCCCACATCGAGGAGGCGCCGAGGTAGCGGGCCTTGCCGGCCTTCACCACGTCGTGCAGGGCCTCCATCGTCTCCTCGACCGGGGTCTCGGGGTCGAAGCGGTGGATCTGGTACAGGTCGACGTAGTCGGTGCCGAGCCGGGTGAGCGAGGCGTCGATCTGCTCCATGATCGCCTTGCGGGACAGGCCCGAGCCTCCCGGCCCCTGGTGCATCGGGAAGAAGACCTTGGTGGCGAGCACGACCTCGTCGCGTCGGGTGTACTCGCGCAGCGCGCGGCCGACGATCTCCTCGGACGACCCGAGGCTGTAGATGTTCGCGGTGTCCCAGAACGTCACGCCGAGCTCGACGGCTTGGCGGAAGACCGGCTCCGCCGTGTCGGCGTCGAGCATCCACTCGGCGTGGTGGGGCGGTCCGCCGAAGCTCATGCACCCCAGGGCGATCCGGCTGACCTTCAGGCCCGAGCTGCCGAGGCGGGTGTACTCCATGGGTCTTCTCCCTGTGTTCGGGTGCCGGTCGTCTGGGTGCTGCTCCTCGCCATGCTGCCCCGTCGGTGGTCACGGGTCCATCGAGATGCTGTCCCAGCGCAGCGCCCGGTGCGCCACGGCAACGACGTCGCCTTCGACCGTCGCGACGGTTAGCGGACTGCGTCGAACGCGGCGAGCACGTAGCCGTCGGTGCGCGGCGAGGACACCATGTGGTCGTCCAACCGGTTCTCGGCGTACGCGAAGGTCGTGCGGGTCTCCAGGTCGTTGACGACGATCGCGCCGCCGTACCCGGTCCACCAGCAGACCCGGCCCTCGGGGATCGCCGGAGCCGTCGACATCGGCAGGGCGTAGCCGATGCCGAAGCGCACCGGCACGAGCAGCATCAGGTCCGGTCCTTCTGCCTGGACCTCGAAGATCCGCTCGATCGTCGCCGGGGAGAGCAGGTCGAGCCCGCCGTACGAGCCGCCGTGCGAGATCAGCGCCTGAGCCCGGGCGATCCCGCGCGCGTTGCCGTGCCCGCCGGCGCCACCGACCGCGCTGCGCCGCCAGGCCTCGGTGTTGCAGACGGCCTCGGGTGCCAGCAGCGGGTTGAAGATCGCGCGGAGCAGGAACGCGTCCGGCGCCATCGTGCTGTAGTCGACGTTCGACGGCGGCGGGTTCGAGAGGTCGGCGCACTGGTCGAGCTCCTCGGTCGGGACGCCGAGCCGGAAGCCGCCGCCGAGCGGTTCCATGATGTCGTCGTGCAGGATGTCGGCCACGGTCCGCCCGGTGGCGCCGCGGACGATCCCGTCGATCAG
This sequence comes from Marmoricola sp., assembly GCA_045806825.1. Taxonomy (GTDB): domain Bacteria; phylum Actinomycetota; class Actinomycetes; order Propionibacteriales; family Nocardioidaceae; genus Marmoricola. The sequence continues at coordinate 4,343 of JBJMIP010000030.1, forward strand.
GTGGCCGTGGTTGACCAGCTGGTACGCCGGCGCCGAGCCCGGCTCGTACCAAGGTGCGGAGGCGGCCAGCAGCGCCTCCGAGAGCGGCAGGTCGCAGATGTCCTCGACGCTCACGGGCGTGGTCCAGGCGGGGACGCCGCTGGTGTGGCCGAGGACCTGGCGCACCAGGACGTGCTCCTTGCCCTCGGCAGCGAACTCCGGCCAGTACGTCGCGACCGGCGCGTCCAGGTCGATCAGACCCTGCTCGACCTGGGTCAGCAGCGCGAGGGCCGCCATCGTCTTGCTGACCGACCAGACCTGCGTGATCG
>JBJMIP010000031.1:0-6292 GCA_045806825.1 Marmoricola sp.
CCGGTGACCAGCTTCTCCATGTAGAAGACGGCCGACGGGTCGTACATCGAGCCGCGCGGGGAGACCGCGAGGACGGCCACCGCGTTCGCCATCCCCTTCGCGGTCAGGGTGGTGCCGTCGATCGGGTCGACCGCGACGTCGCACTCGGGGCCGGTGCCGTCACCGACCTCCTCGCCGTTGTAGAGCATCGGGGCGTTGTCCTTCTCGCCCTCGCCGATGACCACGGTGCCGCGCATGCCGACGGTGGAGATCAGGGTGCGCATCGCGTTGACCGCGACGCCGTCCGCGCCGTTCTTGTCCCCGCGTCCCACCCACCGGCCGGCCGCCATCGCGGCGGCCTCGGTGACCCGGACCAGCTCCAGGGCGAGGTTCCGGTCCGGGGAGGACGGAGCCGGGGCGAGCTGGTCGGGAAGGTGGGAGTCGGCCATGGGCGCATGTTATCGGTCGAGCGCGGGTGCGCCCGATCCAACACGGATCACGGACGCTCCAGGACCACGTTCGTGGACTTGATCGAGGCGATCGCCCGGGCGCCGGGCACCAGGCCGAGCTCGTCGGCGGCATCGGCTGACATCAGGGACACGATCCGGTGCGAGCCGCAGATCAGCTCGACCTGGGCCATCACGGTGTCCTTCTTGACCGCGACCACGATGCCCGCGAGACGGTTGCGGGCGCTCACCGAGGAGGACCGCAGCCCCTCGCGGTCCGGGGACCCGGCCAACGACTCGGCCAGCGCGGCCAGCTCGGCGCCGTCCACGACCGACGGTCCGCCGTCGCTGACCGCGGCCAACCGACCCTGGTCCACCCAGCGGCGCACGGTGTCGTCGCTGACCCCGAGCAGCTCGGCGGCCTCGGAGATCCGGTAGGTGTGGGTCACGCGTTCGGTCACCGGGCCATCCTCACACCACCGAGGACCAGACCTGAAGCACGGCGACGCCGCCCACGACCGCCAGCGGGGTGACGGCCAACCCGACCAGGTGGAAGTCGCGGCTGCTCACCGTCCCGCCGCTGCGGGTGACCGTGCGGCGCCAGAGCAGGTTCGCCAGCGACCCCGACCAGGTCATCGAGGAGCCGAGGTTGATGCCGATCAGGGTGGCCAGCACCGCAGTGGCCCCGGCCGGAGCGACCAGCGGCACGAGCAGCAGGGTCGCGGGCAGGTTGTTCACCAGGTTGGCCAGGACGGCACCGATCAGGGCGACGAGCAGCAGTGCTCCGAGCCCGTCGCCGCTGGGGACCAGGTCTGCGAGCCGGTCGCCCAGGGGGCCGGCCCCGATCGCGGCGACCACGACGCCGAGCCCGAGGACGAAGACGGCGAACGGCGCGTGCGTGCTGGCCGTGACCTCGACGACGCCGAGCTCGCCGAGCCGGAGCGCCCGCACGCCCAGGACGACAGCGGCTGCGCCGGCGACCCAGGCCGGCTCCACGTCGAGGCCCGACCCGATCGCGAAGCCGACGAGCATCAGGGCGACCACGACCAGCGGCAGCACCGGGACCGGGCTCGGCCGGCTGGTCGGGGCGGCCGGCGATGCGGCGAGCTGGTCGCGGAAGCGGATCCGGTGGGCGGCGTACTCAAGCGCCAGCGCGAGCAGCCAGACCGGAGCCATCAGCAGCGCGAAGCGGCCGAACGACAGGTGCAGGTCGGGCAGGGCCAGCAGGTTGGTCAGGTTGGAGACCGGCAGCAGCAGCGAGGCCGTGTTGGCGAGCCGGACGCAGACCAGCTGGTACGGGCGTGCGGACAGCCCGAGCACGCCGGTGGCCGCGAGCACGACCGGGGTCAGCAGCACCACCGTGGCATCCAGGCTCAGCACGACCGTGGTGAGTGCGGCGACCACGAAGGCCGACCCGAAGACGCGCTGCGGGGTGCCGGTCAGCGCGAGCCGCGAACCGACCGCCGCGAACAGCCCGGCAGCGCGGCAGCACTCGGCGACGACGAGGATCGCCATCAGGAACAGCACCACGGGCAGGAGGTGCTCGGTCTCGGCGCGCAGCTCGTGCTCGTCTAGCACCCCGGTCAGCAGCACGCCGCCGGTCGCGGCCAGTGCGATGACGGCTTCGACCCAGGCACGCGGGTGCAGGTACGCGGTCGCGAGCAGCACCGCCAGGGCGAGCACAGGAACGACGTCGACAGCCACGCGGTGACCCTAGACCGGACCACGAACGACCCCCTGGGAGGATGGCGTCATGGTCACCGAAGCCGAGGCGCGCCGCATCCGGCCGATGATGAGCGGGATCATCGCGCTGGCGGTGGCGCTGGCAGCCGCGATCCTCTGGTACTACGCGGGCAAGCCGAGCGACGACCAGCAGCCGGTGCAGACCGTCGAGTGGAAGCCGTGGGTCAAGGCGGGCCAGGCCGACAAGAAGCTGCTGATGGTGGTGCCGACCGCGCTCCCCTCGGGGTGGCGCGCGACCTCGGCCAGCTACCAGTCCGGCGTGAGCCCGGCCTGGCACCTCGGCATGCTGACCGCGCAGGGCAAGTTCGTCGGCCTCGACGAGGGCCGCGACACGATCGCCGACCTGGTCGAGCGCACCGTCGACAAGAACGCCGCGAAGGGTGCCGACGTCCAGCTCGGCGGGGTGAGGTGGCAGACCTGGACCGACGACGGCGGCGACTACGCGCTGGTGCACACCTTCGACGGTCCTGGTGGCAACGAGGAGAACGTGATCGTCTACGGCAGCGCGCCGGACGGACAGATCCGCTCGTTCCTGGGCTCGCTGACCTTCCCGGCCAGCTAGTCGGTCTGGTCGCCGATCGCGGCGTCGAGCCGGGCGCGGGCGCCGTCGAGCGCCTCCTGGCAGATCTTCGCGAGCTCCTCGCCGCGCTCCCAGAGCGCGAGGGACTCCGCGAGGCTGGTGCCGCCCTGCTCCAGGCTGCGGACCACCTCGATGAGCTCCTCGCGCGCCTCCTCGTAGGTCAGCTCGCTCTTCTCGGCCATCAGGGCTCCTCGGTGGGGGTGGGCAGGGGGATCGCCTCGACGTCGGTGACGCCCGCGGAGATGCGACCGTCGGCGACGCGGATGGTGAGCGCGGCCCCGGCGCCGAGGCCGGCCACGCTGCTGATGTGCCGGCCGTCGGCGTCCGAGAGCACCGCGTAGCCGCGGTTCAGCGTCGCCAGCGGGGACAGCGCCCGGACCCGGGCCAGGCTGTGGCCGAGGTCGTCGCCGGCGCGGTCCAGGACGTGCCCGAGCACGCGGCGGCTGCGCTGGCGCAGGGCGAGCACCTCCTCGCCGCGGGCGACCAGGTCGTTGCGCGGGTCGGCCATGCTCGGCCTGCTGCGCAGGGCATCGAGGTGCTGCTGCTCCCGGGCGAGCTGGGTCAGCACGGTGCGCCGGATCCGGTCCCGGGCCTGGCGGACCTTCTGCTGCTCCTCGAGGACGTCCGGCACCACCCGCTTGGCCGCGTCGGTCGGCGTCGAGGCGCGCAGGTCCGCGACCAGGTCGAGCAGCGGGGAGTCGGGCTCGTGGCCGATGGCGGAGACGACCGGGGTCCGGGCGGCGGCCACCGCGCGGATCATCGCCTCGTCGGAGAACGGCAGCAGGTCCTCGACCGAACCACCGCCGCGGGCGATCACGATGACATCCACAGCGGGGTCGCGGTCCAGGGCGCCGAGAGCGTCGATCACCTGGCCGGCGGCGTTGGGGCCCTGCATGGCGGCGTACCGGATCTCGAAGGCGACGCCCGGCCAGCGCCGGCGGGCGTTCTCCACCACGTCCTTCTCCGCGGCCGAGTCCTTCGCGGTCACCAGCCCGATCCGGCCCGGGAGGAACGGCAGCGGCCGCTTCAGCTCCAGCGCGAACAGGCCCTCGGCGGCCAGCAGCTGGCGGCGGCGCTCGAGGCGGGCCAGCAGCTCGCCCTCGCCGACCAGCCGGAGCTCGCGGACCTGCAGGGAGAGCAACCCCCGGTTCGGGTAGACGCTCGGCTTGGCGTGGGCGACCACCTGCGCGCCGTTGACCAGCGGCGTGGGCAGCGAGTCGACGACCGCGCGCGGACAGGTGAGCTGCACCGAGACGTCGGCGAGCTTGTCGCGCAGCGTGAGGAAGTCGGTGTTCGAGTTCGCGGGCCGGTTGAGCTGGACGACCTGGCCCTCGATCCACACCGCACCGAGCCGGTCGACCCAGCCGCTGATCATGCTGACGACCTGACGGACCGGGACCGGGGTCTCCGGGGAGGTCTCCAGCGCCATGCACGCACCTTAGGCCACCGCGCCCTCGGTAGGATCGAGCCCATGGACACCGATCTGGCGATGCCGCGCGTCCTCGACGAGGGCGAGCGGGCCGTGCTGCTCGCTGCACCGCGGGGGTACTGCGCCGGGGTCGACCGTGCGGTGATCACGGTCGAGAAGGCGCTCGACCTGTACGGCGCACCGGTCTACGTCCGCAAGCAGATCGTGCACAACAAGCACGTGGTGGCGAACCTGGAGTCGCGCGGGGCGATCTTCGTCGAGGAGCTCGACGAGGTCCCGACCGGCCAGACCGTGGTGTTCTCCGCGCACGGCGTCTCGCCGGCGGTGCACGCCGAGGCGGCCTCGCGCGAGCTGAAGACGATCGACGCGACCTGCCCGCTGGTGACCAAGGTGCACCACGAGGCGAAGCGGTTCGCGTCCGACGACTACGACATCCTGCTGATCGGGCACGAGGGTCACGAGGAGGTCGAGGGCACCGCGGGCGAGGCCCCCGACCACATCCAGCTGGTCCAGGGCCCCGAGGACGTCCCGAACATCGTCGTGCGCGACCCGAAGCGCGTCGCCTGGCTCTCGCAGACGACGTTGTCGGTCGACGAGACCATGGCGACCGTCGACGCCATCCGTGAGCGCTTCCCCGATCTCCTCGACCCGCCGAGCGACGACATCTGCTACGCCACCCAGAACCGGCAGCTGGCGGTCAAGGAGATCAGTGGTGACGCCGACCTGGTGATCGTCGTCGGTTCCGCGAACTCCTCCAACAGCGTCCGGCTGGCCGAGGTCGCCCTGGAGGCGGGGGCGAAGTCGGCCTACCGCGTCGACGACGCCGGGGAGATCGACGAGGCCTGGCTCGAGGGTGTCGAGCGGGTCAGCGTGACCTCCGGCGCCTCGGTGCCCGAGGAGCTCGTCGACGGGGTGCTCTCCTTCCTGGCGGAGCGGGGTTACCCGGACGCGCGCGCGGTGCACACGGCCGAGGAGTCGCTGATCTTCGCGCTGCCCCCCGAGCTCCGCAAGGACCTGCGGGCTGCTGCCGAGAGCCGTGGCTAGGTATCTCGACGTCCACCCGGTCGACCCGCAACCGCGGTTGATCGGGCAGGCGGTCTCGCTGCTGCGCGAGGACGGTCTGATCGCCTACCCGACCGACTCCGGCTACGCGCTGGGCATCCAGCTGGGAAACCGCGACGGCCTGGACCGGATCCGCACGATCCGGCAGCTCGACGACAAGCACCACTTCACCCTGGTCTGCCGCGACTTCGCGCAGCTCGGCCAGCTCGTGCACATCGACAACGCCGCGTTCCGGGCGATCAAGGCGGCGACGCCAGGCCCGTACACGTTCATCCTTCCCGCGACCGGCGAGGTGCCGAAGCGGTTGATGCACCCGAAGAAGCGCACCGTCGGGGTGCGCATCCCGGACAACGCGTTGGTGCACGCGTTGCTCACCGAGCTCGGTGAGCCGCTGCTCTCCAGCACGTTGCTGCTACCGGGGGAGACCGAACCGATGACCGAGGGCTGGATCGTCCAGGACGAGCTCGGTCAGCTGTTGGACGCGGTCATCGACTCCGGTGAGTGCGGCTCGTTGCCGACCACCGTCGTCGACTTCACCTCGGGCTCGCCGGAGATCACCAGGTACGGCGCCGGCGACACCGCCCGGTTCGAGTAGTCCGGCTCTGCCACTGCCTCGACCCCGTCCAGCACCCGGTTCAGCACCCGGTTCCGGATCGCCAGCACGCCGAGCAGGAGCGCGTGCGCGGCCAGCAGGCCACCGGAGTGGTGGGCCAGCCCCGAGATGATCGCCTGGACGACGCCGTTGTCCTTGGGCGCGATCGCCGCGCGGTGCCCGACGCCGAGGAGCGTGCAGATGCCGAGCAGGAGCATCGGTGGCAGCACGCCGACGCTGAAGAACTCACCAGGCGCGATAGCGAGGGCCATGCCGAGGCAGAGCAGCACGAAGCCGACGTCGAAGACGGTGCCGAGGCCGCCCCCGAGGGCCAGGTCGAGGATCACCAGCACGAGGCAGGCGAAGACCGAGAACCGCGTGACCCGGGTGCCGGACCAGCGGCCTTCCTCCCACAGCGTGGGTGCGCTCACCGGTTCACCGTAGGTCGGCGCGACGCTCCA
>JBJMIP010000032.1:0-4805 GCA_045806825.1 Marmoricola sp.
ACCTTGTCGATCTCGTCGATGTAGATGATGCCGGTCTCGGCCTTCTTGACGTCGTAGTCGGCGGCCTGGATCAGCTTGAGCAGGATGTTCTCGACGTCCTCACCGACGTACCCCGCCTCGGTCAGCGCGGTGGCATCGGCTATCGCGAACGGGACGTTCAGCATCCGCGCCAGGGTCTGCGCCAGGTAGGTCTTGCCGCAGCCGGTCGGTCCGATCAGCAGGATGTTCGACTTGGCCAGCTCGACGACGTCCTCGTTGCGGTGCCGGTGGTTGACGATGCCGAGCCCGGCCTGGACGCGCTTGTAGTGGTTGTAGACCGCGACCGCGAGCGACTTCTTCGCCTGCTCCTGGCCGATCACGTAGGAGTTGAGGAACTCGAAGATCTCCCGGGGCTTGGGCAGCTCCTCGAGGCCGACCTCGCTGGTCTCGTTGAGCTCTTCCTCGATGATCTCGTTGCAGAGGTCGATGCACTCGTCGCAGATGTACACGCCGGGACCGGCGATCAGCTTCTTGACCTGCTTCTGGCTCTTTCCGCAGAACGAGCACTTCAGCAGATCTCCACCGTCACCGATGCGTGCCACGGGCGACCTCTCCCCTCGTCTGAGCCAGCACTGGGCCGACCTCGTTCGACGCGCCTGACACCGCACCCGGCAGCACGCGCTTAGTCGACGGTACTCCGTCGGACCCCCGCGCGGGGCCAGAAATCAGTGCAGACACGGCCATTTCTCCCCTGGACTTCCCTGCCGCGCTCAGACGAGCGCGGCAGCCTTGCGCGACTCCAGGATCGAGTCGATCAGGCCGTACTCGACAGCGGCTTCCGCGGTCAGGATCTTGTCGCGCTCGATGTCGCGGCTGACCTCGTCCACGCTCTTGCCGGTGTGCTCGGCGATGAGCTCCTCGAGCAGGCTGCGCATCCGCAGGATCTCGTTGGCCTGGATCTCGATGTCCGAGGACTGCCCGTAGGTGCCCTCGGTGTACGGCTGGTGGATCAGGATCCGGCTGTTCGGCAGCGCGAGCCGCTTGCCCGGCGTACCGGCGGCGAGCAGGATCGCGGCCGCGGAGGCCGCCTGGCCCAGGCACACCGTCTGCACGTCCGGCTGGATGAACTTCATGGTGTCGTAGATCGCGGTCATCGCCGTGAACGAGCCACCGGGCGAGTTGATGTAGATCTGGATGTCGCGGGTCGGGTCCATCGACTCCAGGCAGAGCAGCTGGGCCATCACCGCGTTGGCGATGTCGTCGCTGATCGGGGTGCCGAGGAAGATGATCCGGTCCTCGAAGAGCTTGCCGTACGGGTCGATCCGTCGGAAGCCGTAGGAGGTGCGCTCTTCCCACTGCGGGATGTAGTAGTTCATCTGGTGTCCCTCTGTCCTTACTTGGCCCGCGCCGGGCGGCCCTCGTCGGCCGCTTCTCGTGCGCTGGTGATGACCTTGTCGATGAAGCCGTACTCGAGCGCCTCGGGAGCGGTGAACCAGCGGTCGCGGTCGGCGTCGGCCTCGATCTGGTCGACCGACTGGCCGGTGTGCTGGGCGATCAGGTCGAGCAGCACCTTCTTGATGTGCAGCGACTGCTGGGCCTGGATCTTGATGTCCGAGGCCGATCCGCCCATCCCGCCCGAGGGCTGGTGCATCATGATCCGCGAGTGCGGCAGCGCGTAGCGCTTGCCCTTCGCGCCGGCGCAGAGCAGGAACTGGCCCATCGACGCGGCCAGACCCATGCCGACGGTGGCGACGTCGTTCGGGATGTAGTTCATGGTGTCGTAGATCGCCATGCCCGAGTCCACCGAGCCGCCGGGGCTGTTGATGTACAGGAAGATGTCCGCCTCCGGGTCCTCCGCCGAGAGCAGGAGGAGCTGGGCGCAGATGGCGTTGGCGTTCGCGTCACGGACCTCGGAGCCGAGGAAGACCGTGCGCTCCTTGAGCAGGCGCTGGTAGATGTGGTCGTCGAGGCCGTACGACGGGGCGCCGCCGTTCATCTGGGGACTGGAGATCTCGTTCACGTCCCCGACCCTAGACGGACGCGTCGTCAATTCCACGGGCAATTGGTCCTTGTTCGCCCACAGCAGATTTACGGCACAGGTTTCCGGGCGCGGACTCGCGCCCGGCGGCGATCAGCCCTCGACGGTGGACTTGATGCGCTGCAACGTGGTCGCCATGTGGCCCTCGAGCTCCTCGGCGTGGTGGTCGCTGCCGCCCAGGGCCACGGGTGCGAACAACCTGCTCAGCAGGGTCAGCTTCCTCGGGACCGGCCGGCGGTGGACGAGCTTGGTGCCCGCGCCGTCCGGGGAGAGCTCGTAGATCCAGCGCGCGCCGCTGGACTTCGTGTCCCAGGCCAGCGCCTTCTCGGCCTCGACCTGCGCCACGACGCTGCGGGTCGGCCAGATCACGGCCTTGCGCCGGTTCAGGCCGAGGTACTGCTGACCGACCTTCAGCCCGCCGGGCTTGAGCGGGACCATCGCGACCAGCTCGGTGCTCCAGTCCGGCATGTTGCTCAGGTCGGTGAGCGCGGCCCAGACGGTGGCCGGCGGTGCGGCGATGGTGGTCTCGGCGCGGAGCTCGCGGGCGGCGAGGTCGGTCATGGCAGGGCCCTTCTGGTCAGCGGGTGTTAGTCGGCGAGCCAGGTGCGCAGCGCCGCGTACACATCGTCATGGTTGAGCAGGTCGAAGTGGTCCCCCTGCACGTGCAGGACGTCGGCGCCCGGGAACAGTTCCTGGCCGTCAGGGAGGAGTCCTACGGCCGAACGGTACTGCACCAGGTAGTCGCCGATCGTGCTCGCGACCGGGTGCCGCGGCGACCTGCTGAGCGTCGCGGCGACCAGGTGGTAGCGGGCGTGCGGGACCGCCGCGGCGTCCTCGGGCATCCCGTCGTGCAGGTCGAGCACCCCCACCGAGCGCTGCTCGAAGATCCGGGTGAGCGGGAGCAGGTCGCGGCGACCGGTGGCCAGCCGCATCCCCCGGGCGATCGTCCGCTCGACCGGCGATCCGGTGTGCGGCGTACCGAGGGTGACGATGTCGGTGACCTTCGCCGTCCAGGCCCGGTCGGCGGTGGTGCTGACGCCGCAGGCTGCGCGGGCGATGAGGCCGCCCATCGAGTGCCCGACCAGGGCGATCCGGCGCACCTCGGTCGGCCAGGCCTCGATCAGCCGGGTCAGCAGCGAGCTCAGCGCGACCCCGGCCTCGGCGACCGGCAGTCCGGTGTTGTTGCGGATGAACACCGGGGTCCAGCCCTCGTCCGCCGCCAGCCTGGCCCCGTACGTCGCGGTGGTGCTGCCGTCCTCGCGCTTGGGTCGGCTGCGCCGGTCCCAGTAGTGCTCGGTCTCGCAGAGGCCGTGCAGGAACACCACCAGGTGGTCGGAGGCGTCCGGGAACGCTCCGGCCAGGCCGTCGGTGGTCAGCGGTACGTCGCGCCCGTGCTGGCGCACCCCGATCTCGATCGCGAGCGCGGACCCGTCGGCGAGCAGCTTGTCGCCGATCAGGCCGTTGACGGCCGAGACGACGAACCGGCCCTGCGGGGTCTCGTCCACGCGCGGGCCGAGCCCGTGGGCGTCCGCGACGCGCAGTGCCTTGGCAGCGCCGCGCAACCCGAGCCCGATACCGGCGAAGACGCCGGTAGCGACGCCGCGGTGGATCCGGTGCGGCAGGGTGTCGTGCCCGGCGACGAGGTCGATCGCCCCGTGGACCCGGTCGGAGACGCTGTCGTGGACGTCGTGCACGGCACCGACGATCAGCAGGTCGAGGTGCTCGGCGGCCAGGGCGGTGGCTTCGAGCAGACCGGGCTCGCCGGCGCGGCGCGAGGTCGAGGACATGGTCCAATCAAACACGGCTCAGTGAACAGTTGTCCACTGAGCCGCGTGTGAAGTTGATCAGCCTTTTTCCGAGGCGGTTGCTGCGCAACCGCCCTCAGGAACCGTCGGTCGGCTCCTCGGTCGCCTCGCCGGCCGTGGCAGCCTCGGCCTCGGGGTCACCGATGGTGCCGTCCGGGCGCAGGTTCTTCAGCTCGACGTGGTCGCCGTTGCTGTCGGTCACCTTCGCACCCTCGACGATCAGCGCCAGGGCCTTGCCGCGCACGACCTCGGCCACCATCTCGGGGATGTGGTTGTGCTCGACCATGTGCTTGATGAAGTCGTCCGGGTTCTGACCCGACTGCTGGGCCCGACGGAACAGGTGCTGGGACAGCTCGGCCTGCTCGACACCGAGCTCCTCGGTCTTGGCGACCTCGTCCAGCAGGAACTGCGCGGCCATGGCGTCGCGGACGCGCTTCTCCAGGTCGCCCTCGAACTCGTCGATGGTCTGCTTCTCGTTGTCGAGGTACTGCTCCATGCTCAGACCGGCGTAGCCGAGCTGCTGCTCGACCTCCTCGCGGCGGCCGGCCAGCTCGGCCTCGACCGTGGCCTCGGGCAGCGGGATCTCGGCGGTGTCGAGCAGCTTCTCGAGGACGGCGTCACGAGCGGCCGCAGCCTGCTCGAGGCGCTTGCCGCGCTCCAGGCGGGTGCGGACGTCCTCGCGCAGCTCCTCGGCGGTGTCGAACTCCGAGGCGGTCTGGGCGAACTCGTCGTCGAACTCCGGCAGCTCCTGCTCGCGCACGGCGGAGAGCTTGACGACCACGTCGACGTTCTCACCGGCGAGGTCCCCACCGAGCAGCTGGCTGACGAAGGACTTCTCCTCGCCGGCGGAGAGGCCGGTCAGGGCCTCGTCCACGCCGTCGAGCATGTCGCCCGAGCCGACCTTGTAGGAGTAGCCGGTGACCTCGCCGCCCTCGACGGTCTCGCCGTCCTTGGTGGCGAGCAGGTCGATGGTGACGATGTCG
>JBJMIP010000033.1:0-3267 GCA_045806825.1 Marmoricola sp.
CCCTCGGCGAGGGGGTGGCCGACCGAGTGCAGGGCCGGGACGTAGCTCGCGCCGGTCTCCTCGAGCTTGCGGAGCACGTTCTCGCCCATCCGGGCCATCACGCGCATCGACGCGACGACGTACGCCGAGTCGGTGATCTCGATGCCGAACATCGGCTTCTCGGCCTCGAGGTGGCCCATCACGAACGGGATCACGTACATGGTGCGACCGCGCATGCAGCCGGCGTACAGCCCGCGCATGATGTCCTTCATCGCGTTCGGGTCCATCCAGTTGTTGGTGGGCCCGCAGTCCTTCTCGTCGACCGAGCAGATGAAGGTCTTGTCCTCGACACGGGCCACGTCGGTGGGGTCGGAGGCGGCGTAGAACGAGTTCGGCTTCTTGCTCTCGTCCAGCTTGATGAAGGTGCCGGTGCCGACCAGGAAGTCGGTCAGCTCGGTCCACTCCTCGTCGGAGCCCGTGCACCAGTGGATGGCGTCCGGCTGGGTGAGCTCAGCGACCTCGGTGACCCAGGCGAGGATGTCCTCGCGGGTGGTCGGGGCAGTCTCGTTTGAAATGGGCGCAGTGGCGGTCATGCAGGTGGTCCCCTTCGATCGCGGCGCGTGCCCGAGAGGCGGAGTTCGCACCGGCCGTCGAGCGCATCGACGGATCTTGAAAGTTGGCGTGTGCGATCGCAGCGCCGTTGCGACGATCGAGGTTGATCGAGGGTAACCGCGCGTCCGAGCGCGACCTATTGGATCGTTCAAGCGGTGGCGGGGGTCACTGAGCCTCGCCCGATTTCTGCTCGCGCGCGCGCTCCGCTAACATTGCCGGGTCCCGCTGCGAGCGGGACGAGCGCCCGTAGCTCAACGGATAGAGCATCTGACTACGGATCAGAAGGTTTGGGGTTCGAATCCCTACGGGCGCGCGAGCCGAGAGGCATGAGAAAGACCCCCGCAACGATTCACCGCGGGGGTCTTTCACATGCCCGAGGCGAGCAAGCCCGTCGACGAGCGAGGAACGAGCGAGGAGCACGGGCGCGCAAGGCGAGAAACGCGCAGACCGACCGGCATTGCCCGCGACAAAGCCCGTTGTGACCCCGATCCCCGAACCAACGCCGGTCCGTACGGACTACATCAGCTCCGAAGCATCGAACACCCAGCTCGTGTCCGCGCTCGCCAGCCCCTCGATCCACCACGCCGGCGCGTGGTTCATGATCGCGCCGAAGTCCCAGTAGTCCTTCCACAACGAGACCTTGCCGTCGCGCACCCGGTGCACCGTGGCGAACGGCAGCACGAACCGCTCGCCGGTGGTGAAGGTCCAGGTCTCGGAGTGCTCGTACATCACCGCATCGCCGTCGGCGACGAGCAGCCCGTCGTGGTTCTCGTACGCCGCCAACCCGGCCAACCCCACACTGACCCGCTTGGCGATGTCGACCGGTCCACGCGCTGCGAGAGTCGGGCCGACCGGCATGTCGACGTAGATGCAGTCGTCGGTGAGCCAGTCGCCGAACGCGTCGAAGTCGCGCGCCGCGACCGTGCGCCACAGGCCGCGGACGGCCTCCTGGGGCGTCCTTCTCATCGGGGCTCCACGGTGGTGCCGCCGAGCGGGATCGGGTCCAGGCCGAGCTTGCGGTGGTCCCAGCTGCGGGTGCGGGCGATGTCGAACCGGACGGCCACCCGCTTGTGCAGCATGAACTCGACCAGGGGCTTGACCTCCTCGGAGTAGGGGCCGTTGTAGCGCTCCCACACACTCACCCCGACAGCCCACAACGCATCTGCGTCGTCGACGATCTCGGCGGTGCCCTCGAAGGAGACGCCGCGCAGCTGGTCGTAGGTGAGTCCGTCCTCGACGAGCACCGTCACCCGGGGGTCGCGGCGGATGTTGACCGCCTTCTGCGCCTTGGCCTTCGTCTCGAACCAGATCACGCCGTCGACCAGGCCGAACCACATCGCGACCGCGTGCGGATGGCCGTTGCTCCCCATCGTGACCAGGGTCGCGGTGCGCTGGCCGGCCAGGAAGGAGTCGATCTCCTCCTGCGTCATCTCCACCTGGGAGCGTTGGTTGAGTCCCACTGGCTGATCTCCTGGTTACTGGTGAGGCGGTCCGGCGAGGACCGCCGCTACGACGCCGACCAGCTGGTCGACGACCTGGTCGGGGGACCAGGGTTGCTCGGCTCCGCCCATCAACGAGCCCACCCGGTCCACGTCGCCGAGCACCTGGAGGGTGAGCGTCATCGCCTGGGCGAGCCGGAAGCTGATGGTGGAGGCCGGCAGGTCCGGCTCGCGGCGCCCGAGCAAGGCGACGAAGTCGGCGTTGCGGTCGAAGAACGTGTCCGAGATCGGTGCCAGGGCGGCGTCGTTGCCGGCGAGCAGGTGGCTGATCACCCGGACCCAGGCTGAGCCCCCGCTCTCGACGACGTCGAGGACCGGCCTGATGAAGGCCAGCGCGAGCTCGCGGGCGGAGATCTCCTCGGCCGCCGGAAGGGCGTCCAGGATCGCCGAGCGCGACCGGGTGACGGCGTCGATCCTGCTCGTGACCACAGCGGCGACAAGCGCGTCCTTGGACCCGAAGTAGTAGTGCACGGCGGCCACGTTCGTCCCCGCGGCCTGCATCACCGCGCGCAGCGAGACCGCGCCCACGCCACGTTCGGCGAAGAGCCGCTCGGCGGCCTCGACCAAGCGGGACTCGGTGGCGGCGTCCTGCTTCACGGGTGGGAACCTATCAATCGATTCAAGCAATTGATAGTGGAGTGGAAAACAGTCCCAGGAAACCATTCTTATTGTCCGATTTGCCGCCTACTCTCAAAGTCAGGTCAGGGCCTATCGGGGGTCGGGCAGGGGGATTCTGGGGCATGAAGACTCTGGGGGAGGAGCGGCGTCACCTCAACGCGCTGCTCGACGGACTTCCGTCCATGGTCGCGCTCTGGGACCTCGAGGAGCGCAACGTGCTGGCGAGCGCGGCGTACGCCGACTGGTTCGGCTGCGCCCCTGACGACCTGCGCGGCATGGACCTGCGCGAGGTGGTCGGCCCTGAGGACTACGCCCTCCTGCGTCCGTACTACGACGCGGCTGCCCGGGGCGAGCGCCGTCGCTTCGACCGGCACGTGATCGACCGCGAGGGCCACCTGCGGTGGATCGAGCTCGAGCTCGTCCCGGCGATCGTCGACGGCGGGGTCTGCGGGGTGCTCGTGCTGGCCACCGACGTCACCGGCCACAGGGAGTCTGAGCGCGTCATGGACGAGGCGCAGGCGCTGGCCAAGCTCGGTAGCTGGGCGATCGACAACGTCGA
>JBJMIP010000034.1:0-2997 GCA_045806825.1 Marmoricola sp.
CACCGCTGCCCGCCGACGAGCGGGAGCTGTCGGTGCGCACGTTCTCCCGCGTCGTGGACACGAGCTGGCGGCGGACCTCGTACTCCTCGCTCTCCGCAGCCGGTGCCGGGCACTCCGAGCCGGCGGTCGTGAGCGAGCCCGAGTCCGTCCCGCAACCCGATGAGGCGGTGCGTGCGCAACCCCGGCAGCAGGCCGTGGGCCCACTGGTTCGCTCGCCGATGGCGGACCTGCCGGTGGGCGCGACCTTCGGCTCGTTGGTGCACGGCGTCCTCGAGCACACCGACCCAGCGGCCCCGTTGCGGGGCGGCGACCTGCGCGCCGAGATCGCGGTGCAGCTCGCCGAGCAGCTGCTGAGCTGGCCCCAGGACGTGGACGGCGAGGCGCTCACCGACGCGCTGGTCGAGGTCTACCGCAGTCCGCTCGGACCGCTGGTGGGCTCGGCGACGCTCGGTTCCATCCCGATGACCGACCGGCTCTGCGAGCTCGACTTCGAGATGCCCCTGGCCGGCGGCGACCTGGCGCGCGGCGGCCGTCCCGTGGTCACCCTGGCCGACCTCGCCCCGTTGCTGCGCAGCCACCTGCCCGACGGCGACCCGGTTCGCGGGTACGCCGAGGCCCTGGCTGATCCGGCGCTCGGGGGCCAGGCGCTGCTCGGTTACCTCACCGGCTCGGTCGACGTCGTGCTGCGCGTCGACGGACGGTTCCTCGTCGTCGACTACAAGACCAACTGGCTGGGTCCCCGTGAGGACGAGCTGACCGCGCTCGCCTACGCACCGGAGGCGCTGGACGGCGCGATGGCGCACTCCGACTACCCGCTGCAGGCGCTGCTGTACGCCGTGGTGCTGCACCGGTTCCTGCGCTGGCGGCTGCCCGGCTACGACCCCGAGCAGCACATCGGTGGGGTGCTCTACCTCTACCTGCGCGGGATGTGCGGTCCGCAGACGCCGCTCTTCACCCATCGCGGGCAGGAGGGCCACCCGGCCGGGATCTTCTCCTGGAAGCCGCCGGTGCCGCTGGTGCTCGCGCTCTCGGACCTGCTGGACGGGGTGCTGCCATGACCGAGGTCTTCGAGCTCCTCGACGCCTGGGACCACCGCCTCGCGCTGGGCGCGACCGGCGACCTGGCCGATCTCAACGCCGCCGGGGTGCTCACCGCCGCCGACGTGCACGTGGCGGAGCGGCTCGGCCGGCTTGGCGGCGAGGCCGACCCGAGCGTGCTGCTCGCCGTCGCGCTGCTGGTCCGCGCTGTCCGGCAGGGTTCGGTGTGCCTGGACCTGGCACGCGTGGCCGAGGTCGACCCGGAGCGCAGCTGGCCCGAGGCCGGTGCCTGGGCGAAGGCCGTTCTCGCCAGCCCGCTGACCGGGACCGCACTGCGCGTCGAGGACGGACTCGTCTACCTGGACCGGTACTGGCGCCAGGAGGGGGACGTCGTCGAGGACTTGGCGGCCCGGGTCTCGCGACCGGCGCCGGTGGTCGACGACACCCGGCTGGAGGCCGCGCTCGGCCGCCTCTTCGCGGGCGCGTCGTACGCTGAGCAGCGGGCCGCCGCCGATGCGTCGGTGCGTCGCTGGACCTCGGTTCTCACCGGCGGACCGGGCACGGGCAAGACGACCACCCTGGCGCGCCTGCTCGCGGTGCTGACCGACGTCACCGACACCCCGCTGCGGATCGCGCTGGCGGCTCCGACGGGCAAGGCCGCGGCCCGGATGACCCAGGCGCTCGCGGAGGCGGCGCGTGCCGAGGACTTCCCGCTCGCCGACCGGGTGCGCGTCGAGGGCCTGGAGGCTTCCACGCTGCACCGGCTGCTGGGCAGCAGGCCGGACAACGGCACCCGGTTCCGTCACCACCGCGGCAATCGGTTGCCGCACGACGTGGTGGTCGTGGACGAGACCTCGATGGTCTCCCTCACGCTGATGGCGCGCCTGGTCGAGGCGGTCCGGCCGGACGCGCGGCTCGTCCTCGTCGGGGACTCCGACCAGCTCGCGTCGGTCGAGGCCGGGGCAGTGCTCCAGGACGTGGTCCGCGGCTTCGCGGGCCGGGTCCCGTCGCCGGTGAGCCAGCTGCTCACCTCGCACCGGTTCGGCGACGCGATCGGGGCCCTGGCCGCCGCGGTCCGCGACGACCGCGCGGACGAGGCGTGGCAGCTGCTGTCCGACGGTTCCGCGAACGTGGAGCTGGTGGACCCGGCCGACGACGACCGGATCCGGGAGCTGGTGGCCGCGCCGGCGCTGGCGGTGCGCGACGCCGCGCTGGCCGGCGACGCGGCCGGAGCCCTCGCCGGACTGGAGATGCACCGGTTGCTGTGTGCCCACCGCCAGGGCCCCTTCGGAGTCGCGTGGTGGAACGAGCGCGTCGAGCGCTGGATCGCGGAGCGGGACGGCCGTGACTGGCTGCCGGCGCACTACCCGGGCCAGCCGCTCATCGTGAACAGCAACGACTACGGCCTGCGCTTGTGGAACGGCGACACCGGGGTCGTGGTCGGCGAGGACGACGGCGACCGTTCGGCGGTCTTCGACGTCGGTGGCGAGCAGCGGGTGCTGGCGCTGTCGCGGCTTGCGGACGTGAGCACGGCGCACGCGATCACCGTGCACCGCAGCCAGGGGAGCCAGTTCGGTGCCGTCACCGTGATGCTGCCCGAGCCCGACTCGTTGGTCCTGTCCCGCGAGCTGCTCTACACCGCGATCACCCGGGCGCGCGACGTCGTCCGGATCGTCGGCTCCGAGGAGTCGCTACGCGCGGCGATAGCGCGCCCGGCGCAGCGTGCGTCCGGGCTGGCCGCCCGGCTCAGTCGTTAGGCGTCAGCAGGAAGACCGGGATCTCCCGGTCGGTCTTGGTCTGGTAGCTCGCGTACGTCGGCCAGGTGTCGACGGCGTGCTGCCACCAGTCCGCGCGCTCGGCTCCGGTCAGCACCCGGGCCGTGTAGGTCTTCCGGACAGGACCGTCCTGGAGCTCGACCTCGGGGTGGGCCAGGAAGTTGTAGTACCACTCGGGCTGCTCG
>JBJMIP010000035.1:0-5470 GCA_045806825.1 Marmoricola sp.
ACGATGGTCGCGCGCAGCACCTTCGGGTGGTCGTTGCGCACCACGTTCCTGGCGCTGGTCTCCAGCATCCCGCCGTTCGCCACCGCGGTCTTCGAGGTGCTCGCCGACCGCCGCGGTCTGTTGGCAACCGAGGCCCCGGCCTTCGCTGGTTGAGGTGCGAGCGCGCCCCGGCGCGGGCCTCGAAACCGCCCCAGGCTGGTTGAGGTGCGAGCGCCCTGCGCGAGCCTCGAAACCCGCCCACGCTGGTTGAGGTGCGAGCGCCCCGCGCGAGCCTCGAAACCCGCCCACGCTGGTTGAGGTGCGAGCGCCCCGCGCGAGCCTCGAAACCGGGTGAGAAACCCGCGAACCGGGCCGAATCATGACTTCCCGGAAACACCGGTGACCACCGGCACGGCGCGTGCCACAGTGCCCCATGGTCACCCGCTGGAAGAAGGCCGCGGCCGTACTCACCGTCGTCGCCGTCGCACTGTTCGCCCCGACCGCGCTCGGCACTGCGCACGCAGCGACGCCGTCCCCGACCGCGCCGTGCGACGCGATCAGCCCGATCGCGATCCCGTGCGTCGCCCTGGGCAAGACCTTCGACGCCGCGGCGGCCGAGTGCCGCCGGGTCGGGATCCCGGACACGCTGTGCACCTTGCCGCTGGCGCACAACGTGACCCAGGCGGCGCGCGATGCGTACCTCGCCTCGTGGGTGCACCGCACCGCACAGTTCCAGCACGGCCTCGGTGACCAGCTCCCGTTCCGCGACGTCGCTTGGCTCGGCACCCACAACTCGTTCAACTCCTTGAGCGACTCGTTCACGCTCTCACACGCCGACTCGAACCAGCAGCTGTCGCTGACGCAGCAGCTCGACATCGACGTCCGCTCGATCGAGCTCGACCTGCACTACATCCCGCAGCTGCTGACCCTGTTGAGCACGCGCGCCGTCACGGTCTGCCACGGCCAGGGACCGGAGGTCGGCGACCTCGGCTGCACGACCGAGCCGACCTTCGCGAAGGTGCTGCCCCAGGTGGCCACCTGGCTCAACGCCCCCGGTCACGGCAACGAGGTGATCCTGCTCTACCTCGAGGACAACCTGAAGAACGCGGCGGCCTACGCCTCGACGATCGCCACCCTGGACCAGGTCCTGCGGCGCCCGGACGGGACCAGCCTGATCTACAAGCCCGACCCGGCGCAGAAGGCTGCCAACGGCTGCACCCCGCTGCCGCTGGACAAGTCCCGGGACGACGTCCGCGCGTCCGGTGCCCGGGTCGTGCTCGTGGGCTCCTGCGCGCCGGGCTGGTCAGCGGACGTGTTCGACTGGAACCCCTCGCACGTGGAGAGCGGCTCGACCGCGGCGTACCAGCCGTACCCGACGTGCGACGCGACGTACGGGCCGTCGGTCTACGCCAACCAGATGGTCCGCTACTTCGAGGACAGCACGCTGGTCTCGACGCTGCTGAACCCGCTGCGCCCGCCGGCCGACCCGGACGCGCTCACGCCCGACAAGGTTGCAGCGATGACCGACTGCGGCGTGAACCTGTTCGGCTTCGACCAGCTGCTGCCCGAGGACGGCCGGATCCAGTCGACGCTGTGGAGCTGGGCTCCCGACGAGCCGGTCGCCGGGGCCGGGAGCTGCACCCTGCAGGCCGCCGACGGTCGCTGGCACGCGGCACCCTGCACGGACCTGCACCCGGCCGCCTGCCGCAGCGGCGACACCTGGTCCGTGACGGCTCCGGTTGCGGTGGCCGCGGCGCCGGCTGCCTGCGCAGCAGTGGGGAGCAGCTTCTCGGTGCCGCGCTCGGGCGAGCAGAACGCCCGGCTGCGCTCGGTCGCCGGCGGCAGCGCCTGGTTGAGCTACCCGATCACCTAGTCACATGTCCTTGAAGCGCTCGTCCGTGGTGATGTCCTCGGCCGCGGCTTCTTCCTTCGCATCCTGCGCCGCCTGCTGACGATCGGTCATCACCAGCGTCGCCACCGCGAGGATGCCGCCGAGGACGACCCCGAAGATGTCGCGCGCCCACGCACCCAGTCCGACGATGACGAGGCCGAGCCAGGCACCGAGGGGCATGAGCTTCAGGGGGTTGCGCACTCCTCGAGACTACCTACTAGAACTTGTTCCATTTTCGCTGCTCCCGGGCATACCGTTCTCCCATGACCCAGACCGTTGCCGACTCCTTCACCGTCACCAACCCCGCGACCGGTGAGTCCGTCGGAACTTTCCCGATCCACACCGCCGAGGACATCGCCGAGCGGGCCGCCGCCGGGCGCGAGGCCCAGGTCTGGTGGGCCGGGCTCTCCTTCAACGAGCGCAAGCGTCGGATCAACCGCTGGATCGCTGCGATCGGCCAGATGTCGGACGAGCTGTGCGAGCTCGGCTACCGCGAGACCGGTCGCCCGCGCGGGGACGTGCAGTTCGAGCTGATCGCCGGCCTGGAGGACCTGCGTTGGGCAGCCGCCCACGCCAAGCGGGTGCTCAAGCCGCGCAAGGTCGCCCCCGGGATGGCGTTGTTCAACTTCGGTGCCGAGGTCTCTTACCCGCCACTCGGCGTGGTCGGCGTGATCGCTCCCTGGAACGTCCCGATCTACACCGTGCTGTGCGGGCTGGCGTACGCGCTGGCCGCCGGCAATGCCGCGATCGTGAAGCCGAGCGAGTACGCGCCGGCCAGCTCGGTCCAGGTGATGGAGGCGTTCTACGCAGCCAACCCGGACGCACCGCGCGGGCTCATCACCTGGGTCACCGGTTTCGCCGAGACCGGGTCCGCGCTGTGCAAGGCGGGTCTCGACAAGATCGCCTTCACCGGCTCGGTCCCGACCGGTCGCAAGGTGATGGCGGCGTGCGCCGAGAACCTCACCCCGGTGCTGCTCGAGCTCGGCGGCAAGGACGTGACCATCGTCGCCGAGGACGCCGACCTGGACGCCGCCGCGCGCGCGGTCACCTGGGGCGGCTTCTTCAACGGCGGTCAGGCCTGCGTCGGCATCGAGCGCGTGTACGTCGTCGAGGCGGTGGGCGACGAGTTCCTCGCCAAGGTCAAGGAGATCGCCGACCAGGTGACCGCCGGGCTTGAGGAGAAGGACGCCTACGGCCCGATGATCGTGCCGAGCCAGATCGACGTCGTACGCCGGCACGTGACCGCGGCCATCGAGGGCGGCGCGATCGCTCTCGTCGGTGGCGTCGACTCGATCCGGGCCCCGTTCGTCGACCCGGTCGTGCTCGTCGACGTACCCGAGGACAACGCGGCGGTCCAGGAGGAGACTTTCGGACCGGTGATCGTGATCAACACGGTCGCTGACACCGCCGAGGCGATCCGCCGCGGCAACGCCACCAAGTTCGGGCTCGGCTCCTCGGTGTTCTCCAAGGGTCGCGGCAAGGAGATCGCCCGCCAGCTCAAGGCCGGCGGCACCACGATCAACTCGGCGCTGACCTTCGTCGGGATGCCGTCGGTGCCGTTCGGCGGCATCGGTGACTCCGGATTCGGCCGCTTCCACGGTGACGACGGCCTACGCGAGTTCTCGGCACCGAAGGCGACCACCAACAAGCGGTTCCAGCTGGGCCCGGACATGCAGTCCTTCCCGCGGCGGCCCGACGACTTCGAGCAGGTCCGCAAAATGGTGAAGTTCCGCTACGCCAAGCGTCGCGGCGTATGAGCGGACGCCAGGCGCTGACGGCGTACGGCGGGGAGGCAGCCGCCGTCTTCGAGCGCGTGGCGGCGATCCCGGCGCCCGACCTCGGCCACGACGCGGTCGCCGAGTTCGCCGAGCAGCTCGGTCTGGACGTGGCCTCGATGGACGACGTCCAGCGTGGAGCGTTCTTCGCGGCGGTAGGTGACCAGGCCTTCGCGGTGGTGCAGCGGATCTACGTGCACGACTTCGTGCCGCGGGTCGAGCGCGTGCTTGACGAGGTGTTCGGATCCTCCGAATGGCTGGTCGATCCCTTCGACTCTGTCGAGACCTGGCCCCTGCTCGAGGAGTTCATGGTCGCCGTCGCCCGGCTACGGTCGCTGGACCCGCGGACGACCGAGCTGGTCCGGCTGCGCGGCGCCCGGCTGCACGACTGCGCTGTGTGCCGCTCACGCCGTAGCCAGGACGCGATCGAAGCGGGTGCGACCAGTGACGAGTTCGATGCTGTCGACGCCTGGGAGACCAGTGACCTGTCCCCCGTGGCGAAGGCGGCGCTGGCACTGACCGACGCCATGGTGCTCGGCACTCCGGTCCCGGCCGACGTACGGGACCGACTCGCCGACGAGCAGGTCGTCGAGGTCGTCCTCGACGTGATGCGCAACGCCGCGAACAAGATCGCGGTCGCGTCGGGAGCCGATGCCGCCACGGTGACCGAGGGCGTCGAGCTGTTCACCACCGATGCCGACGGCACCCTCGAGGTGGTCGGGACCGCCGGGTCTAACCTGGGCTGATGGGAGAGATCAGCAAGGTTGGAGTCATCGGCTGCGGCCTCATGGGAGCGGGCATCACTGAGGTCTGCGCGCGCGCCGGGCTCGACGTCGTTGTCGTGGAGTCCTCGGACGAAGCGGCGAAGGCCGGGGCCGCGCGCCTCGAGTCCTCACTGCACCGCGCGGTCGAGCGCGGCAAGCTCGAGAACGCCCAGGAGGTCCTGGACCGGATCCACGTCGTCACCGACATGGAGCAGTTGGCTGACCGCGACCTGGTGGTCGAGGCGATCGTCGAGGACGAGGACGCGAAGACTGCCGTCTTCCGCGAGCTCGACCGGATCGTCTCCTCGCCGGACGCGATCCTGGCCTCGAACACCTCCTCGATCCCGATCATGAAGCTCGCGGTGGCGACCTCGCGACCGGCCCAGGTGATGGGCATCCACTTCTTCAACCCGGTGCCGGTGCTCAAGCTCGTCGAGCTGGTGCCGAGCCTGCTCACCGCTGAGGAGACCACCGAGCGCGGCCGCGCCTTCGTTCAGGACCAGCTCGGCAAGAACGCGATCGACTGCCAGGACAGGGCGGGCTTCGTCGTCAACATGCTGCTGGTGCCGTTCATCCTGTCGGCAATCCGGATGATGGAGTCCGGCTTCGCCACCGCCGAGGACATCGACCAGGGGCTGGTGCTCGGCGCTGCCCACCCGCAGGGTCCGCTCGCGCTGGCCGACCTGATCGGGCTCGACACGGTGAAGGCGATCGCGGAGTCGCTGTACGACGAGTTCAAGGAACCGCTCTACGCCTCGCCGCCGCTGCTGGAGCGGATGGTCAGTGCGCGCCTTCTCGGCCGCAAGACCGGGCGCGGTTTCTACACCTACGCGAAGTAAACCTCTCGCCGAGTGGGTCCTAACTCACCGCCGAGTGGGCCCTAACTGACCGCCGAGTGGGCTCGCACTCGCCGTCGAGTGGGTTCGCGAGCGCCGTCGTACGGCAATGGTTTTGGTAAGCGAGGGTTCGCAAGGCGAGTTAGGACCCACTCGAGGGGGAGTTAGGACCCACTCGGCGGTCGGGGGGTGCGGAGCGCCGGAGCCAGCCAGCGCTGGAGGTAG
>JBJMIP010000036.1:0-7180 GCA_045806825.1 Marmoricola sp.
CATGTCGGCCCGCCGGGCGGGGTCGATGCCGTGGTTGAGGGTCGTCAGGGTGCTGCCGTGGCCGATGAGGGAGCCGTCCCCGATCCTGATGCCGCCCGTGTCCTGGAACCGACATCCGAGGTTGATGAAGACGTCCTTGCCGAGGGTCAGGTTCTTGCCGAACTCGCTGTAGAAGGGCGGGAAGACGGTCACCGAGTCGTCGACGGGCCTGCCGATGAGCTCGGTCAGCAGCTCCCGCACCTCCTCGGGGGTGCGATATCCGGTGTTCAGCTTGCCGACGATCTGCAGCGCCGCCTGCGCCGCCGCGTGCATGAACCGGTGGTGCGGCGACCCGCCTTCGATCGGGGCGCCCCTGTTCACATGGTCGAGGAAGTCCTGGAGTTCCGGGGACGGCAGGTTCGCATCCGCTCCAGGGGCCGCCAACGGTGCGCGCGGCAGGTCACTCATCGGACGCCTCGAAGGTCCCGGTGGTCGTGCGGTTCGATCGTCATGGGCCGCGGGGCGATCGGATCTCTGCCGGCTGCGCTGTCATGGCGGTTGTCCACGTCCTCGAGCGTAGGCCGTGCCCAGCAGGGCGGCACGGCGGGCAGTTGTCGGCGCTCGGACAGGGTGTGACGCAGGTGACCTTTGACTTCAAGTACTTGAAGTTCCTAACGTCGTAGGTGTGAGCGCACGGACCTCCCAGCACGAGTACACCATCAAGGAAGCGGCGTCTCTGACCGGTCTGCCGGCCAGCACGCTGCGCTACTACGAGTCGATCGGCGTGATCGCCCCCATCAGCCGGGGAGCGAGCAGCAAGCACCGCGTCTACGACGAGGACGACCTCGATCAGCTCATGTGGGTCGCCTGCCTCGCGGCGACCGGGATGTCGGTGAGCAGCATGAAGCAGTACGTCGCCAACGGGCAGCTGGGGCCCTCGGCCGCACCCGACCAGATCGAGCTCCTCACAGAACAGCAGCGGCGGCTCGCCCTCGAAGCCGCACACCTCGAACTTCGCCAGCGGTACGTGGCGCTGAAGATCGACTACTGGCAGGCGGTCGACGCCGGCGACGACGCACGCGCCGAGCTGTTGTCCGGCGAAGCGCGCAAGCTGGCCGACGACCTCAAGCACGCCGGCAGGGGCTAGCCCCGCGGACCGGTTCACCGGACCGTCTCCATAGACGGGATCGGCAGCCAGTCGTGACCCGCTCGACGACCTGACCGGCCCGGAGCACGCCGCCTGACCCGATCCAGCACTCCTGCTCCGAACCCTCGACACTTTCGAAACCCTCGACCCCCCAACAAGAAGGAAGACCCTCATGCGCGTCAACGCCTATGCCGCTCCCGCCGCCGGCCAGCCCCTGGCCCTCACCACCATCGAACGCCGCGCCGTCGGCCCCAACGACGTCCTCATCGAGATCCAGTACGCCGGCATCTGCCACTCCGACATCCACACCGTCAACGGCGACTGGGGTCCGCAGCCCTTCCCCGTCGTACCGGGCCACGAGATCGTCGGGATCGTCGCCGAGGTCGGATCCGACGTGACCCGCCACCGGATCGGCGACCGCGTCGGCGTCGGCTGCATGGTGAACTCGTGCGGCCGGTGCACCAACTGCCGCAACGGCGACGAGCAGTACTGTTCCGAGGGGATGGTTGCCACCTACGCGGGAACCGACCGCGACGGGACCACCACCCAGGGCGGGTACTCCACCCACGTCGTCGTGGACTCCGACTTCGTGCTCTCCGTCCCCGACGGCATCGACGCAGCGGCGGCCGGGTCGAGGCCCTCGGGGATGGAGAGCACGAAATCGGCGTCGACGACGACGTGGGTGGAGTACCCGCCCTGGGTGGTGGTGCCGTCACGGTCGGTGGCGGCGTACGTGCCGACGTTCCCCTTGAGGCAGTACTGCTCGTCGCCGCGCAGGCAGTTGGCGCACTCGCGGCAGGAGTTGACCATGCAGCCGACGCCGACGCGGTCACCCACCTGGTGCCGGGTGACACCCGGACCGACCTCGGTGACGGTGCCGACGATCTCGTGGCCCGGGACGACCGGGTAGGGCTGCGGGCCCCAGTCGCCGCGGACGGTGTGGATGTCGGAGTGGCAGATGCCGGCGTACTCGATCTCGATGAGGACGTCGTTGTCTCCGACGGCGCGGCGCTCGATGGTGGTGAGCGCGAGCGGTGCGCCGGCAGCGGGAGCTGCGTAGGCGTTGACCTGCATGAGGGATCTCCTTCGTTGGGGTTTCAGTCCGCCGGGGTGGCGGTGTACTCGTCGTCGGTCACCGGCTCGAGCCAGTGCACGACGGCGTGGTCGTGGTCTGCTTCGTTGATCGCCAGGTGCACCATCAACCGGTTCGGGGTGGCGCCGTGCCAGTGCTCCTCGTCCGCCTCGAACAGCACCCGGTCTCCGGGCCGGATGACCTCGACCGGACCGCCGCGGCGCTGGCAGAGCCCGACCCCCTCGGTGACGAAGACGGTCTGGCTGAGCGGGTGCCGGTGCCAGTGGGTCCGCGCTCCTGGCATGAAGTGCACCAGGTTCGCGCTGACGCGCGAGGGTTCGGGTGCGGCGGCGACGGGGTCGATGTAGACGTCGCCGGTGAACCAGTCGCCAGGACCCTTGATGGTGTCGGCCGAGCTGCGGGTGATCTGCACGGTGCTCCTCACTTCTCGTTGCTGCGGAGGTCGTCGGCCAGCGTGCGAGCCTCGGCGCCGATCAGCTCGGCACGCTCGGTGTCGCCGGCCTCGACCGCGTGCCAGTAGTCGATCTTCAGTGCGACGTACCGCTGCCGGAGCACGACCTGCTTGGCCTCGGTCGCCAGGCGTTGCTGCTGACGGGTGAGCAGCTCGATCTGCCCGGGAGCGGCAGCCGCGCCGAGCGGCCCGTTCGCGACGTAGGTGCGCATGTCGCCGACCGACATCCCGGTGGCCGCCAGGCACGCCACCCACATGAGCTGGTCGAGGTCGGCCTCCTCGTAGACGCGGTGCTTGCTGCTCGCGCCGCGGCTGATCGCCGGGATCACGCCGATCGACTCGTAGTAGCGCAGGGTGCTCGCCGGCAGCCCGGTGAGGGCCGCGGCTTCCTTGATCGTGTACGTCCGAGGAGTGGTTTGCTGGCTCACTCCGACCACGTTAGAAACTTAAAGTACTTGAAGTCAAAGGCGCGGGTTCAGCGGCCGGTCACGCGTCGGCCGGTCCGACTTCCTGCACGATGCGCTCGGCGACCTCGCGCAGCTTGGTGTTCGTGTCCTGGGAGATCCGGGACATGTACTGGAAGGCCTGCTCCTGGGTGACCTCGTACTTGCCCATGATCAGTCCGGTCGCGACGCCGATGACGGTACGGGTGGCCATCGCGGCACGCAGGTTCTTCTCCAGCACGACCCGGCCGAGGACGGCGCCGGCGTGCGCGGCGAAGATCTGCACCCCGTCCACGGTCTCCTCGGGGATGGTGTCGTTCTCGGTCGAGTAGAGGTTCAGTGCTCCGTACAGCTGGTCGGAGTGGAAGAGCCGCATGCCGAGCTGGGACTTCAGGCCGAGCTCGACAGCACGGGGCACGTAGCGCGGCCAGCGCTGGTCGTGCCGGATGTCGTTCGAGACCTGCAGGTCGTCGGTCCCCTCGAGCATCGCGTCGAAGCAGGGGCCTTCGGCGAACTCGAACTGCAGGTCGTCCAGCTGTTGGGGCAGGTCGCTGGTCGCGCCGCGGGTCTCGATCGACCGGTCACTCCGCAGCAGGGAGATGCCGGCGTGCTCGATCCCGGGCAGCGAGATCACCGCCGCGTTCGTGATCGCCTGCAGTGCGGTCTCGACGTCCGTTGCCTCGTCGATGACGCGAGCAGCGGCGAGCAGGGACGAGGAGAGCGCTGACTCCGGCACGGTCCCTCCTCTCTGGGTTGTTCGCAACTACCGAGGAACTACCCGAGCCGGTGCTCTGCAAACAGAGCCGCACCCGGCCATGCATGGGCCGCGCGGATGCGGGTAGCGAGAAACTAGCCCCGCGCGCACCGATTGGATTCGCTCTCGGGTTAGGTCCGCCTCGTCCAAAAAGGTGCGGGGCGGGCCGCTGGGAGCAGGTGGTCCTGCGCGCCGTCAGGCGGGCGCCGGATCGAGGGGCCTCTCGAGGAAGTTGATGAGGCCGTCCGCGAAGTCGCGCAGGAGCTGCTGGGGCAGCGTGATCTGGTGGCGTCGGACGCACGCGTAGGCCTCGACGTGGGTCAGGAAGTCCGTCGGGTCGCACGACTGGATCCAGCCGGCGTCGGCGTCGGGCAGGTAGGTGCAGACAGTAGGCAGCAGGTCGCTGCGCAGGGTGAGGTACATCAGGTGTCTCGTCTTCCGAAAGGGCTCACCGCAGCAGCTGTGTTTCGACCGCGGGAGGTCCAGAGCGGCGGAAGTCGAGCCCGCGTCACACCTCTGGGTGGAAGCCCCGACGAAGCTGCTATCCCGTGACTACGGGGGAGACGCAAGGACCGCTGTAACTCCTTCGACCGTAGCCGCTTTCGGTTGGCAGTCCAAGACGGACGAGTGCCAGCGGGTCTCAATCGCGGCTTTTGGCCTACCCTGAATCGGTGGACCCCGCCCTTACGGTCAGCGCCCTGGACGCGTGGGCGTCGAGCGCGTTCGAGCAGGTCGCCGCCGTGCCGAACGTCCACCGGGCAGGTCTGGCCGTCGTGGAGGGTGGTGGCCGGCAGCTGCTGTTCACCGCGACCGAACGGCTCGCCGAGGAGACCCTCCAGTGGTGCCACATCGACACCTATGACGACGTCCCGCTGACGACGGCGGTGCGGCGCGGCTCGATCGTGGCCGGCGCTCTCGACGCGCTGGACCCCCGGTTCTCCGCGTTCGCGCGTTCGAAGCAGGGCAGCGGGTCCGAGGCGATCGCGGCGATCCCGCTGACGGCCGGAGAGTCGGTGCTCGGCGGCTGCATCCTGTACTTCGACCGCCCGCAGTCCTTCGACGCCGACCAGGCCACGTTGCTCCGAGAGCTCGGTACGTCGCTCGGCGCGCGGCTCGCGCACGCGCGTCGCTCCAGCAGAAAGCGGGTTCGGCACCTGCCACCGGTCGACAGCGCATCCGACCTGCACGTCCTCGTCGAGGTGCCGGCGGACGTGTCCGCGGTGCCGACAGCCCGAGCGCAGGCCCGACTGGCGATGCTCGACTGGGGCCTGGAGGTCGAGAGCGTCGACAACGCGCTGCTGTGCCTGTCCGAGATCGTCACCAACGCGATCATCCACACCGACGGCGGCTGTCAGGTCGAGCTGTGCCTGGCGGGCGGCGTCCTCACGGTGCGGGTCCGCGACGACGGGACTGCCACCACGGTCTCCTCGGTCCCAGGTGGTGAGCGATTGCCCGTCCGCGGGCGTGGCCTGCAGATCGTGCAGGCCCTCGCAGACCGGTCAGGCCGCGACGAGGACGCGTCGGTCTCCTGGTTCGAGCTCGACGTCAAGGAGTCGGGCGGCGCGCAGCCGACGGGTGGTCGCGGCTAGATAACCGCCGCCGGCGGTGAGCGGAGAGAGCCTGCCGAGTGCCCCGGGCGACCGCTCAGCGAGCGATCTTCCGGCAGCTGTCGGGTGCGGACCAGCTCCTCGGCGATCGCACGGAGCTTCCGGTTGCTGTGCTGCGAGTGGCGGCGCAGCACGGCGAAGGCGGCATCGGCGCTCATCGAGTAGCGCTCCATCAGGATTCCTTTGGCCTGCTCAACCGTTGCCCGCGCCGTCAGCAAGGAGTGGATGTCATCGCTGAAGTGCTCCAACGGCTGCGCAGACTCGTTCTCTGCGTAGGACATAACACTAGATTGCCCAACTGCTCGGCCGGCGGCAAGAGCCCGATTTGCCGACGTTCCGGTGTCTGTCCGGTCGGCCGTCTCGAGGTCTAGCGGTAGCGCCGCTCGACCACGGGGGCGTCGTCCTCGACGACCGTGGTGCGCCGCCGGGTGACGGCCAGCGACAGGACGATGGCGAGGATTCCGGCCAGGATCAGGATGGCGCCGAGAGCCCCGTCGTTGATGAAGCTGAGGTCGACCGTGATCACGTTGAACGCAAGGATCAGGCCAGCCACGAGGAGAACGATTCCGAGTCCGATGTACATGGGTTATTCCAATCCTCGGGTCGCGATCCGGAGGGCCCGTCCGCGACGTGTGCTGAACCAGTGCCCGAGGCCGCCCGCGCCAAACTCCGAGATTTCCGGGAAGTGGGGGTGGGGTACCTCACGCGTACTCGCGCCCTCCTCAGGGGTGAAACCACGGATCGCGGGGTATAGATCGGGCTGAAGTTCTGAAAGAAGAGGAACCGTGACGATCGATCAGTCCGCCCTGCTGGACGACCGCTACCGGCTCGATGAACGCATCGGGACCGGAGGTATGGCCGAGGTCTACCGGGCTACCGACCAGGTCCTGAACCGCCGGGTGGCGGTGAAGGTCCTGCGCGAGGTGCACGAGCCGGTCGAGCGGATCCGGTTCGTCGAGGAAGCCCGCACGCTCGCGAGCCTGGACCACCCCGGGCTGATCACGCTGCTGGACGCGGGCATCCAGGGGGAGCGGCCGTACCTGGTGATGACTCTCGTGGACGACGCCACGCTGTCCTCGCGGATTGCGCGCGGTGCGCTGGAGCCTGCGGAGGTCGCCGCGATCGGTGCCCAGGTCGCTCGCGCACTCGCGTACGCGCACCGTCAGGGGATCGTGCACCGCGACGTGAAGCCGAGCAACGTCCTGCTGAGCTCGGACGGGCGGGCGTTGCTCGCCGACTTCGGGATCGCCCGGCTGATCGGCTCGACGGACCACCACACCCGGACCGGCGATGCGATCGGTTCTCCGGCGTACCTGGCACCTGAGCAGGTGACGGGGGACGAGCTGACTGCGGCGGTGGACATCTACTCGTTGGGGTTGGTGCTGCTCGAGGCGTTGACGGGCCAGCGGGCTTACCCCGGTACGCCGGTCGAGGCCGCGGTCGCTCGGTTGAACGCGGCGCCGACGATGCCGGAGTCGTTGGACCCGCAGTGGCGGGACTTGTTGGCTCGGATGACTCATCGGTTGCCTGAGGACCGGCCCAGTGCTGGGGAAGTTGCTGATTGGTTGGAGGGGCCCTTCGAGACGGTTGCTGCGCAACACTTCTCAGGGACCCAGGCAGGCGAGCACTCCTCAGGGACCCAAACGGGGCCCTTCGAGACGGTTGCTGCGCAACACCCCGAGCACACGGCTTTGCTGACCGGGCTC
>JBJMIP010000037.1:0-7566 GCA_045806825.1 Marmoricola sp.
CTGATGGGCCTGCGCCAGCTCTACTTCCTCATCGGCGGCCTGCTGCAGCGGCTGGTGTTCCTGTCGTACGGCCTGGCGTTCCTGCTGGCCTTCATCGGGGTGAAGCTGGTGCTGCACGCGCTGCACGAGAACGAGCTCGGTTTCATCAATGGCGGCCACCACGTCGGCTGGGCGCCGGACATCCCGATCTGGCTGTCCCTGGTCGTCATCGTCGGCACCCTGGCCGTCACCACGGCGGCGAGCTTGTGGGCATCAGCGCGACGCGTGTGATTCAAGACTCGGGAGTCTTCGGGACATTTCGCCCTAACTCCTGGGAGACTCGCTCGTTGAACCGACCATGACCGACTGGATGCGCGCCCGCCCCAAGATCACCGCTGCCTTGGCAGGGGTGGCGGCACTGGCCGTCCTGATGCTGGTCTTCGTGCTCGCGAGCGGCGGCAAGAAGGACACGAAGGAGCCGAGCGACTTCGGGGCTCCGCTCCCGACCGCTCCGACCCGCGCGCCCGTGACGCTGCCGACCACGTCGCCGACGGCGAAGCCGAGCACCGCAGCCCAGGTGGCAGCGGCCTCGGCGAACATCTTCAAGCAGTTCGGCAGCGGGTTCAGCGCCAACGGCCTGGGTTCGGGCAACCTCAACATGCCCGGCCTGCAGGGCGGCAGCATCTACAAGTACCTGCCGAAGCACAGCATCACGCTGCGGGCCACGTCGGAGGCGCCGATCGGCACCGTGGGCTACATCATCCCGACGAGCCTGCACCAGAACTACGGCATCGCGAAGAACGTGCAGAACGCGTGGAGCCTGACCACGACCGTGTACGGCGACCCCGACTACGCCCAGCTGTTCGTGAAGGCCGGCGCCCGCGGCTTCCCGATCACCTGCATCATCACCGTCGACGGCCGGGTCACCGAGCACCGCGCCACCGAGGGTCCCTACGGTCAGCTGGTCTGCCAGGGCTAGACACCTGAAGAACGTGGACGAGGCCCGGTCGTGATCGACCGGGCCTCGCCCAATTCCGTCAGTCCTCGGTGCTGGTCGCCATTCCCTGACCGATCAGCTCCATGACGGTGGAGTCGGCGAGGGTGGTGACGTCGCCGACCTCGCGGTTCTCCGCGACGTCGCGCAGCAGGCGGCGCATGATCTTGCCGGAGCGGGTCTTGGGGAGCTCGGGGACGATCATGATCTGTCGCGGCTTGGCGATCGCGCCGATCTCCTTGGCGACGTGGTTGCGCAGCTCGGAGACGATGTCCGCGCCGCCGTCGCCGGCGGACTCCCGGAGGATCACGAACGCGCAGACGGCCTGGCCGGTCATCTCGTCGGTCGCACCGACGACGGCAGCCTCGGCGACCTTGGGGTGGGAGACCAGGGCCGACTCGATCTCGGTGGTGGAGAGCCGGTGGCCCGAGACGTTCATGACGTCGTCGACACGACCGAGGACCCAGACGTCACCGTCGGAGTCCTTCTTGGCGCCGTCGCCGGCGAAGTACATGCCCTCGAACCGCGACCAGTAGGTCTCCTTGAACCGCTCGTCGTCGCCCCACAGGGTGCGCAGCATCGAGGGCCAGGGTTCACGGATGACCAGGTAGCCGCCCGAACCGTCAGGCACCGAGGCGCCCTCGTCGTTGACGACGTCGGCGGTGATGCCGGGGATCGCGCGCATCGCCGAGCCCGGCTTGGCCTCGGTGACCCCGGGCAACGGGCTGATCATGATGGCGCCGGTCTCGGTCTGCCACCACGTGTCCACGACCGGGGTGCGCCCGCCGCCGATGGTCTCGCGGTACCAGACGTAGGCCTCGGGGTTGATCGGCTCGCCCACGCTGCCGAGCAGCCGCAGCGAGCTCATGTCGAACTTCGCGGGGATCTCGTCGCCCCACTTCATGAACGTGCGGATCGCGGTGGGGGCGGTGTAGAAGATCGTGACGCCGTACTTCTCCACGATCTCCCACCAGCGGCCCTTGTGCGGGGAGTCCGGGGTGCCCTCGTACATCACCGAGGTGGCCTGGTTGGCCAGCGGCCCGTAGACCATGTAGCTGTGCCCGGTGACCCAGCCGATGTCGGCGGTGCACCAGTACACGTCGGTCTCGGGCTTGAGGTCGAAGATGCCCCAGTGCGTGTACGCCGCCCCGGTCAGGTACCCACCGGTGGTGTGCAGGATCCCCTTGGGCTTGCCCGTCGACCCGGAGGTGTACATCACGTACAGCGGGTGCTCGGAGTCGAAGAACTCGCACGCGTGCTCCGTCGAGGCCTTCGCGACGCTCTCGTCCCACCACACGTCCACCG
Organism: Marmoricola sp.; assembly: GCA_045806825.1. GTDB lineage: Bacteria > Actinomycetota > Actinomycetes > Propionibacteriales > Nocardioidaceae > Marmoricola. The sequence continues at coordinate 2,279 of JBJMIP010000037.1, forward strand.
CGTCGTCCCAAGCCACCTCCTGCCCGGTGCGCTTGACGACCAGCACCTTCTCGACCAGGTCGGTCTTGGTGCGCGCCTCATCGACCGCGGCCTTCAGCGGGGAGGGCGCCCCACGGCGGTAGCCGCCGTCCGCGGTGATCACCACCTTCGCCTGGCAGTCATCGATCCGCGAGGCCAACGCGTCGGCCGAGAACCCCCCGAACACCACGGTGTGCGGGGCACCCAGACGCGCGCACGCCAGCATCGCGACCACGGCCTCGGGGATCATCGGCAGGTAGATCGCGACCCGGTCGCCGCTCTGCACGCCCAGCTCGGTCAGAGCGTTCGCGGCCTGGCAGACCTCGTCCTTGAGCTGGGCGTAGGTGATGTCACGGCTGTCGTCGGTGGGCTCCCCGACCCAGTGGAACGCGACCTTGTCCCCGGCACCGGCCTCGACGTGACGGTCCACGCAGTTGTAGGCGGCGTTGATCCTCCCGCCGACGAACCACTTCGCGAACGGCGGGTTGCTCCAGTCCAGGACCTCGTCCCAGCGGGTCTCCCACGTCAACCGGTCGGCCTGCTCCGCCCAGAACGCCAGGCGATCGGCGGCAGCTTCCTCGTACGCCGCAGCGGTGAGGTTCGCGTTCGCCGCGAAGTCGGCCGGAGGAGCGAAACGACGCTCCTCGGTCCCGAGGTTGGCCAAGGTCTCGTTGTCGCTCAACTCGTGCTCCTGGGGTGAGGGTTCATCGACCGTTCCCGGTCAGCCTAGGACGCCACGCGTCGGGTCACGAGGGGCGTCGCCCCGCACGCTCGCAGCACCAGCGTTGCGAGTGCGTTGCGAGCTACTTGAAGTCGATCAGCACGGTGCCCGGGTCCTCGGGCGGACCGGCGGGTCGCACCGGCTCCGGAGCGCCCTGACCCAGACCCGGCACGGCCTGGGTCTCCTCCGGGTCGCCGGCCTCGCGGACCGGGGTCATCACGACCGGCGCGGGCGGCTGGTTGGTTACCGCCGAGCGGTAACAGCGGGTGAGGTAGCGCAGCTGCATCCCGTCGGGGCCGCGGCCGTAGTCGTCGTACAGGGCGCCGACGCGGTCGAGCACGTCGGTGCGCTCGGCGTCGCCCATCGAGGCGATGTAGGAGCGCGAGCGGACCAGGTCGAGGAGCTGGGGGCGGCCGAGGTTCTGCCAGAAGGAGAACTCGCGGGACTCCACGAACCCGAAGGTCTCCGAGGTGCGCAGAGGGTCGACCAGGTCCGGGGGGTCCGCCTCGGCCGTGATCACCCGACCGAGCTTGCGGACCCACGGGATGGACTCGTCGCGGAAGTTCCAGACGAGTGCCAGTACCCCGCCGGGGCGCAGCACGCGGGCGACCTCCGCCAGCGCGCGCTGGTGGTCGAACCAGTGGAACGACTCGGCACACACGACGACGTCGACCGACCGCGACGGGGCCGGGATGGACTCGGCAGTACCGACCGCGACCGGTACGCCGGGAACCCGGCGACGCAGGAGGGCGAGCATCTCGGGCAACGGGTCGGTGGCGAGCACGTCGTGCCCGGCCGCGACCAGCGCCTCCGTCAGCAGGCCGGTTCCGGCACCGAGCTCGAGGACACGTTGGTGTCCGCTGCCGATGAGCCACTCGGCCGCCTCGGCGGGGTAGCCCGGTCGGGCCCGGTCGTAGGCTTCGGCGACGGTCGCGAACGAGCGCGCGCGCTCGGGGCTGCGGAAGCTGTCCTCGCCGGTCATCGTGCGATCGAACGTACCGGATAGCCTTGCCCGCGTGGCTGAACCTCTGCGTGTCCCGGCGCCCGGCGCCGACGACCCCCTGGCCTGGTTGACGAACCTCGAAGGCGTTCCGTCCGGGCTCACCGCTGCCCGCGACGGCGTGGACGCGTTGCTGCGTGACCGCGGCCGCAAGCAGACCACCCCCGAGCAGACGGCCGAGTCGCTGCTGCGCGGCGCCCACGCGAGCGCCGTCCTCGAGGGCTCGGCGTCGAGCCTCGAGGAGGTCCGCGCCGGCGACGGCGACGAGATCGCCCAGGCCGCGCTGCGGGTCAGCACCGGGATGCTCGCGCTGGTGCCGGTGATCAGCACCTCGCCGCTGCAGGCCTTCGCCCGGCTGCACGCGCTCGCCGGCAAGGGCGTGCTCGAGGAGGAGTCCCTCGGCCGCCCGGTCAACGCCGAAGCGGCGGCCCGGCTGGGCGGCCTCGCCGAGACCCTGCTCACGACGACCGTCCCGGCGATGCTGGTCGCCGCCCTCGTGCACGCCGACATCGCAACGGTGGCGCCGTTCGCCTCGCACAACGGCATCGTCGCCCGGGCCGCCGAGCGGCTCGTGCTGGTGGCTCGCGGCGTGGACCCCGCGTCGGTGGTCGTCCCGGAGGCGGGGCACCTCGGCCTGCGCGCGGCGTACGAGTCGAACCTGCGCGGTTACGCCGTGGGCGGTCAGAACGGGATGCACGCCTGGCTGCTCTACGCGCCGCAGGCCTACTCCGCAGGCACCGAGGCTTCACCGCTGCGGTCCTGACGGGCCCCCAGACAGATGAGCGGCACCGGGGGCGTGCCCTCGATGCCGCTCGAACACACAGGCGCTTTGGCTAACAAGCGTGCACGGTCTAAATGTCGCCCCGGGAGTATCCCGGTCTGCGTACGCCCTGTAGGAAGGGAGATCGGCGCGTGGGTTCCGTGCCCGTGTGCTGGTCTGAAGTTGTTGCTACCTGTCTAACGCGGCACCAGAGGGACATTCAAGGGTTGACTTTTCCCCGCTGCGCGAGGCGCACGGGGATTCGGCTCAGAGCCGCACGTGATCGCGCCGGGCGCGCCGCGCGTGCACCCACATCGCTGCTCCGATGCCGGCCACACCGGCGATCGCGAGGGCCGTCAGCGTGGGCTTCGCGGGCGGTAGCTTGACCCGGCTGCCCAGGGCGACCGGCCGTTGGAAGACCAGGACCGGCCACTCGCGCTCGGTCGCGACCTTGCGCAGGTCCTTGTCCGGATTGACCGCGAACGGGTGGCCGACGGCTTCCAGCATCGTGACGTCGGTGATCGAGTCGCTGTAGGCGTAGCACTCGGCCAGGTCGTAGCCACGCTTGCGGGCCAGGTCGTTGACCGCCTTGGCCTTGTTCTCGGCGTAGGCGTAGAACCGGATCTTGCCGGTGTACTTGCCGTCCGCGATCTCCATCCGGGTGGCCACCACGTGGTCGGCCCCGAGCATCTCGCCGATCGGCTCGACCATCTCCGCGCCGCTGGTGGACACGATGATCACGTCCCGCCCGGCTGCGTGGTGCTGCTCGATCAGGCTGACCGCCTCGTCGTAGACCATCGGGTCGACGATGTTGTGCAGGGTGTCGCCGACGATGTCCTTCACGGTCTGGACGTCCCACCCGGCGCAGAGCTGCGACATGAACTGCCGCATCTTCTCCATCTGGTCGTGGTCCGCGCCGCCGACGAGGTACACGAACTGTGCGTACGCCGAGCGCAGCACCGCCCCGCGCGAGATCAGCCCGCCCGCCTGGAACTCGCGGCTGAACGCGAACGCACTCGACCTGGCGATGATCGTCTTGTCCAGGTCGAAGAAGGCAGCCTGCGGGCGAGCGACGGGGCTCATGGAAGTCGAGTGTAGGGAGGGTGCTTGCTCCGGCTCGCACCGCGGGGCAGCGGCCGACCGGCGTGTTCGGTCCCCTTGGTTGAATGGAGGTATGAACCAGCCCGATCCGAGCGCGCGCCCGAGCCAGGTCACCGTGGCCGGGTGGGGCATCGCGGTGGCCTCGGTGCTGCTGGTCTTCGCGGTCTTCGACACCATCGGGCAGCTCCAGACCGTCGACATGCGCGACCGCGTCGCCGAGGCGATCCGGTCGGGTTCGGCCAAGGGCTTCGGCTTCACCGTCGACGACATCCTCGGGGTCATGCGCTGGTGCCTCTACGTCTCTGGCGTGGCCGGCGCCGTGACCGGCGTGCTCGGCATCTTCGTCCTGCAGGGCCACCGCGGTGCCCGGGTCGTGGCCAGCATCGCCGCCGTCTCCATCGTGCTGACCGCCTCGATCGCGGGCAGCTTCACCGCGTTCCTCGGCATGTTCATCGCCGTGGGCACCGCGCTGCTGTGGAGCCGGCCGGCGCGGGACTGGTTCGACGGGCGCCCGGTCGCACCGCCGGTCCGTCCGGCACCTCCGGTCGAGCGGCGCCCGGAGCCGCCGACGACCCCGCTCTCCTGGGCACCTCCGACGGCCGGGACCGCCCAGCCGCCGCCGACGCCGGGTTGGGGCGAAGCGCCGCCGGCACCCGGGTCGCCGGTCGACCTCGCCTGGCCGGCCCCGACACCTCCGACGGGTGATCAGGAGACCAGTGCGCTCGCACCCTCCGAGCCCACCGCTCCTCCGGCTCCGGCGCCCATCCCGCGGCAGGTCCGGCTCGCCTGCATCCTGACCGGCGTCTTCAGCAGCCTGACGGCGCTCGGCTACGCCGTGGTGGCGATCCTGCTCGCCGTCGACCAGGACCGGATGGTCACCGAGCTCAAGAAGAGCCCGGCCTGGCAGAAGTCCTTCGACGTGGACACCGTCACCACGGTGGTCACGGTCGCGTCCTCGGTCTTCGTGGTCTGGTCGGTGGCTGCCGTGGTCCTGGCCGTGCTGGTCTCCCGCCGGGTCCGGTGGGCGTGGATCGTGCTGCTGGTCTCGGCCTGGGCGGCCGGCCTGGTCAGCGTGCTCGCGTTCCCGTTCTCGCTGCCCTACCTGGCCGCGATCGGTGCGACCACCGGCATCCTGATGCGCCGCCCGACGCGCGAGTGGTTCGCCGGAGCGTCACCGTCGGGCCCGCGCGAGCAGCCGCCGGCGACGCGACCGCCGCTGTGGTGATCAGCGCGCGCTGAGGTCCGTCGCACCGAGCCGGCGCAGGCCCTCCTCGATGACCTCGGGCTTCTTGCAGAACGCCCACCGCACCAGGTGCCGACCGGCGTCCTGGTCGTCGTAGAAGACCTGCGACGGGATCGCCACGACCCCGGCCAGCTCGGGCAGGGCCAGGCAGAACGAACGGCCGTCGGCGTGCCCGTACGCCGACACGTCCGTCGTCGCGAAGTAGGTGCCGTCGGGACGGTACGTCGTCATCCCGAGCGCCTCCAGCCCGTCGCAGAGCTGGTCGCGCTTGCCGCGCAGGTCGGTGGCGAGCTGCTGGTGGAACCTGTCGTGCTCGTTCAGCGCGACCGCTGCAGCCGGCTGCAGCGGGCCGCCGGAGACGTAGGTGAGCCAGTTCTTCGCACCCTCCACCGCCGCCACCAGCTCCGCCGGACCGCTGGCCCAGCCGATCTTCCAGCCGGTGACC
>JBJMIP010000038.1:0-7794 GCA_045806825.1 Marmoricola sp.
GATGTCGTCCATCCCGATGTCCAGCATCCCGATGAGCTCGATCCCGATGTCGTCCATCCCGATGAGCTCGATCCCGATGTCGTCCATCCCGATGAGCTCGATCCCGATGTCGTCGATCACGATCAACGGCACCCCGATGTCCAGCATCCCGATGTCCTCCATCCCGATGTCGAGCATTCCGATGTCCAGCATCCGGCTCTCCGACCTGTCCTCGACCCAGCGGTCGAACCTGGTCGACTGCACGGTCGTCGACTGCTCGACCGCGACGCTCGGAGAGGCGGTCGCCGCCGGCGCCCTGAAGCCCGGAGGCACTCTCGGTGACCTGGACGGCCACCTTCACGGCGTCCGCTTCAGCGTCCTGCTGGGCGCCGGCGGCATCACCGCCGGTCAGCTCCGCGCAGCCCTCGGGTCGCGCACCCTGGCCGACCTGCAACAGGGCGGGTTCGACGACCTGACCTTCGGCGAGCTGTCGCAGATCTGGCCCTACCTGACCCTGGGCCAGCTGCAGTCCCTGCTCGGCGGCGTCCGCCTGGACGACATCGCACAGCACCTGAAGGAGTTCAGTGCGGCTCAGGTCCAGCAGGCGCTGGCGAACAGCAATCTGAAGCTCTCCCAGCTCACCGGGTGGGACACCGTCACCCTGGGTCAGGTCACCACGCTTCTGCAGTACCTGCACCTCAGCGACCTGACCGCCTCCCTGGCCAAGCTCCGGCTGGGCGACCTCGTCGGCGCCATCTCCAAGCCCGGCGGCGGGACCTACTCCGAGGCCGAGCTGCGCTCGGCACTGAACCAGGCGCTGCCGAACGCCAAGCTCGGCGACCTGCCGAACTACGGGAACCTGACCCTCGGCGAGCTCGGCCAGTACGGCGACCTCACCCTGGGCCAGCTGTTCGGAGCGATCACCAACACCGAGGCCGGCAAGATCACCCTCGGCGACGTGCTGCTGGCGCTGATCAACCCCAAGCAGTTCCCGTGGGACAGCCTCGACGTCTCCCAGATCGCCACCCAGGCGTTCGACACGACACCGACCAGCACTCCGGTCACCGTGGCCTACCGCGCCGATGCGCCGGACGGACTCCCGCGCAGCGTCGAGGTGACCGTGCAGGTCCCGCACGGCTCCCGGATCGAACCCGGATCGACCACGGGTGACGGCACCACCGCCGAGCGCACCCCGGTGATCAATGGCGACACCGCGACCTGGTCCTTCGACAACGTCCCGGCCGGCGCCCCCCGCCAGCTCCAGTTCAGCCTGGACGCCCCGGTCACGATCGGTCCGGCCCAGCTGAAGGCCACCGCGATCCTGCCGGCCGATGACGAGACCGCGTCCGACACCGCCGCCACGGTGGTCCAGGAAGCCTTCGAGCCCAACGACACGCTCGCCTCGGCAACCCCGTTGGCCGACGACACCATCACGCTCTCGCACGTCTCCCACGCGGGCGACGTCGACGTCTTCAAGTTCGACGTCAGTGCCCCCGGAACGCGGGTCTCGATCAGCCTGAGCAACCTGGATGCCGATCTCGACGCGACGCTGTACGCGCCGCGCGAGGGCAGCATCGTGGCCACCTCCGGCAAGAGCCTCGCCCCGGTCGACGACACCGGCGGCTCCGGCCTCCCCGGCTCGACGCAGTCCGGCGCCGTCGACTCCCAGGCGACCCGAGGTGACGACGTCACCCGTCCGAGTGACCTGGGCAACCTCGCGGCCGTCCAGGGTTCCTACAACCGGGGGCGCACCAACGAGCAGATCGACACCGGCATCCTCACCCGAACGGGGACGTACTACCTCGCCGTCACCGGCTACAACGGTGCGGTCGACACCCAGCCCTACGCTCTGCGGCTCAAGCGGTTCGTGACGAACACCCAGCCGGCCTGCCCGGCCCGGCCGATCACGGGTGGCGCACTGGGTACCCAGCTGCCCGGCACGCTGCCGGCAGGCACCAACACGGTGTTCGTCCTCAACCGCTCGCGGATGGCCGGACTGTACGGCGACTCCGCGGCCGACACCTTGATGGACCAGCTGAACAGCTTCGTCGGGTGGGCCAACGGCAACGACGGCCTCGGCATCAAGGCCTCCGTGCTGACGGTGGACGCAGACCCGGCCGTGCGCGCCGCCTACGCCACCTGGGACGCCAGCCCGTGCCTGCCCTCGGGGGCGAACGGGGTCACCAGCGAGGTCGCCCGCGTCCTCAACGGCTACCGCGCTGCCGGGGCCACGCTGAAGAACGTGGTGATCGTCGGCGACGACGACGCCGTGCCGTTCGCCCGGGTCCCCGACCGCACCAAGGTGGCCAACGAGTCCGGGTACGCCTCGACGTTCAGCGACGCCGGCAACGCCCTGTTCGCGACGTTCGCGACCAGCAGCGTCCAGTCGGACAACCCGTACGTCGACCGCTCGCCGTACGCGTTCGGCGACCGCACCCTGTACGTGCCGGACGCCGTGGTCGGCCGGATGGTCGAGTCGCCGACGGAGATCGGTGACCAGCTCAGCGACTTCCGCAACGCCGACGGCAAGCTCGCGGTCGGGACCGGCCTGGTCACCGGGTACGACTTCCTCTCCGACGGTGCCAGCGAGATCAAGAACGAGGTCAGCGGCACCTACGGCAGCGTGAACTCGTCCCTGATCCGCGACGACTGGACCCGGGCGGACCTGGAGAGCGCGATCGCGGCCCTGAAGCCGAACCTGCTCTCGATCAACGCGCACTTCGACCACTTCAGGGCGCTGCCCGGCAAGGGGAACCACGACCAGGACGAGTCCGACCTGTTCACCGCGGCCGCGGTCCGGGGCTCGTTGGCCGGCGACCTGGCCGGAGCCGTCGTCTTCTCGATGGGCTGCCACAGCGGTCTGTCGGCGAGCGACAAGCTGTTCGCCGGGACAGACGACCGGGCACTCGACTTCGCCCAGGCGGTTTCCAGCCAGGGTGGCGTCTTCGTCGGCAACACCGGCTTCGGGTACGGCGACACGGACACGGTGGCGCTCTCCGAGCAGCTGATGGCGCAGTTCGCGCAGCGGCTCGACGGCAGCATGAGTGTCGGCGAGGCCCTGCTCTACGCGAAGAACGCCTACTTCTCCGGGCTGGCCGAGTACACGCCGTACGACGAGAAGGTGCTCGAGGAGACCACGTTCTACGGCCTGCCGTTCTACCGGCTCGACGTGCCGAACCCGCCGTCGGTGCCGGCCCCGGTCTCCCCGGTGCTCGCTCCCGACACGGCCACCGGGCTGCAGGCCACGACGTCGCACCTCGTGCCGACGTACGCCACCCGGACCGCGGACAACGGGACCACCTACACCGCCGCGGTCGACCCCGCCACCGGTGAGGACAGCCTGACCACCGTGCAGAACCGTCCGGTCGAGCCGAAGGTCGACCAGGAGTTCGCCCTGCCGGCCGGGCTGGCCGCGCACGACGGCCTGGTGCTCGGGCTGACCAGCGTGGATGCCTCGAACTCGGACCCGTACGTCTTCCAGCCGGTCGTCGACGACTCCGGCGAGCGGACCGACGTCGGGGTGGACACCGCGTTCCCGACCCGGGCCGTCCGGGTGAACTCCGGATTGTCGCCGGCGGGTGAGACGTTCCACGTCGCCGCCACCACCGGCTACTTCCGGACCACCTCGGCTGACGGCAAGGGGCTCCAGCGGACCTACAAGTCGATGGACGTGCTGACCTACCTGCCGCCGGCGGGCAACGACGACTACATCGCTCCGACGTTCTCGCAGGTGACCGGCTCGGTCCACGACGGGGTGCTGAGCGTCTCGGCCCACGCAACCGACGACCGGGGGGATGAGTCCCGGGTCAAGCGGGTCCGGTTGCTGCTGCTGCAGGACCCCCGCGACGGGGTTGCCACCACCTGGCGCGGTCTCGACCTGGTGCGCACCGCGGGCTCGGACGAGTGGACCGGATCGCTGGCCAGCAGCGGCCGGAACCTGGAGTTCATCCTGCAGGCGGTCGACGCGGCCGGCAACGTCGGCGTCACCACCGACAAGGCGCAGAACTTCAATGACGACGACGCCGTGGTCGGCGCGGTCAACGACCCGACCGGCGGCAACGACGGCGGCCCGGTGGGCAACCTGACGCTGACCCTGGCCGGCCAGCAGGGGCAGCAGAACTGGTACACCGGCCCGGTCACTGTGACCGCCACCGGTGGCGTCAAGCTCGTCTACGAAGTGGTCGGCGAGAGCGACCCGACCGGGTACCAGGAGCCCTTCGGCGTGACCGGCACCGGACTGCACACGGTCCGGGTGACCAGCGGGGACGGACAGACCCAGCAGGTGACGATCGCGATCGACACCATCGGTCCGGTCGCCACGCTGACCAGTCCCGCGCCCGGCCAGTCGATGCCCGCCGCACCGGGGGCCCTGATCACCTACAGCTGCCCGGACGCCGGCTCGGGAGCGACCACCTGCACCGCGACGGTCGACTCCTCGCCGATCCCGGTGACCAGCGGCACCACGATGCCGCTGGCGCCCGGCACGCACAGCGTCACCGTGTACGCCGGACCGGACCGGGCCGGCAACCCCGCCAGCGTGCCGTCGGTGACCCGGACCTTCACGGTCCTGGGCGCTCCGGCCACGGTCGGGACGATCGGCGTGAGCAAGGCCCAGGACGGCGCGGTCACGACACTGACGGTCCCGTTCACCGGCTACTCAGTGCTCACCTACAGCGGGACCGTGGCCTGGGGGGACGGAGCGTCGACGAACTGCGCGATGGCCGGCTCGGGCTGCACGGTGACCCGGAACGCCTCGGGCGGTGGCACCCTCACGGTGACCCACACCTACAACACGGCGTGGGTGGACACGACGGCCACGGTGACGGTGGTCGACAACCTCGGCCAGACGGCAGCAGCCACCGTGAAGGTGAACCGCAAGACGACGCTCACCGCCACCGCAGCCCTGCTGCAGCTGCGGATCAGCACGAACATCGTCGAGCTGAAGAGCGGGGCCATCTCGGCCACCCTCAAGGACGGGACCGGCAGTCCGATCGCGGGCCAGTCGGTGAAGTTCACGCTCCCGAGCGGGACGACGCTGTGCACGGCGACGACCAACAGCGCAGGCGTGGCGGCGTGCCCGACCAACCTGCTCTACACCGTGGCCATGATCCTCGCCGGGCGCTACAACGCCACGTTTGCCGGCAAGGACGTCTGGCACGGGTCGACAGCGTCGGCCAGCCTGATCGGCTAGCTCACAACGGCAGCGGCAGTGCTGGGAGTCGCACGACTCCCAGCGCTGTCAGCTCCGCCCTGACCTCCTCGGCAACCGCCGGGTCCCGCGTGAGCGCGGCCACCTCGTTCAACGCCACGGCACGCTCGTACCGGATCCCGGCGGCAGCCGCCAGCTCGACCGCGGATCTCGCCCGCACCAGCGCCTCGTCGGTGTGGCCGGACTGGCGCAGCGACCAGCACCACAACCGCGCCAGGACTGCGTCTGATCCGGGGAAGCCGGTGTTCGCCTCGACCTGGGGCGCCAGGTCCTCGAGCAGCGCCACGCCGGCCTCGGTCTGCCCGGCGAGCAGCTGCGCCTCAGCGAGCCGGATCTGGTTCTCCACCGCGAAGCTGGCCGAGCCGATCTCGGCGAGCAGCTCGCCGGCGCGCGCCAGCGTTGCCAGCGCGTGCACGGGATCACCGTCACGCGCCTGGGCCCGGCCGAGGTTGCCGAGCGTGACCGCCTCGCCCCAGGGGTGACCGGCTGAGGCGAAGGCCAGGTGGGACTGCTGGAACAGCAGCCGGGCCTCTGCGGTGCGTCCCTGGTCGGAGAGGATCTCTCCCACGTTGGAACGAGCTGCGGCGGCCTCCATCACGTCGCCCGCGGCGTCGAAACGTTCGGCGGCCTGCTGGTAGTGCTCGGCCGCGGGCGACCACTCGCCCCGGAAGTACAGCGCGACGCCGAGGTTGTTCAGCGCCTTGCCCTGGAACTGCACGTTGCCGAGCTCGGTGAACAACGCCAGCGAGCGCTGCCCGTACCCGATGTCGGCGACCTGGCCCAGCTCACCGTTGCAGGCCTGGACGACCAGGCAGGCGTGCGCCTCGGACTCGGTGTCGCCCACGCGCTCGGCATGGTCGACCGCCTCGGTCGCCGTGCGCAACGCCTCGGCCTGCCGACCCATCCGGAACAACGCACCGGCCGCTGCCACCATCAGCGGTGCATCGGCCTGCCCGTGCCCGGCTGCGGCGTTCGCCGCCAGCCCGCGGTCGTACCACCGCAGCGCGAGCGGGTAGCGGCCGGTCTTCTCCCGCAGGTTCCCGCGCTTGCGCAGCAAGCGCGCCTCGGCCGCTGGGTCGGCCGGCCGCACCTTGCTCGCCGCGAGGTACTGCTTGTCGGCGTCGTCGTACGCGGCGGTCCTCTCACGCACGTCGCCGAGCGCCTCGCAGACGCGGGCCACCGCCTTCGGGGCAAGCCCGCGCACGTGCCGACGGACGTCGAGCGCGCGCTCGTAGGCGACCGCGGCCTCGGCCACCGCCAGCTCGTTCCACGCACGGTCGCCGGCGGCGACCGAGTAGCGCCAGGTCCGTTCGTAGTCGCCCGCGCGGAAGAAGTGCTCGCCGAGCAGCGCGACGTCGCTGGCCTGGCTGCTCGCCTCGATCAGCTCGCCCACCCGCTGGTGCAACCGACCGCGCCGACCGAACGGAAGTCCGCCGTACGCGACGTCGCGGTAGAGCACGTGCCGGAAGCGCACGTGGTGCTCGCCGTCGCGCTCGACCAGGTCTGCGAGCGCGTCCCAGATCTGCGGGTCCGAGGGCCGCTGCCCGGTGCTGGTCAGCACCAGGTCGAGCAGCTCGGTGTCGAAGCGAGCCCCGACGACCGCCGCGTAGCGGAGCAGGGTGCGGTCGTTCGCGCCGAGCCGGTCGAGCCGCTCGGCGACGATGCGCTCGACCGACTCCGGCAGGTCCTCGGTGGCGACGCCCTCGCGGACCGCCTGCATCAGCTCGAGCACGAACAGCGGGTTACCGCCCGCCCGGTCGGCGACCGCGGCCAGGGCTGCTGCAGCGTCGCTGCCCCCGGCCATCTCCCGGAAGGCGGCCGTGGCGAGCTCGACGGCAGCGCCCTCCCCCAGCGGCTCGAGGTCCATCCGGTGCACCGAGGTGACGCCGGTGAGCAGCAGCCTGCTGTCGGGACGGTTGGTCGCGAACAGCAGCCACGGCCGGTCGGCGATCTGCTGGGCCAGGGCGCTGAAGAGGCCCGCGGACGCGGGGTCCGCGTAGTAGGCGTCCTCGACCAGGAAAAGGGTCGGCGTCCCGACCATCACCGTGAGCAGGTCGACGACGCTCTCGTGGGTACGGGCGAGCACGAAGTCGGTCGCCAGGGCGTCGACCTCGGGGGTCGGATCGACGGTCGCGTCCAGCGGCACGGCGAGCAGCGGCAGCATCGGCAGCAGCTCGGGACGGACCCGGCTGACGGTCCGCTGGAGCAGCCGCCCGGCTTCCTCGGCCGAGGCGCTGTAGGAGATGCCGACCAGCCGGCGGAGGATCACCTTCGCCGCGGCGTACGCGGTGTTGGTGTGGTACGGCTGGCACTCGACCTTGACCTGCTGGAAGATCCGCTCGTCGTCGGCCACCTCGGCGATCAGCCGGGACTTGCCGACACCGGCCTCGCCGAGGATCTCGACAGCCCGACCACGGCCCTCACCGACCTCCCCGACGATCGCGCGCAGCTCCGCCAGCTCGGCCTCGCGGCCGACCAGCGGGAGGTCGTTGGACGCGAGCGGCGAGCGGAGCGCCTCCGAGACGTCCTCGACGACGACCGCGGTCACCGGCTTGCTCTTGCCCTTGACGAGGAACGGTGGCAGCTCGCGCGAGGTCACCAGCGCC